>JBOHAY010000355.1:0-8449 GCA_050697935.1 Gaiellaceae bacterium | reverse complement strand
ATCACCCTTCTCTAAGAGATCCCTGAAAGTCCCCTAAGAAGACTCGAAGCTCACGCCCGCGGTCACGACCGCCTCGTTCAGGCTCGAAATCGACCGTCGTGCATACGTACGCCGGACGCAAGCGTGCGGCGCGCGAAGTCCCTAAGGCGCAGCGCCCACGGCGGTACGCAGATCCAGCACCATGCGCGTCCCGCCGCCGTCGGCGTGCTCGACCACAACGTCGCCTCCGTGAGCCTCGGCCACCTGGCGCACGATTGCGAGCCCGAGCCCGGAGCCCGGCATCCCGCGCGCGGAGCGGGCTCGGTAGAAGCGGTCGAACACGTACGGCAGATCTTCGTCCGCAATCCCTGGGCCGTGGTCGCGTACGGCCAGCCGGCCGTCCCGCACAGCCACCTCGACCGTTGCGCCCGGGGGACTCCACTTTGCCGCGTTGTCGAGGAGGTTGGTGACAGCACGCTCGATCGTCGTCGGCACTCCGCGCACGGTCGATTCCTCGAGCTGCGTCGAGTACGAGACTCCCGGCCGGTTGCGGCGAGCTCGCTCGACCACATCGGCAACGAGGACGTCGAGCCTGAGGTTCTCGGGCTCCGCCGCGGTCTGCTCTGCGCGAGCAAGCTCGATCAACTCGGCGATCAGGGTCGTCATCTCACTCAGCTGCTCGACCACATCGGCCAGGAGCCTGCGCCGCTCATCGGAGGGGAGAGCCCGATCACTTGCGAGCACCTCGATGTTCGTGCGCACGCTGGTGAGTGGCGTGCGGAGCTCATGAGACGCGTCGGCCACGAGTTGGCGTTGTGCGCGTGTGGATTCCTCGAGAGCCCCCAGCATGGTGTTGAAGCTCGCGGCCAGACGGCTGATCTCGTCGCGACCACTCACGTCGATGCGTTCCGAAAGGTCTCGAGTCTCTGTCACGCGTTCCGCCGTCTCGGTCAGTCTCGTGACCGGGGTGAGCGCCGCCCGAGCCACCACGAGACCAAGGCCGGCCGCTATGACTACTCCCCCCGCGGTGATGAGGAGGAGAAAGAGCCCGATCTGCTCGAGCGACTTGTCTGCTTCGACGAGCGGTCGCGCGACCTGCACTGCGGCTCCGGGTCCGTATGCGAACGTGAACACGCGGAGGTGTGTCCCGTCGACATCGACATCCTTCCAGAACGCCGGGCTCGCTCTGATCGCAACAGCGCGCACGTCGTCGTCGATCGGAAGCTCGATGTCCTGACGCGGCGGCAGGAGCACACTTCCGTCCGACTTCACGAGTTGGACATACCCGCGAGCCTCGCCGAACTCGGGCCTCACGGCGAGGAACGTACCCCCACCCGGCGCGTCGAACACGCCG
Source organism: Gaiellaceae bacterium (assembly GCA_050697935.1). Taxonomy (GTDB): domain Bacteria; phylum Actinomycetota; class Thermoleophilia; order Gaiellales; family Gaiellaceae; genus GMQP-bins7. The sequence goes on along the minus strand of JBOHAY010000355.1, from coordinate 7,116 downwards.
AGAGGATGTTGCGAGATCTCGGCAGCTCGTTGCTCGAGGGCGTCATCAACCGGTGCGCGAACCTGCTCGCGTGCGACGACGTAGACGAGCACAGACGCAAGGGCAACGGTCAGAGCGACCGCCGCGGCCGTCGAAACGGCGATGCGCGCGCGAAAGCTCATGGACCGGTCTCCGGCCCATCAGCATGGAGGCGTGTAGGGAACCGGGAGGTTCCCCACACGCTCGAAGAGAAGGGGGCCTCGCGGGAGGAAACATGGTCTCCGTTCACCCTCTCGCTGGTGAACGCGAGCCGAAGGCGAGCGTTGGTCATGGCTCTCGAAGCGCGTAGCCCACACCGCGCACCGTGTGGATCAGGCGGGGGCCTTCGGTGCCCTCGGTCTTGCGGCGCAGATAGCCGATGTAGACGTCGAGAGAGTTGGAGGAGGGACCGAAGTCGAACCCCCAGACGCGTTCGAAGATGATCGATCGTGTCAGTACCTGCCGCGGATTGCGCAGGAAGAGCTCGAGAAGCGAAAACTCGGTCCGCGTCAACTCGATCGAGCGCCCGGCACGCTTCACTTCACGCGTGCCGAGATCGAGCTCGAGATCCGCGAAGCTCAGGACGTCGCTTTCGACGTCGCCGTTCCCGGCGCGGCGCAACAAGGCGCGGAGGCGGGCGAGCAACTCGGCGAGAGCAAACGGCTTCGCAAGGTAGTCGTCGGCGCCGGCGTCGAGACCCGCGACGCGGCTGTCCACCTCTGCTCGTGCAGTGAGCATGAGAACGGGAACGGAATTCTGGTTTTCACGCAGACGACGGCAGACCTCGAGCCCGTCGACACCCGGCATGAGGACGTCGAGAATCGCTGCGTCCACCGCGGGCTCGAGCTCGAGGCGCCCGAGCGCCTCCTCGCCGTCGCACGCGAGCTCGATCTCGTAACCCTCGAGCTCGAGAGCGCGCCGAAGCGACTCGCGCACGGCGCGCTCGTCGTCGACGACGAGAATCTTCACCGGCGCATTGTGCGTGCTCCCCCGAGCCCGAGACGGGAGTCTTAGCGACTTCTTAGCCGTGTCTCAGCATTCGTTCAACCGCAGACGCTTCGTTTCCGACACACTCATGGAGAGAAAGGACACGATGGAGACTCGTCGCACCCGCACACCGATCATCGTCGCAAGCCTCGTCGCCGCCCTCGTGCTGGGGTTCGGCCTCGGCGCCGTCGCCTTCACCGTCCTCGGCGAGGATCCTACGACAGTGGTGCGTCAGGTCACGGTGAGCGACCCGGAGCCCGCGGCCGCCGCAGACGGGCTCTCCATCGGCCAGATCTACGATCGAGCGTCGAAAGCCGTCGTGGAGATCGCGGCCACGGCTGGGGGCTCGTCCTTCGGCGATCCGGCGACGCGCGCGCAGGGTTCCGGATTCGTCCTCGACCTCGGGGGACACATCGTGACGAACGAACACGTCGTGTCCGGCGCCGGGTCGGGGTCGATCTCGGTCGGCTTCTGGAACGGGACAACGCTCGACGCGGAGCTCGTCGGCAGCGACCCGTCGACCGACCTCGCCGTGATCAAGGTAGACGCACCCGCATCGCTCCTCGAGCCCCTCGGTCTAGGAAATTCGGCAAGCGTCGCAGTGGGAGATGCCGTGCTCGCGATGGGGAGCCCGTTCGGCCTCGAGGGAACCATCACGAGCGGAATCGTCAGTGCGCTGCACCGGCAGATGACCGCTCCCAACGACTTCACGATCACCGACACGATTCAGACCGACGCCGCCATCAACCACGGCAACTCGGGCGGTCCACTACTTGATCGACGGGGACGCGTGATCGGCGTGAACGCTCAGATCGAGAGCGATTCGGGAGGGTCGGACGGCGTCGGATTCGCCATACCGTCCAACACGGTCCGCTCGATCGCCAGACAGCTGATCGAGAGCGGCGAAGTACGCCATGCCTACCTCGGGATCACGATGATCGCGATCCCAGGCGGGATCGCGATCACGAAAGTCCAGAGCGACACCCCGGCAGAGAAAGCCGGGCTCGAGGCCGCGACCAGCACGAAGACCGTCGACGGTCTGGAACGGCCCACGGGCGGCGACGTGATTATCGAGTTCGGAGGCCAGAAGGTGACCTCCGCGGCGGCGCTTCAGAGCGCCGTCGACGCCAGGCGACCCGGCGACAAGGTGTCGTTGGCGGTCGTGCGCGACGGGAAGCGACTGACGATCGAGGTCACGCTGGCCGTGCGGCCGGCGCGGCCCTCCTAGGCATATCCGCGGCTAGGGACGCCGTGCGGCGATGCTCGCGTCGCCGTGACGTGAGCGCGATCGAGGGCGACGGCAAGCCCCCTACGAGGACCGGCGGCCCGCGGCGTCAGGAGGGCGTGACGCGGTACGCGTCGAAGACAGCGTCGAGGTTCCGGAGGGCCGTGAGGAGCGAGCGCAGCTCCTTCACCTCCCCCACCTCGGCGGTGTACCAGTTGCGTGCCATCCCGTCCTCGACGACGCCGCCGTAAGACACGATGTTTGCGCCGTGCTCGGCGAAGGTCCGAGCGACATCCTCGAGCAGTCGAGCGCGATCCCACGCGTCGACGGCGATCTGCACGAGGAATCCCGCCGATGCGCCTCCCTCCCACTCCACCGCGGTGAACCGCTCCGGATTTCGCTGGAGCGCCCGCACGTTCGGGCAGTCCTGGCGATGGACGGTGATGCCCCTTCCCATCGAGATGTAGCCGACGATGGAATCGCCCGGAACCGGTGTGCAGCACTTCGCCAGCCGAACGAGCACGTCCTCGACACCGAGAACGCTGATGCCGAGGCGGTCGCTCGAAACCGCCGTCTTGGCTCTCGGCGGCTTGGTCGTGATTGCAGGTTCGGCCACACCCTCGTCGGTCTTGAGCCGCTGGATGACCTTGTTGACGATCTGCGCCGGTGGGAGCTTTCCGGCGCCGAGAGCGACGTAGAAGTCCTCCGCCTTCTTGAACCCGGTCTCCCGGATCACCTGGGCGAGGACGCTCGAGCCCTGGAGCTTGCGGTACGGAAGCTTCTGCGCCTTCAGCGCCTGGTCGAGGAGCTCGCGTCCCTTGGCCTCGGTCTCCCCGCGCGTCTCGCGCTGATACCACTGTCGGATCTTGTTGCGGGCCCGCGAGGACTTGACGACCGCGAGCCAGTCCCTGGACGGGCCTCGACCGGACTTGGTGGTCAGGATCTCGACGAAGTCCCCGCTCTTCAGGCGGTAGTGGAGTGGGACGATCCGCCCGTTCACCTTCGCGCCGACGGTACGGTGGCCCACGTCTGTGTGGACCGCGTACGCGAAGTCGATCGGCGTCGCGCCCGAAGGCAGCACTTTCACCTCGCCCTTCGGAGTGAAGACGTACACCTCGTCGGCAAAGAGATCCGTACGTAGGCTGCGCATGTACTCGCCCGGGTCCTGCTCGTCAGCCTGCCCGTCCATGAGCGACTTGACCCACAAGAGCCATTCGTCGTCCGCCTTCGAGGCTCGGCCGCGTTTGTACAACCAGTGTGCAGCGACGCCGAGCTCGGCCTCCTCGTGCATGTCGCGCGTTCGGACCTGGATCTCGAGGGGCTTGCCCTCGGGGCCGATGACGGTCGTGTGCAGTGAGCGATAGCGGTTGAGTTTCGGCATCGCGATGAAGTCCTTGAAACGGCCCGGCATCGGCTTCCACAGGGAATGCACGAGCCCGAGTGCGGCATAGCAGTCGCGCGTCCCCTCCTCCGCCGACCGCTCACAGATGACGCGAAGCGCCGTCAGATCGTAGATCTCGTTGAACTCACGGCCGCGTTTGGCCATCTTGTCGTAGATCGAGTAGAGGTGCTTCGCGCGCCCGGTGATGTCTGCCGGGACATCCGCCTTGTGCAACTCCAGGCCGAGGATCTCGGCTGCCTTGTCGGCCTGCGCCTCGCGGTCGGCACGCTGATCGGCCACCATGGCCTTGATCTCCGCGTACTTGCGAGGGTGCAGTGTCTGGAACGCGAGATCTTCGAGCTCCCACTTGAGCGCGTGGATCCCGAGCCGGTGGGCCAGCGGCGCGTAGACCTCGAGCGTCTCTCGCGCCTTCTGGGCTTGCTTCTGCTTGCCGAGGTACTCGATCGTCCGCATGTTGTGCAGGCGGTCGGCGAGCTTGATGAGGATGACGCGGACGTCCTGCGCCATCGCCACGATCATCTTGCGGTAGTTCTCGGCCTCGGCCTGCTCGCGGCTCTGGAAGGTGATTCGCGTCAGCTTCGTCACACCCTCGACGAGGAGGGCAATGTCGGCACCGAACTCCGCGCGAAGCTCGTCGAGATCGGCCCCCGTGTCCTCCACCACGTCGTGGAGGAGCCCGGCGGCGATCGTCTGCTCATCGAGGTGGAGCTCTGCGCACACCCGCGCAACCCCGAGCGGATGGTGGATGAACTCCTCGCCGGAGCGGCGGGTCTGCCCGGCATGAGCTCGTTCGGCGAACTCGAACGCGCGGCGAAGCAGATCCTTGTCGACGTCCGGGTTGTACGCCTCGACCTCGGCGATCAGCTCCTCGACGAGGTCTTCGTGGTGCCGCTTCGCGTCGAGGACGCTCATAACGATCAGTGTACTGAGCAGGATTCCCGACCCCTTCCCACGCGGGAGAGGAGCATGCCGCTCGACGACGAAGCTCGACACTCCATGCGCACGTTTCGTCGATGGTTCCGGCAGCGCACTGCACGACGTCTTGCGCTCGTTATGCGCGATGCCCTCGTGCCGTCTCGGTAGATAGCTGGCGCAAGACCGGAATCCGTTCGCGCGGATCCCCGTCGCGCGAACATCCCTAGGGGCCGCGTTCGTGGCCGCGTCGCTCGTATCAAAGAGAGCGCTTATGCTGCCTGCGGCAACGCGGCGTGCTCGAGGAGCGCTCGGAAAGACTCCGACTCGAGAAGCTGCCGGCGCCCCGCGTGCTCGCCCTCGAGCCCCAGCTCACCGAATATGCGACGCGCCTCTGGTGTCCAGGAGGGCTCCCCTTTGCGCCACAGCGCGGCAAGCGCTGACCGAAGCTCCTCGTAGCCGTCCGGGGTGTCGAGGATACGGCGGACCACGAGCTGTGGCGAGACCGTGCCGTTCCAGTGGTTCTCCTTGAGACGGCACACGACGTCGAACAGCCCATCGGCACGCAACCGGTCGAGCTGTCCCCCTTGGCCGAAGGCGATTGCGCTTCCCGCATCGCGCCCCTGCTGCCGGACGCGAAAGCGAAGGTGCTTCCCCTCGCCGACGGTCGCTGGCGCCAGCGGCTGGGTTGCCGGGACCAGGAGCGTCACGTCGGGGTTTCCGAGACCGAACGGAGCGAGGCGCTCGAGCTCCTGCGCGAGATCGAGTGTGAGATCCTCGGCCGAGACGACGGCGTCCACGACCATCGGCTCGTAGAGATCGTCCTGCGCCAGGTGCGCGTCCGCATATGCCGCGAAGGCCGCGGAGAACGCATCGAGACGTGCCGGGTCGATGGAGAGCCCCGCAGCGGCTCGATGGCCGCCATAGCGCTCCAGATGCTCGGAGCATGCACCGAGCGCCGCATGGAGATCGAAGCGCGCGACAGACCGTCCCGAGCCCTTCCAGCCGTCGTGAGACGCCGCGACGAGGACGACCGGGCGACTGAAGCGCTCGACGAGACGCGAAGCGACGATCCCGATCACGCCCTCGTGCCACTCCTCATGCCAGAGCACGTAACCGCGTCGGCGCCGTTTCGGCTCGGGCATCGACTCGACGATCGCCGTCGCCTCGCGCACGATTCGCTCCTCGATCCCCTGTCGCTCGCGATTGAGATCCTCGAGCTCGGCGGCGAGCCGCCGCGCCTCCTCCGGATCGTCGGTCAGCACGAGCTCCAACGCGACATCCGGACGGCAGAGCCGGCCGGCGGCGTTGATGCGCGGTGCGAGCCTGAACCCGACGGCACCGGAGTCCACCGTTGCCGGATCGACCTGCGCACTTCGCATGAGCGCCTGGAGGCCAACCCTGCGTGTGCTCGCCAGAGCTCGCAGCCCGGCGGAGGCGAGCGCACGGTTCTCGTCGACGAGCGGGACGACGTCGGCGATTGTCGCCAACGCGACCAGATCGAGGTGCCGCCGCACCGCGGGATGGTCTGCGCCGAGCAACGCCTCGCCCAGCTTGTGCACGACCCCGGTGCCGCACAGCTCCGGAAACGGGTACGACGACGGCCTGGTCGCGACGATCGGGCAGTCGGGGAGCGTGGCGCCCGGCCGATGGTGGTCCGTGACCACGACCTCGAGCCCGCTCTCCTTGGCGGCTGCGATCTCATCGACGGCCGTGATCCCACAGTCAACCGTCAGGACAAGGCCCGCTCCCTCGCCTGCGAGTCGATCGAGTGTCTCGCTCGACACGCCGTAGCCCTCCTCGAAGCGGCTCGGCAAGTGCCAGACCACGTCGGCCTCGAGCTCGCGCAGATACAGGACGGCGAGCGCCGTCGCACAGATGCCGTCGACGTCGTAGTCACCGTGAACACAGATGCGAGCGCCGCGTTGGATCGAGGCACGGATCCGCTCAACCGCGAGCGCCATGTCGCCGAGGAGCAGCGGATCGTGTCCCGGGAGCTCCGCGTCGAGAAACCGCTGCGCGTCCTGCGGGTCGCCATGCCCACGGCGGACGAGCACGGCCGCTGCGACGTCGCTCAGCGTCAACGCTTGCGCCAGATCGGCCGCAACTCGAGTGTCGTAGGGAGCGATCGTCCACGCACCGTTCACACGGTTGACGGTACGGGCGCCTCCGGACGGCGTTCGTCGAGGCCCTGGGTCGCTAGCCGCGCTTGCGGATGGAGTCGGCGACGACCTTCACCCACAGGAGCACGATCCCGACGGTGGCGCCGACGACGACGACCGCGATCGGCGTCACGAACGCCATCTGCTCCAGCGAGTACTTCGTCACGGCGGCCCCACCGAGCCAGATCGCCAGGACGACGAGGGCCATGATGCAGACGAGCTTCCACTGATTCACGTCCCAGAGCCTAGTGGTCGCTCCGGGAGGTCCGGTGCACATTCGCCGGCGAGAACCGAGCAGGCCTAGGACGCAGGGAGGCCGAAGAGGCCGAGTGGGGTCAGACTCGAGTCCGACCCCCACACCGTTCCCATACGTGGCCGACCGAGGCGACGTCACGCGATGCGTTCGCAGC
>JBOHAY010000354.1:0-9562 GCA_050697935.1 Gaiellaceae bacterium | reverse complement strand
GTGGGTGGCCGGAACGTCATGGACGCCGTACGCTCGGGATCCAGCTTCCGCGGAAGCGGCGTGAGTGGGCGGTCGGCGGGCGTGGCGAATGGATCGTCCTCGTGGGAGATCCCGCCGCGTCGATCGCGTCGCAACCACCGTAGAGTCCGGCCATGACGGTCGTGCTCACCGGCAGAGACCTGACGCTCGACGAGCTCGTGCGCGTTGCGAGGGGACGCGAGGCAGTGGAGATCTCCACGAACGCGTTGAAGAGCATGCGCACGGCTCGAGCCGTCGTCGAGCAGGCCGTCGTGTCGGGCGCGCCCGTCTACGGCGTGACGACGGGCGTGGGCATGCGACGAGACGCTCGGGTAGAGCGGGCTGACATCGCTGCTTTCAACGAGGCGGCGATCTCCGGGCATCGCGTAGGGCTAGGGCAACCGGCGGCCGCCGACGTAATACGGGCCGCGCTCGTCCGCCTCACCAACGGCCTCGTGGCCGGCTTTCAGGGTGCGCGACCGGAGCTCGCCAGACTCTTCGTCGACGCGCTGGGCGGAGATGTGCCGCGCGTACCCTCGCTCGGGACGCTGGGGCAGGCGGATCTCGCCCAGAATGCCGACATCGCGTTCGGCGTCCTCGGCGACTTCGAACTCGCGGCGGGTGAGGCCGGCGCGCTTCTCGTGACGAACGCGTTCTCGACCGGGCAGGCAGCTCTCGCAGTAGCTGACTCGCGCTCGCTACTCGACACGTTCGACGTGGCGGGCGCCCTGGACTTCGAAGCGTTCCGAGCCAACGTCGGAGCACTCGACAATGCGGTCGGAGATGCTCGGCCGTACCCCGGGGTGCGGGAGACGCTGGTGCGGCTACACCGCCTGCTCGACGGGAGCGCTCTCTGGGAGCCGGAGGCGGCGCGCTTTCTCCAGGACCCGCTCACGTTCCGTTGCCTGCCGCAGGTGCACGGCGCCGCCCGCGACGCTTTGCGATTCGTCGAGGAGCAACTCGCAATCGAGCTCAATGCCCACCAGGGCAACCCACTCATCGTGCCTGCCGCCGGACGGATCGTCTCGGTCGGCAACTTCGACTCGCTGCCGCTGGCCATGGCTCTCGACCTCCTTCGGATCGCGCTCGCACCCGTCGTCACATCCGCGGTCGAGCGAACGCTGAAGCTACTGAGCCCGCGCTTCAGCGGGCTCACCGAAGGTCTCGTCGCCCGCGAGGGCACTTGGGAGGACGGGCTCTCCGAGCTGGGTGTCGCGGCGCAGGCAATCGCAGCCGAAGCGCGCCTCCTCGCCCAGCCCGTGTCGTTCGAGCTCGCGTCGACGATGCAGGAGTCGGGAGTCGAAGATCGCACCGCGCTCACGTCGCTCGGCGCGCGCAGGCTCGACGAGATGGGACTGCTGGCGTCGCACCTGATCGCGATCGAGCTCTGCGTCGCCGCGCAGGCCGTCGACCTGCATGGCCGGCCGCAGCTCGGCACGGGCACCGAGGGTGCCTACGAGTTCGTTCGCAGTCACATCCCGTCCCTGCGACCGGGCGACTCTCTCCCACTCCCGCTCGAGGAGCTCGCCGCAGCCGTCAGATCAGGGCTCGAGCTCGCTGACTAGGTTGATGGCGTCGCACGATCTCCATCAGCACCTCTGGCCCGAGCGCTTCGTGACGGCCCTGCGGTCCCGAACCACTCCACCTCTTCTCGCTGGCGACGAGCTCGTCACGCACGAGGGCCGCTTCCCCGTCGAGCTCGCGGCGCACGAGCCGGCAACCCGCATTCGCGCCCTCGACCGCGACGGCATCGACATCGCCGTACTCTCGCTTCAGACGAGCCTCGGCATCGAGGCGTTGGGTGCCGAGGAGGGTGACGAGCTCCAGGAGATCTGGGCCGACGAGATGCTCGAGGTGGTCGCCGCGAGTGGCGGTCGCTTTCTCGCCCTCGCCCCAGGCCGGCCTCGCACCGGCTTCGCCGGGATCTGCGTTGGCGCCTCGGCACTCCTCGACCTCGAGCGCGCGCGTCCGCTTCTCGACGCTGCTGTTGCCAGCGAGTGCCTCGTCTTCGTTCATCCAGAAGGCACGAGCCCGCCGGTCGCAAGCCAACCGGACTGGTGGAAGTGGGCGGTCGACTACCCGAATCAGATGCAAGCCGCTTATCTGTCGTGGCTCCACTCCGGACGAAACCGGTGGCCCGCACTCCGCATCGTCTTCGCAATCCTCGCGGGCGGTGCTCCCTTCCAGCTCGAGCGCCTCACCCATCGCGGCGTCGACGTTCGCTCGTCGCTCGATCCGAACACGTACTTCGACGTCGCGACGTATGGTCGCAGGGCGATGGAGCTTCTCATCGAGACCTTCGGTGTGCACCGACTCGTCTACGGGAGCGACTCGCCTGTCGTGGATCCGCGCCCGACGCTCGATGCTGTCCGCGGGTTCGGCGATTCTGTGGCGTACGTTCTCCAGACCGAGACACCGACTGCGTTGCTGACGTGAGCGACCTCTCTTCGTGGCTGGCCGACCGGCTGACCCCGGACCAGGACCTCGATCGCGCGCACCTCGCCCGGCTCGTCGTCGAGATCGGGACGACCGATGAGCTGTGGCGGCCGTTCGTGCGGCACGACCACGAGACGCGCTTCTACCAGCAGCTCTACCGCGACCCCAATCTGGACGTGTGGTTGCTCTGCTGGGTGGGCGGCCAGAACACCGGCTACCACGACCACGACCGCTCGAGCGGTGCCGTCTTCGTCTGCGACGGAGTGCTCTGCGAGGACTACTTTCAGCGTGCGGAGGACGGCTGGATCCGCGAGCAGACGAACGTGCATCTCGAGGGCGGTCACTTCCACTTCGACGCGGCCGACATCCACGGCGTCCGTCATCCGGGCGGGCAGGACATCTCGACCTCGGTTCACGTCTACTCGCCGGCCCTGTGGAGAATGGGGCACTACGAACCCGACGAGCGCGGGATGCTCCGGCGCGTCTCGATCACGTACGCAGACGAGCTTCTCGGCGCAGCCTGAAACGAGCCGCCCGGCTCGAGCGTGATCGGCGTTTTCGGCGCATACAGTTCCGGTCGACCCGATTCTCGAGCCCCGCGGACGGCCGGCGTCCCGGGCATCACCCGAACCCAAGGAGCAGACATGACCACGATGACCGATCTCGAAGCTCCCGAGGCGCGCGACGTTCGCAGCCTCGCCGCCGAGCTCGACATCCGCACGCGTGCGTGGATCGACGGGCAGCACGTCGACGCCGCCAGCGGAGAGACCTTTCCGCGCATCAACCCCGCGACTGGAGCGGAGATCGCACGGGTCGCGGCGTGTGATGCGGAGGACGTCGATCGCGCGGTGCAAGGCGCGCGTGCGGCGTTCGAGTCAGGTGTATGGGCGCATGCCGCGCCGCGGAAGCGAAAGAAGGTCTTGATGCGCTTCGCCGAGCTCGTCGAGGAGCACGCCGACGAACTCGCCCTCCTCGAGACGCTCGACATGGGCAAGCCCATCCGCGATTCACGCAAGGTCGACGTGCCGCTCGCGGCGCAGTGCATCGCCTACTACGGAGAGGCCGTGGACAAGATCTACGACGAGGTCGCGCCGACGGATCGTAGCTCGGTCGTGATGATCGTTCGCGAGCCGCTCGGAGTGGTCGGCGCGGTGGTGCCGTGGAACTTCCCGCTCCTCATGGCGTCGTGGAAGATCGGCCCGGCTCTCGCGACCGGGAACTCGGTCGTCCTCAAGCCGGCCGAGCAGTCGCCGCTCACCGCCCTTCGCCTGGGCGAGCTGGCGGCCGAGGCGGGACTGCCCGACGGGGTGCTGCAGATCGTGCCCGGCTTCGGCGAGACGGCTGGGCAGGCCATCGGGCGCCACTCCGACGTCGACATGATCACGTTCACCGGCTCGACCGAGGTCGGCAAGTTCTTCCTCCGCTACAGCGGCGAGTCGAACATGAAGCGCGTCGCGCTGGAATGCGGCGGCAAGTCACCTCACGTCGTGCTGCCGGATGCGGACCTCGATGCCGCCGCCACGGGCATCGCCTGGGGGGTCTTCTACAACCAGGGCGAGGTGTGCAACGCCGGCTCGCGTCTGCTGGTGCACGAGAGCGTGCAGGACGCGCTCCTCGAGCGGGTGGTCAAGGTGTCGGAGCGGATCCAGCCCGGGGACCCACTCGACCCGAAGACACGCATGGGCGCGATCGTCGACCAGACGCAACTCGACCGCGTCCTCGGCTACATCGACTCGGGCAGAGACGAGGGGGCAGCGATCCGTCTCGGCGGCAAGCGCGTGCTCGAGGAGACCGGCGGCCTGTTCGTCGAGCCGACGATCTTCGACGCCGTGTCGAACGACATGACGATCGCCCGCGAGGAGATCTTCGGCCCGGTCCTCTCTACCATCGGATTCGACGAGGACGAAGACGCGCTCCGAATCGCCAACGACACCGTCTACGGGCTCGCGGCCGCCGTCTGGACGAATGACGTCGGCAAGGCGCACCGCTACGCGCGGGCACTTCGGGCGGGCGTCGTGTGGGTGAACACGTTCGACGCAGGCGACATCACGTCTCCGTTCGGGGGCTTCAAGCAGTCGGGATTCGGTCGCGACAAGTCGATCCACGCACTCGACAAGTTCACTGACATGAAGGCGATCTGGATCAACGTCGGCTGACGCGCGTCGAGTAGCCGCCGTCGTACGGAGTCACACGAGCGTCGCCGGGAAGCCGGGAGCGCGCAGCTCCTCGCCGACCGCGTCCTCGAGCAGCTTCACCACGAGCGGCGACCACGCCTCGCCGCCGTACCGAGCATGCGCGCGAGCGAACTCCGCCTCGGTGAGCTGAGCGAGCGTGAGCGGAACGCCCGTCTCGCGCCCAAGCGCGAGAGCGAACCCGAGATCCTTCAGAGCGAGGTCGAGCGTGAAGCTGATGTCGTAGCTGCCGCTCAGGATCACCTGGCCTTCCGTCTCGTGGACGAAGCTCGTCCCCGAGCTAGCAGCGATCACCTCGTACGCCTGCGCGAGGTCGAGGCCGGCGCGCTTCGCCAGCATGAGCGCCTCACCGGATGCGACGAGATGGATGAAGGCGAGCATGTTCGTGATCACCTTGAGGTCCGAGGCGCAACCGAGCGGGCCGACGTAAAAGACACGCCCGCCCATCGCCTCGAAGAGCGGCATCTGGGCCTGGGCGACGGCCTCGTCACCGCCGACGATGATCGTGATCTCGCCCGCCGCGGCGAGGTGGACCCCGCCCGTGACGGGCGCCTGAAGCGTGGTGACCCCGACTTCGGCGGCTTTCGCGGCGAGCCGAGAGAGCTCGTGCCGGTCGTTCGTGCTCATGTCGATCCAGGTGGCGCCGTACGGCAGAGCGGCGAGGACACCATAATCGCCTTCGAGAACTGCGGCGACGGCTGAAGGCGAAGGCAGGCACGTGATCACGACGTCGAGATCGCGAGCCAGCTCAGCGAGGGAGTCGACCCAGCGTGCGCCGGTGGCCTCGAGATTCGCAGCCGCCCGGCGGTCGAGGTCGTGAACTACCGGTGGGAACCCGGCTCGAACAAGGCTTTCCGCAAGGTGTCCACCCAGTCGTCCGACGCCGACGAAGCCGACGCGCATCAGCCCAGGACGGGAGCTTCGACGGGCGTGAGGTGGAGCTCGTCGCCATCGTACGGATGGCGCTGAGCGACGTCCTCGTCCAGCTCGACTCCGAGCCCGGGCTCCGTCGGTGGGATCACGAACCCGTCTTCAAAGCGGATCGGCTTCCGGAGTATCTCCGCGTGGAAGCCGTCCCATCTCCCGATCCCCTCGAGCACGAGAAAGTTCGGGCTACCCGCCGCGAGCTGAATGTTCGCCGCGCCCACGACCGGCCCGCAGTAGAGGTGTGGCGCAATCTGGGCGTAGTGCGCCTCGGCCATCGCAGCGATCTTCTTGGCCTCGAGCAGACCGCCGACACGTCCAAGATTCGGCTGCAGAATCGCCGCTGCCCCCGTCGCCAGGACGCGTGCGAACTCGTGCTTCGTGGTCAGGCGCTCTCCGGTCGCAATCGGAATCGAGGTCGCGCGCGCCACCGTGGCCATCTGCTCCGGGCTCGCCGGCGGCACCGGTTCCTCGAGCCAGAGCGGGTCGTAGCGCTCGAGGCGACGCGCGAGGCGCACCGCCCCTGCCGGAGTGAGCTGGCCGTGTGTTCCGACGAGCAGATCGCAGCGGTCTCCCACGGCCTCGCGCACGCGAGCGACGTACGCCTCCGTGCGTGCGAGCGCCTCGAGGCTCGGCTGACGCGGATCGAAGGCGGAGTACGGGCCCAGCGGGTCGAACTTGAGCGCGGTGAATCCCTGAGCGGCATATGTCGCAGCACGCTCCGCTGCGAGGTCGGGATCCGTGTACACGTCCACCGGGTCGTCAGGCTCCGTATAGAGATAGGTGTATGCCCGGAGACGCTCGTGGACACGTCCACCCAGAAGCTCGACCACTGGCCTGTCGACTGCCTTGCCGACGATGTCCCAGCACGCCATCTCGATCCCGCTCAAAACGCCCATGAGCGAGAGGTCGGGACGGCTCGAGTAGCCGCGCGCCGAGACCCGGTGCACCAGCGTCTCGATCGCGAACGGGTCGGCGCCCGCGACGTGGCGCTCGAAGACGTCAGAGATCATCGCTTCCAGCGCCCGCGGATGGAACGTCGCAGCGTACACCTCACCGACGCCCTTGACCCCATCGTCGGTCGTGAGCGTGAGGAAGACGAAGTACCTGCCGCCGAACGACGGCGGCGGGTTTCCGACCACGAACGTGCGAAGCTCGGCGATCTTCACCGTCCGGGCCTCGCCCTCAGGGTCGTTGGGACGCAAACGACGGTAGCCAACCCACGAGCTCCGAGAGTTTTGCCCCGAGGGCGCGCAAGTCCGCGACGATCAGCTCGCGCCGCTCAGGCGTGATGCGCGAGACGGGTATGCACGTCGTCAGCGCCGCGAGCGTCATGCCCTCGTCGTTTGTCATCGGAACGGACGCTGTGTACAACCCCTCAGCAGTCTCCTCCCAATTCTCCGCGTACCCGCGCTCGCGCACCTCGGCGAGAATCGACTGCAACTCCGCCACGCCGTTCAGCCGCCGTCCGGTGGGCGTTACGAGGAGCTTCCCGCCATACATCGCCGCGACCGCGGCTGGAGGATGCGAGGCGAGCACGACCCGTCCGCTCGCCGAAGCGAAGGCCGGAGTCTTCGAGCCGACATGCGTGACCAGCCTAACCGGCTGTGAGGTCTCCTCGAGCGCGATGAAGAGCGATTCGTCGCCGTCGAGGATGGTGAGTGCAATCGTCTCGTCGTAGCGCGTAAGGAATTCCGCCGCCACCGTTCTAAACGCGATGACGATGGGGAGCTCGGACGAAGACGAGCCGAGGCGTAGCGCCCGTATCCCGAGCGAGAAGCGCCCGTCGGCGTCTCTGATCGCCCAACCACGCTCGACGAGCACGGCACAGATCCGGTGAAGCGTGCTCTTCGCGATGCTGAGCTCGCGCGAGATCTCGGATAAGGAGAGTGGGCTGCGCGCAGCGAGCAGATCGAGCACCGCGAGCGTCGCCTTGACCCCCGCCGAGGTCGATGGCCTCCTGTCGGCGTGGTCGCCAACGGCCGCTGTCGCCTCCAAAGGTTCCACCCCGGTCATGGCCCTGCAGCGTACACCGGTCGCGAACTGCGATCCACATGCAGAACGTAACTTGACTAGCCGAGTCGGGACGTGCGATAAACCCTCTATCGACGTGGAACGCACATCCACGAGAAGAACGCGAGCATGGACGACACCGGCACGCGGTGAGCGGCTGACTCGCCGTTTATCGCCGCTCACATAGGAGGGAAACGGATGGATCGCGAAGCTAGGAGGCTGTTGGACGAGTACCGCAAGAACGAAGCGGATCCAGTCGAGAACGCCCTGATCGACGACCTCGTCTCAGGGGAACTGACACGACTGGACTTCCTGCAACGGGGTACGCTGCTCGGTCTGTCGGCAACAACGCTCGGTGCTGCGCTGGGAGCGCTGGGACATGCGCCGCTGGCCCTTGGTGGCACCGCCCATGTCGGCCAGGCCGGTGGCCGCCTCAGGGTCGGCATCATCCCAGGCCCGGTGGGCGACCTCGAGCCACACCAGTTCAAGGATCACGGTCGCCTCGTGACCGGAAGCATCTGCGGCGAGTTCCTGACGAAGTCGCGGCAGAACGGGACTCTTGCCCCGGAGCTCGCCGTGGGCTGGAAGCGAAACGCCGACGCGACACAGTGGGCGTTCAACCTTCGGCGCGGCGTCAAGTTCGCCAACGGCACACCGTTCACGGCCGATGACGTGGTTGCGACCTTTAACCGTCTCACGGACCCGAACGGCGGCTCCGAGGCACTCTCTGCCTTTAAGGGGGTCCTCTCGCCCGGGGGCGCCAAGAAGGTCGGCGACTACACGGTCGTCTTCACACTCGAAGCACCGAACGCCAATTTCCCCTACCTGACAAGCAGCACCACCTATCAGGCGATCATCCTGCCGGCCGACTACACGCTCGGCTCGTTCGCAAAAGGCGGGCAGACCACCGGTCCGTTCAACCTCGTCTCGTACACGCCCGGTGTCGGAGCGCGGTTCCAGCGGAACGCCCAGTGGTGGGGTGGTAGAGCGCTCCTCGACGGCGTCGATGTCACCTATTACTCCGAGGACGCCGCCGCCGTCGCTGGCCTGCTGGGCGGCCAGATCGACATGATGAGTCAGATCAGCTTCACGACCGGCAAGGCGCTGTTCAAGAGCCCCAGAGTGCAGATCTTCTCAGCGCCGAGCGCGGGACATCGCCAGATCTCGATGCTCACGAGCACCGTCGCGGCCAACAAGGCGCTGAAGGATCGTCGCGTACGGCAGGCGATCGCTCTCAGCCTCGATCGGCCGCAGTTGGTCAAGCAGCTGTTCAACGGCTTTGCGGAGCCCGGCAACGACGGGGGGCCATTGAGTCCGTCCATACACGTCGTCGCAGACAAGTCGGTCGCGCGGCGGAAGCAGGACCTTGTTCAAGCGAAGAAGCTGCTCGCCCAAGCGGGCTACCCGAGGGGATTCAAGGTCACACTCACGGCCCCGATCTTCCAGGAGATCCCGCAACTCGCCCAGATCGTTTCGGCTTCGGTCAAGAAGATCGGGATCGAGATGCCCCTCAACATGCTCACCTATACGGCGTACTACGCGGGGACGTATTCGGGAGGCGCGACGGGCCGCGGCACGAACCCATGGCTGAACTCGCCCATCGACATCACCGACTGGGCGCACCGGGCGGTGCCAAACGTCGTGCTCAACTCCGCTTTCGTCACAGGTGGGCCGTGGAATGCCGCGGCCTACTCGAACAAGAAGGTCGACGGTCTGATCAAGTCGTTCAACGGAGCCGTTGCGACCAAGGACCAGAAGAAGTACATCGCCCAGATCATGCGGATCCTGCAGAACGACACACCGGTGATCTTTCCGTACTTCTTCAAGTGGGTCCTTGCTGGATCGACGCGCGTGAAGGGCTTCCGGGCTGATGCACTCGGCATGCTCTTCCTCGGCAAGACATCGGTCAGGTAGTCAGGGCGGCGCGCTCTACGCCGGGCCCCTGCTCAATGCAGCGGCCCGGCGTACCACAGACGGGG
>JBOHAY010000353.1:0-10086 GCA_050697935.1 Gaiellaceae bacterium | reverse complement strand
GGCCGGGCGCCGGTGAGCTCGTCGAGTGGCGACCTGTGCTCGATCGAGCCGGAGTCCGCGTCTGCCCGAACCGCGTCGCAGCCGTCTATCTCGAGCTGGCCGTGCTCGTGCGCGCGCTCGAGGGGCTCGCGACGGCAGCTAGCCTCGACGCTGCGCCCGATCGCTCCTCGCTCTGGGCCGGCCTGTTCGACCTCCACGACACGCTCCTCGGGTCGACCGTGGACGACCTCCGCGCACTCGCCGCCTAACTCGTCCAGGCGCTGCACTTGTCGGATGCGCTGCGTATCACGGTCGTAGGCTCCATCAACCTCGACCTCGTGGCCCGCTGCGAGCGCCTTCCGCGGCCGGGTGAGACGGTTACCGGAGCGACGTTCGCGCGCTTTCCGGGAGGAAAAGGCGCGAACCAGGCTGTCGCCTGCGCCCGGCTCGGCGCGGAGGTGACGATGGTCGGCGCCGTCGGTCGGGACCCCCAGGCCGGCGAGGCGCTAGCTGGTCTTCGCGACGCAGGTGTTTCGCTCGATCTCGACTTCTCGGACGCTCCCACCGGGATCGCGATGATCCTCGTCGACACTGCCGGCGAGACGGAGATCGTCGTCGCGCCGGGTGCCAACGCCTCGCTTGGCGCCGTCGAGCTACCGGAGCACGACGCTGTGTTGTGCCAGCTCGAGATCCCGGACGAGGCCGTCTCGTCGGCGTGGGAGGGATGCACGGGGGTCTTCTGCCTCAATGCCGCGCCCGCGCGGTCCGTCGCGGTCGATCCCGATCTCACCGTCGTGAATCGCTACGAGCTCGAGGCGCTCACGCGGCGGGACGGTCTCGTCGCGCTGACACTCGGCGCCGAAGGCGCGATCCTCCTCGAGGACGCTGAGGAGGTTGCCCGCGCGACCCCTCCCAACGTGGACGTCGTGGACGGGACGGCCGCCGGGGACGCGTTCACGGCCTGTCTCCTCGTCTCGCTGCTCGAGGGCCGGGAGCACGACGAGGCGCTCCAGCGTGCGTGCGCTGCGGGCGCGCTCGCCGCCTCGCGGCCCGGCGCCCAGCCCTCGCTCCCGACGGCCGCGGAGATCGACGACATCCTCTCCTTGTAACGATCAGTTACAAGCACAGGCGCTCGTTGCGGAGCCGCCATCTAGCACCTTTTCAGCGGTTTCGCATCCTGTACCGATCGGACGACGTCGCGAATCGCTCGGCTGGATACGGCCGCGTCGGCTCTGTCGTTGAGGAGCGAGGCGTGGGTGGCGCCGGGCACGACACGGCTGCCGCTCTCAGTGCATCGAGACATGCGTTCCTGGCGCCGGCCGAAAGGCCGGGAGCGCGACCGCGGCGACCACAGCGAGCAGCGCGGCGATGGCCGCCGCGACGAGAAAGCCGTTCCCGTAGCCACCCACCGGGTTGCCGTTAGAGATAGCGACCGCCGCCAGGACGGCCACGCCGAGTGCGGCGCCGAGCTCGTGGGCGGTGGTCATTATCCCGGAGGCGAGCCCGGCCTGTTCGTGGCGCACGTCAGCCATCGCGGTGACCGTCACGGCTACGAAGACGAGCCCGACGCCTGCGCCGAGCAGCAGGAATCCGGGCAGTACGTTGGTGGTGTAGCTGGCCTGGTCGGGCGCCGCGGCCAGAAGCAGTGCTCCGCCAGCCGTCAGCGCCAGTCCTCCTAGGGCGACGACGCGCGACCCGGCGTGCGGTAGCAGGTGTGAGGCGAGGTGAGCGGTAGCGAAGATAACGAGCGCGAGCGGCAGGAATGAAAGTCCGGTCTTCAGCGCCGAGTAGCCGAGCACGTTCTGGAGGTACAGCGTGTTCAGATAGAAGGCGCCGACCAGGATGCCTGTCACCCCGAGCATCACGACGGCGCTCGAGACCAGGGAGCGCACGCGCCATGTCGCAGGGGGCACCAGCGGCTCATGACCAAGGCGTTCGATGACTATGAAGGCGGCTAGCAATGCGCCGGCGATGCCGAGTAGGAGCAGCGTGCGTCCTGACCCCCAGCCGTGCTGTGCCGTCCCCACGACCCCGTAGACGAGCGTCACCATGCCGACCATCACGGTGGCTGCACCAAGCAGGTCCAGTTTCATCCCGGCTAGCGGGAGTCGCCTGTCGGCGGGCAGTAGCCGTACGGCACCGGCCGCGACCACAAACCCGATCGGGACGTTGATAAAGAAGATCCACTCCCAACCAAGCAGCGTCGTGACGACGCCGCCAAACAGCACGCCGGCAGCGACGCCGGCGCTGCCAATCGCTCCCCAGATGCTCAGCGCGACCGTACGCTGCCCGTGGCTGTATGTGGTCGTGATGATCGCCAGGGCAGAGGGGAGCAGAAGCGCTGCGCCGAAACCCTGCGCCGCCCGTGCGACGATCAGCGCCAGCGGTGACCACGCAAGCCCGCTGGCGAGCGAGGCGGCGGTGAAGACGAGCAGCCCCACCAGGAACACACGGCGACGTCCGAGCAAGTCCGTGGCCCGGCCGCCGAGCAACATCAAGCCGCCCGTGAAGAGCACGTAGACGGTCACGACCCACTGCAGGTCAGTGGCAGAAAAGCTCAGGGCATTGCCGATCGACGGAAGAGCGACGTTCACAACGGTGACATCGAGGATCACCATGAACTGCGCCAGCCCGATCAGCCCCAGGATCCACCACGACCGGCGATCGCTCGCTCCGTCGTGGATGTGCAGATCGGCGTGGGAAGGTGCGCTGGGGGTGCTCATGGGCGTTCCCCGCCGCTCAACAGACCTAACAGCGACAGGATTAGCCAGCGTGCGATCCCCGGGGCAACCATCAGCGGCCAGGGTAACGCGATTGCGCCTCGCCACGCTCGACCAAGCGTTGCCGCATCGTGTGCGTGACTCGCCTCTCGTGCGGTTTAGCGCGCCAGCGGAGCGCTAGTCCGAACGGAGCGAACGACCGAATCGATCGCTCGGCTGCTGAGGGCCGCGTAGTGCTCATCTTCGACGAGCGCTTCGTGCGTCGCGCCCTGCGTCGTCTGGTGAACGCTGTTCGTCGAGAGGGTTGCCAGCTTGTCCTGGGCGGCGGACCATCCCGACTGCTGCCCAAGATCGGCCGTCAGGACGAAGAGCGGCTTTCTACCGAGGCTCGTGAGAGCCTGGACTTGGCGGAGGACGGTTCGTAGCTCGGCGAACTCGTCCCGATCGGCACGCAACTCGCGCGGCGAGGAACTGAACGCTCGCGCCTGACGACGGGCATCTGGCGGCAGCGTGCTGGAGCCCATGCCAAGCGAGTAGATGCGTGCGATACCTGCTCGAGCGAGCGTCGGTAGCAGCGCCGACCCGCGACGCCATATCCAGTAGAAGGTCGGATAGTCCGGCAGATCAAACTGATACGGGGTGGCCGAGTCGATCAACGCCACTCCAGCGACGTCTTCCGGGAAGTCCATCGCGTAGGCAAGCGCATATGCGCCGCCAACCGAGTGGCCGGCGAGAACATAAGGGCCGGGGATGTTCGCGGCGGCAAGAAGGCCATCCACATCGGCGGCGAGCTGATGCGCGTCCTGGAGACTAGGCGCCTTTCCACTCCAACCTTGTCCGGCCCGATCGAAGACACAGGTGCGCGTCCGGGCCGCGACGTCGCGCTGCACCCAAGCCCAGCTCGGTGTTCGCGCGCCGAGCCCGTTGAACAAGATCACGGTGGGAGACCCCGAGCCGGCACAGCTCAGATAGAGACTGTGACCGGCGACGAGGTACGTGCGACCAGTCGGGGGCGCGTTACTCGTGGTCGCCTCGGAGATGGTCTCGAATGCTCCTCCAAGGGCGACCAGTCCCAAGATGACGAAGGCCGGATAGAGAAGCACTCGCCGCGACCAGTTGTGAAGCGAGCGGCGCGCACCACGCCACGACCACACGACGAGTGTCGCGAGCAGAAGCGGCCACACCCAGCCGAGCCAACCCAACACGCGATCGCTCGGCCCGAGGACGAGGAGTGCGAGGCCAACGACCCCGAGTCCCACGGCCGGGGCAAGCGCCCACGGTTGAGGCTGATCCGTGCGGCGACGAGCAAGCCCGAAGAGCAACAGCATGCCGAGCGCGAGCGAGATTAAGGCCGCACCCGTGATGACGTTCTCGCGTCCGCCGCCGAATACCCCCAGGACGAGCACCAGCCCAAGAATCAGCCCGAACGCGATAGAGCAGAGAACAATGAGGCCAATGTGACCTCGGCCGCTACCCTCCTCGTCCGGGACGATGGCCGTCTCCGCTGGATCGGCCGCGGCGGTCGCAGTGCTCCTAGCGAGCATCGGGAGAGCGTACGGCAAGTAGTTAGCCCCTGGTGCCGAAGCCTCTGGCAGCTCGACGCCCAATCGACGAGCCTTCCGTCGATCTTCCCCGAGAATCGCGGCGCGCCTTCGCTGGGTTTCACGCCGGCGCCTCGGCAGCTCCGGGGATAGGGTTGAGTTCCGGAGCCGGCTTGTCGGTCTGCGGGCCAACTGCCGCGATTTGTTCGGCGACGTATTCAGCGTCGTCCTTGACCCAGCCGAGCAGAGCCGAGCCCCGGGTGTACTGCCATGGGAGACCGAGGAAATAAAAGCCGGCTGAGTCAGTTACTCCACGTTGGTGGCGGATGCGGCCGTTTTCGGCAGTTACTGGAACGTCGATCCAGGAGTGGTCGAGGTCGTAGCCGCTGGCCCAGATCACGGCGTCAACGTCGAGTTCACTGCGGTCAGCGAACGTGATCGTTCGTCCGGAGGCTCCGACGGCGCGCGACTTCATCTCAACTCCGTGCTTTCGCGCTGCGCGCGGGCTGGAGCCGATGAGCACGTCGCGTTCTCGCATTCGCCGCCCGAGTTGCGAGTCGACGGTCTTGTGCAGCAGCCCGAGCTTTCCGAGCCACCAGAAGAGATCGCGGCCCAACAGTCTCTGCGGCAGCGGTGTCTGGCGCGAGCCGACAGAGAGACAGACGCGATGGGTCGCTGAAAGCTCCTTCGCGATCTGGAAGCCGGTGTTGCCGCCGCCAACGACAAGAACCGTTCCCTGCGGTACGTCCGTTGGCTTCCGGTAGCCAACACTGTGAGTCTGGAAGACCTCGGCCGCGAGCTCGCCTGCGAAGTTCGGCACGCGAGGGATCTGGAATGGTCCGGTGGCGACGACAACCTGGTCAGCTTCGATCGTGCGCCCGTCGAACTCGAGGAGGTACTTGCCGTCCGAAGCCGAGACTGAGTGCACGGGGCTGTTGAATTCGATCGGGAGATCGAACTTCGCTGCGTATCGCTCCAGGTAGGAGATCACTTCGTCGCGCGTCGGGTAGCCGTCGGGGTCGCCGGGGAAGGGCACGGCGGGGAGCGCGTCGTAGCGTCGCGGTGTGAAGAGAAGCAGCGAGTCCCAGCGACCGCGCCAGGCTGCTCCGACCGAGTCAGCAGCGTCGAGGATCACGAAGCGCCGCCCTTGATGCGTGAGGTAGTAGCCCAGCGCCAGGCCCGCTTGACCGGCACCGATGACGGCAACCTCGTATCGCTCGCGCGGCGCTTGTGCCGTCTCTCCGGTCGCGCCGGCCGGGTTCGTGACACTGGCGCCGCTCACGCCGTACGCCCACTATTGGCCGCCGCAGGCTTGACGTTGAAGTTCAGCATCATCCCGCCCTCGTGGTGCTCGGCGATGTGGCAGTGCATCATCCAGACGCCGGGGTTGTCGACGCTGAGCAAGATGTCGACCGTCTCGCCGGGAAGCACGAGCACCGTGTCTTTCCAGACGAGATTCGGCTCCACGGCCCCGTCGCGGCTGAGGATCAGGAAGCGCCCCGCGCCGTGGATGTGGAACGGGTGGTGCATTGGGTGATCCGAGTCCATCTCGTTGACCAGTCGCAGCTTCACCTGGTCACCGACTTCGAATTCCCAGTCGATCGCATGGTTCTCGGCGCCGGTCGTGCGGTCGACCAGCTTCCAGCGCATGTTCGCCGGTGTGGTCATCCGATTGACCTCGACCATGTCGTCCTCCCACTCAATGGCGCCGGGAGCGCCATGCCCGCCGGCATGATCGTGCTCGTGGGTGGCGCTGTGCAGCTCGTGTTCATCGGCGTCGTGAACATGTTGAGCGCCATGAGCTTCGTGCTCTGAACCCGGGTCGACGAGCGCGGCGGACAGGAGTTTCATCCCGCACTTGGGGCAACGGCCCGGCTCGTCGCTCACGACCTCCGGGTGCATGGGGCAGGTGTACGTCGTGGGTGCGGCCGTGGCGAGCAGCGCCATGCCGCATTTCGGGCAGCGTCCCGGCTCGTCGCGAACGACTTCCGGGTGCATCGGACAGGCGTACACGACTGGCCCCTCGGGGACTCCCATGTCCATCTCGGCGACAAGCGCCAGCGTCTTGTCAGGGGCACTGTCCAGGTGCGCACTGATCCGCACACGCTCGGCAGCCATGTCTGCGTTGGTGCGCAAGTCGTCGAATCGCCCCGCCAGCGGCGGGGTCGCCGCCTCATCGACCACGGTGATCTCAGCGAGCGGGTACGTGCGGTTGGGCGTCCGATGCTCCAACGTCACCTGCCCCGGCTCATCGAACAGCACATCGACTATGGCCCGCTCGGACGGAGCCAAAAGCACCTCGTCCACGAACTCCTCGCGCTCGTAGTGGCCGCTGTCGCCTCCCACGAGCTTCATGCGCGCACCTGGTAGCCGGACGTTGAAGACGCGTGTATTGGCGGTGTTGGTCAGATAGAGCCGCACCACCTCGCCCCGGTGCACGCCCAACGCGAGCTCCGGGTCGCCGCCAACAAGGATGACATTGCCGAAGCGGCCCATCGCGACGTGCGTCGGCGAGGAACGGCTGAACGGCGCCACCCTCCCGTCTTCGATCAAGATGTCATCCAAGGTCAGGACGACCTCGCGGTTCACCGCCGGCCAGTAATCAGGGTCTGCGGGAACGACAACGAGGTTGCCGTATAGCCCGAGTTCCTGGCCGTAGTCCTCGCGGATGTGCGGGTGGTACCAGTACAAACCAGGATCAGGGCACTGCAGCCGATACGTGAAGCGCCCACCGACCGGTATCGGCGCCTGCGTCTCATGCGTTCCGTCGTACCGGTTCTCCAGACGCAACCCATGCCAATGCACCGTCGCGTCCAGGTCACCCTCATTGTCAACGTTAACGACCACTTCAGCCCCCTGAGGAACCGTCAACGTCGGGCCTGGAATCGAGCCGTTGTAGGCCAGCATGCGAACCGTTGAGCCCGCCAGCTCCTTGGCCACCGGCGCAATGCGCAGGTCGAACTCGTCTCCGTTGCCGAGCTCCACGACTTCGACACGGACGGCTTGCGGCAGGCCGCCGGTGTCGGTCGGAAAGTGCTCTGTCGTCTCCGCGATTGCGTCTCGGACGTCATCACGCATCCGAACGGTCCTCCTCGTCTCCCTGCGTACGGGGCGAAGGGTAACGGGTAGTCGCCTGAGCGACCCGCATTCGGACTGGCCACTCCGACGGCGCGACCTCGGTCAGCGTCATAGTCATCCGGTCACCGGCGCGGCATCGGCGATTGCCAGCTCCTCACCCCTTGGGTCTGGCCCGCGGTTTTGCGGCGAGGTATTGGTGTACGAGGGCGATCGCCATAGCGCCATCGCCGACGGCGGATGCGACTCGCTTGATCGAGCCGTGACGAAGATCGCCGGCGATGAAGACGCCGGGCTGGCTCGCCTCGAGGAGGTAAGGGTCGCGCTCCAGTGGCCACCATGTCCCTCGATCACCGTCGTCGAACAGGTCGGGGCCGGTCATGAGGAAGCCGTACGGGTCGCGGCGGAGCCAGCCTTCCACGCCTGCGGAGACCGGTTGCGCGCCAATGAGCACGAACAGCGCGTCGGCGCGGGCCTCGAACTTCTCGCCTTGCTTGTCCGCGATGATGAGCATCTCGAGGCTGTGTTCGCCACGAGCCTCCACAACTGTTGAAGCAGTGCGCACGTCTATGCGCTCGTCGGCCTCGATTCGCTCGACGAGGTAGCGCGACATGCCCTCGTCAAGTGAGTCGGCGCGGCAGACAAGCGTCACCTTGCGCGCGAATCCAGCGAGGTGGAGTGCTGCCTGGCCTGCCGAGTTGGCGCCGCCGACGACGAAGACGTCGCCATCGCGGTAGAGAGGTGCTTCGCTCGGGGACGAGCCGTAGTAGACGCCAGCACCGATGAGTTCTTCGACGCCCGGTGCCTCGAGCCGCCGCCACTGCACCCCGGTCGCCGCGATACCCGTGCGCGCCCGAACTGTGTCTCCGCTCGTTAGTTGCAGCGCCAGCGTCCCGTCCTCGGCTGGTCCTGCGCTGATTAGCTCGACGCCGATAAGAATCTCGGCGCCGAGACGCACCGCCTGGACATGGGTGCTCTCTGCGAGCTCGGCGCCGCTGATGCCTTGAGGGAAGCCGGGGTAGTTTTCGATCCTTGCGCTCGTACCAGCCTGCCCTCCGGCTGCCACGGCTTCAACGGCGAGCGTTCGCAGACCTTCAGACGATGCATAAAGCGCAGCCGTGAGGCCTGCTGGCCCGGCGCCGAGAATGACGACGTCATACAGCTCATGCTGCGGGCGCGTCGGCAGGCCCACTCGCGAGGCAAGTTGGTGTTTGAACATTGCCGTCTCCCGGTATGCCTGTTGATCCTCGGGCGAGACGGTTTGCTGCGATTCACCTTGCGTCGCTCGCACGAAGCGTCTCCTCATGAACCGCTCCGGTCCCTCCAGCGTGGAACCGTCGCCGAAGACGACGAACGGAAAGCGCACCTCGCCGATCTCGCCAGCCGAGCCCACGAAACGCAGGAGAGGATCGCGCTCGACATCGACCCACTGATGCGGCACGCCGTTTCGCGACAGGAACTCTCGAGTCTCTGCGACGCCAGGCGTCGAAGCGCGGCCCAGCAGATAGATGGGGAAGGCAGTCGTCACTGCATCTGCGAACCTACCGAGAGCTTCAGCGTGTGCGGCGATTTCGACTGACAGCCAGCCGGACGACGGCCGCTGAAGTGCCGAGCGCGATTGACATCCCGGGGGCGCTACGGAGTCGGCGACTTTGAGTTCTTCCTTTCTTGGGCTGAGAGTCCACGCTCGTTCGGCGGCAACGGCGAGACCGGCTCATTGATGTGGCCTTTAGGCGTATCCCCAAAAAAGGGTCCGGTTGAGACCCGTCGATGTGTCTCGAAACCCTGGCTAGCTGACCTGCTACCCGGTGAGGAGGCGATGGGCCTTGTGACCAGGGACGACGGCTGCCATCCTGCGGTTCGCCCGTGCGCAGTGTCACGTTTCTGTGCGCTCTGCATCAGCTACCGACCTTACCGAGACACTTGGAGCCCTGCGGGCGCGAAGGCTCGCAGGGCTCGACGAGGGGCGTGCCGGTCTCTCAGCCGGGTGAGGGGCTGGCCTCCAGCGCCTCTCTGGCATCGGTCGCGGCAAGCCGGTCACGAGCCTGCCGATCCCAGACGATGTCGAGGCCGAGGAGGGCCAGGTTGGCGCCCACGGTCGCTCCAACGATCGCTACCAACGGTGCGATGTAGCCGAAGCCTGCGGACGTCACGTTGAACCCGAGCCACGCTCCGATCAGGGCCCCTCCGGCTGCCGCGGCGAACCCCGTGTTCGTCGGCGTGGCCGAGTCGCGGTTCGCCCAGGCGAGATAGACACCGAGCGCGATCGGCAAGCCCACCGAGAGCGCCACGACGAGCTCGTCGGTGAGAGCGACACCGACATTCGTCGCCAGCACGATCAGCAAGCCGAGGAGGAAGCCGCCGAGCCCGAGCACGAGCGGATACACGGCGCGGAGCACCACGCTGCTCTTGCGCCCGAACGGGCCGCGCCACCGCACGCGGAGCGCCATCCACAGCAGCGAGAGCACCGTCAGCGCGGCCAGCGCCAGCATCGCGCCGAGGACGATCTCGGCAATCGAGCCGTGGCTCAGCGCGGGGGTGAAGTCGACCGGCGTGCGCGTGTAGAGCGACGTGTCGACCCGGCCGCTGTCGAGGTACGTGTTGATCAGCCGGTTGCTTGCCGGCGTCTGGTAGGTCCAGAAGTCGTCCGAGTGGCCGATGTCCGGCAGCACGACCTCGTGGCCCTTCGACAGATGCGGCAGCAGCTCACGCGTCCCGTTCTGGGGCGGCGTCGCGACGTCGAGCCTGCCGCCGATCAGGAGCGTCTCGAC
>JBOHAY010000352.1:0-4011 GCA_050697935.1 Gaiellaceae bacterium | reverse complement strand
ACGGCGTCTTCACGGCCGAGGAGGAGCGGCGCCTCGCCGTGGATCGCGTCGCTCAGGTTCTCGAGCTACCTCTGCGGGGGACGTCTCGGGCTAAACGAGGACACGCGTTCCGGTCTCAGCCGAGTGGTGGAGAGCCGCGAGAGCACGCGCCTGAGCGACGGCGTCTTCACGGCCGAGGAGGAGCGGCGCCTCGCCGTGGATCGCGTCGCTCAGGTTCTCGAGCTCGAGCCGGTAGGAGTCGACCGGGGCGAGCTCGATACGCTCGACCCTGTCGTCGCGACGGAGCTCGATCACCGGCTTCCGGCAGTGCCACGGGTCGTCGAGGAAGAGCGAGCCCTCGCTGCCGATCACCTCGAGCTCGTCCCGGTCAGGGAGGGCTGTGCCGCAGTCGAACTGCGCGAAGACGTCGCCGGGGAAGCGCATCGCGCCCGTGAACACCCAGTCGGTCCCGGTCGACCCCACATATGCCTGGCCGAACACGCTCTCGGGCTCACCCCCCAGCAGCCGCGATCCGCTGACGCAGTAGCAGCCTACGTCCATCAGGCTCCCGCCCTCGACGTCCGTGCGCAGGCGGATGTTGTCCGCGTCATAGAGGGAGTAGCTGAACGCCGAGCGGACGAGCCGCAGCTCGCCGATGGCGCCCTCCCGGACAAGCTGCACGACTCGTGCGGTCTGCGGGTTGTGCCGGTACATGAACGCCTCCGTGAGGAGACGCCCGGAGCGCTCGGCTGCGTCGAATGCCTGCTCGACGTCGGCGGGGTGACGACTCAGTGGCTTCTCGCAGAGAACATGCTTGCCGGCCTCGACTGCCTTGATCGACCACTCGCAATGCAACGTGTTGGGCAGCGAGATGTAGACGGCCTCGACGTCTGGATCCTCGAGCAGTGCGTCATAGGAGCCGTAGGCTCGCTCGATACCCCACTCGCGGGCGTACGCGTCCGCCTTGCCCTGCTCGCGACTCGCGACGGCGATCAGCTCGATCTTGTCCGAGGCATGGGCGCCAGGGATCAGGAGCCGGTTGATGTGCGCGGTCGAGACGATTCCCAAGCGAGTTAGCCCCACGATGCCTCCGTCATGGGCCGCAGATGTGCTCGACGGGCGTGTCCGCGAGGGTGTGGTACGAGCCGACACCGGCGTTCGCGACGCAGATGTCGAGCCGGCCGAAGCGCTCGACCGTGGCCGCAACCGCCGCCTCGACCTGATCCAGATGCCGAACGTCGCAGGTGAGGCCGAGCGCGCCAGGGAGCCCAAGGTCGTCGCCGCTCCGCGAAGCGAGTCCGACCGCGACGCCCTCGTTCGACAGCGCCCGCGCGACGGCGGCGCCGATGCCACGGCTCGCGCCCGTGACGAAGGCGACCTTCCCCTGTAGATGCGTCATCGGGCCTCCACTTCTCGTAGGACGGGATACAGAGCGCGATAGCGAGCGTAACCCTCCTCGTACGCCGGTACCCAGTCAGCGTTCGGCTCGACCGTCTCGCCGGCTCGCACGCACGCCGACACTGCTTCGCGCGCGTCGGCGAAGACCCCGTCTGCCACGCCGGCGAGGAGAGCCGCACCGTATGCCGATCCTTCCTCGACGACGGTCCGTTCGAGCGGCAGGCCTAGTGCGGAGGCGACGATCTCCAGCCAGAGCGGGCTGCGTGCCCCGCCGCCGGATACGCGGCCCTTCGTCGGCTGGACGCCGAGCTCTCGCAGGAGCTCGAGCGAGTCACGCAGGCCGTATCCGACCCCTTCGAGCACGGCACGAACGAGCGCGCCGCGGTCGTGGCGAAGAGACAGGCCCGTGAAGGAGCCCCTCGCACCCGGGTCCGCGTGGGGTGTCCGCTCACCCTGGAGGTAGGGGAGAAACGTCAGGCCCTCCGCCCCGGGGCTCCAGCGACCCGCCTCCGCCGTGAGCTCGTGGAACGACGTTCCGGGCGCGATCGCATCGCGGAGCCAGCGCAGTGAGCCCGCTGCGTTGAGCATCACTCCCATCGCCTCCCAGGTGTCGGGGACGGCATGACAGAACGCATGGACACGTGCCCGGGAGTCGTGGGCGTATGTCGGGAGGGAGGCGAGCACGACGCCCGACGTGCCGAGGACGACCGACACTGTGCCCGGCTCGACGACACCGACTCCGAGCGCCGCCGCCTGCTGGTCGCCGGCACCCGCGATCTGCGTGGACTCGTGCACTGGCGGCAGCCAGTCGCGCGGTACCTCGAGCGCCGACAGCACGTCGTCGCTCCAGCGGCGGTGGGCGACGTCGAAGAGCAGCGTGCCGGACGCGTCCGCGGCGTCGATCGCCCACTCCCCCGTCAGGCGCAGGCGTACGTAGTCCTTCGGAAGCACGATTCGGCGGATGCGCGAGTAGACGTCCGGCTCGTGGCGGCGGAGCCAGAGCAGCTTCGGAGCCGTGAAGCCCGGGAGTGCCCTGTTTCCGGTGAGTGAGATCAGCCGCTCGAGGCCGACACGCTCCTCGATCTCCGCACACTCGGCCCCCGTGCGCTGGTCGTTCCAGAGGATGGCCGGGCGGAGGACGCGGTCGTGCTCGTCGAGACACACGAGCCCGTGCATCTGGCCGGAGAGGCCGACTCGGGGTGGGTCTACGCCAAGGCGGGCGAGCGCCTTCTCGCTCGCGCGCACCCAGTCCTCGGGATCCTGCTCCGACCAACCGGGATGCGGCGTCACGAGCGGATAGCCCTCCTCCGCGGAGGAGACGACCTCTCCCTCGGGTGAGATTGCGATCGCCTTGACGCCGGTCGTGCCGACGTCGAGGCCGACGAGGGGGGTCACTCGCCGCCGAGCGCTGCGTACACGAGCTCGTACGCGCGCACCGCGTCCTTGCTCAGCTGTGCCTCACGTAGCGCTGCGTCGTCGATCCTGGCGGCGACCGAGTCGATGAACCGCCACTGCAGGACACTGCGCTTCACAGCTGCGACCGCGTCCTCTGTGTACGGGTACAGGTCGAAGCCGAGCCGCTCGCCGTTCGTGCCGTATCCGGCGCGCCGCAACTCCACCGCGAGCTCGAGCGTCTCCATGAACGCGGTCGCGCCGACCATGTTGTCGTCGTCGAACGTGCCCCAGCCCGAGTTCGCATGCTGATGCCCCAGGAGGCCCTCCGCGGCCAGCAGCGCGGCGTACTCGCCCAGGTTCTCGCCGTTCATGATCAGATGCTGCCAGTCCATGTTGACCTTGACGTTGTCGAGACCCTGGGCTCGGAGTACGTGGATCACGTGCAGCGTCATCCCGATGTTCCGCATGAGGATCTTCATCGCAGGCTCGGAGTTCTTGTGCTCGAGGAACAGCAAGATGCCGTGCTCTTTGCACCGCTGCGCTGCCTGTCCGATCCCGTCCACGAGCCATGCCCACGAGTCCGCGTACGGCGTCTGGAACGGATAGTTGTATCCCTCGCCGCCCGGCCAGATGATGAAGTGGGCGCCGAGCTGTCCTGCGAAGTCCGCGGCGGCGACGGTTCGCCGTACCGCCTCGGCACGAATCTCTGGATCGGGCGCCACGAGGCCTCCTCTCCCGAACATGGGATCGAGATGAAGGCCGGTTGCGATGCAGTAGATCTCGTGCCCGACGAGCGCGGCGCATACGTCGTCGAGGTTCCCCTCGGATAGCTCCTGCGGGTAGTGGAACTCGTAATCGTCGATCAGGTCGCCGAGGCCCTCGACGGCTCGCTCCACCCGCTGCGCCGTTGTTTCTTGCGCCCACTGGGGTTGGTAGCCGCCGGGGACGAACCGCGTCACCATCGATCCGAGCGCCCAGATTCCGAGCGAGGTCTTCATCTCACGCTGCTCCCATACTGTGGTTGGTCGGCGGCCTAGTATCTCGCGCGACGGCGGAAAACGAGTCGGGAAGGAGATCTCTTGACGGCCAGCGACATGTGCGAGATCGGCGTTGGCATGCTCGGCTATGCATTCATGGGCAAGGCCCACTCGAACGCCTTCCACAAGATCGCCTACATGACGTGGCCGCCGCCGCTTATGCCGAGGCTTGTCGCGATCGCCGGCCGAAGCGAAGAAGCCG
>JBOHAY010000351.1:0-2832 GCA_050697935.1 Gaiellaceae bacterium | reverse complement strand
GGACTCGCTCCCGCTCGCGGTCGAGCTCGCCGCCGCGCGCACGAAGGCGCTCGCCCCCGGTCATATCCTCCAACGGCTCGCGCAACGCCTGGACTTGCTAAGAGGCGGCCGCGACGCCGAGCCCCGGCAGCAGACGCTCCGGGCGACGATCGAGTGGAGCTACGACCTCCTCTCGCCCGCCGAGCAGCAGCTCTTCGCCCGCCTCTCCGTCTTCGCCGGCGGCTGCACGCTCGAAGCCGCCGAAAACGTCTGCGAAGCTGACCTCGACACCCTGCAGTCGCTCGTCGAGAAGAGCCTGTTGCGCTTTACCGCCTCAAAAGCGGGCTCGCGCTACTGGCTGCTGGAGACGATCCGGGAGTATGCCGAGGAGCAGGTCGAGAGGAACTTTGACTCGATCGCATTACGGCTCCGGCATGCGGGATGGTGCTGCGACCTCGTCGACCGCCTTGTCGGCTCGCTCGGGCGGTTCGGTGGCGACGAGGGATTCGGCGGCCTTCAGGAGGACTCTGACAACGTCCGGAGCGCGCTTGCATGGGCCTGGCGAAGCGGGGAGAACGAGTACGGACTTCGTCTGGGTGCGGCGTGCCGCTTCTGGATGTGGCAGGGATTCTTCCACGATGCCGTCTCATGGCTCGACGCGGCGGCGCCGAGGATCCCGCTGGCTTCGTTGTCGGTTCAGCTTGGGGCGCTCGAGGCAGCCGGACAGATCGCGTTCTTCGTTCTCGCCGACTCCGAGCGGGCTGACGAGTACTGGGCGCGCGCCCAAGCGATTGCCGAGGAACTGGGCGCCGCTGATGAACTCGCATGGATCGAGAGCAAACGCGCGGGAGTCGTGTGGGAGCGCGGCGATCTCAGGCTGGCTCTGACGCTACACGAGCGTGTCCTTGCCTACCACCGGGCGAGCGGCGACCGCCTCCGCCAAGCCGACTCGCTCCACGATCTCGGTGAGGTCTTCCGCGATCTCGGACGCTTCGAGGAGGCGAAGGTGGCGCTCGTTGAAGCGGACGCGATCTTTCGCGAGCATGGCTTGGATCATTTTGTGGCAAACAACACGCACAGCCTTGCCGATCTGGCGCTCGATCGAGATGATTGCGACGCAGCCGTCGTGCTCTACCGCGAAGGCCTCGAGGTCGTTCGACGTCGTGGCGACCAACGGCTGGTCGCCTACTGCGTCGCGGGGATTGCGAGCGTCATGGCGGAACAAGGACGCGACGAGGTGTCGGCAACACTTTGGGGGGCAGCCTGCGCCGCCGAGGAGCAACTCGGCTTCCGCATGCTTCCGGCTGAGCGGCGCCGTTACTCGAGCCGACTAGCCCGACTCGAGGGCACGGCTGCCTGGAGCGCGGGCAGGGAGTTGACGCTGGAAGAGGCACTCGTATCGATCCTTCCACCCTAGACTGATCGCGCCGTGACAGCACCCCGAGATCTCCGCGAGTGGATCGCGCTCCTCGAGCGCGAGGGCGAGCTGCGGCGCATCTCCGTCGAGGCTGACCCCGACCTCGAGATCACCGAGATCACCGACCGCGTCGTCAAGTCGGGTGGGCCGGCACTCCTCTTCGAGAACCCGAAGGGCTCACAGCATCCGCTCCTGATCAACCAGTTCGGGACCAAGCGGCGGATGTGCATGGCGCTCGGCGTCGAGCGGCTGGACGACGCGGCCGCCAAGCTCGGCGAAATTCTCGACATGCAGCCGCCTCAGGGCCTGGTCGAGAAGGTCAAAGGGCTTCTGAAACTGAAGTCGGTCGCCGACTCGCTTCCGAAGACAATCTCGAAGGCGCCATGTCAGGAGGTCTTCTACGAGGGCGACGACGTCGATCTCGGGCTCCTCCCGATCCAGCGCTGCTGGCCGGGCGACCCTGCGCCGTTCGTCACGCTACCCGCGGTCATCACGAAGGACCCGAAAACCGGGACGCGCAACGTCGGGATGTATCGCATGCAGGTGATCGACCGGAGCTCGACCTTCATGCACTGGCAGATGCACAAGGACGGCCGCGCCGACCTCCTCGCTGCGGAAGACGGGCGCATCCCGGTCGCCGTCGCGATCGGGCTCGACCCTGTGACCGCCTACTCCGCGAGCGCGCCGCTTCCGCACCACCTCGACGAGCTGATGCTCGCAGGCTTCCTGCGCGGGGAGCCGGTCGAGCTCGTCCGCTGCAAGACGATCGACCTCGAGGTCCCCGCGAACGCCGAGATCGTCCTCGAGGGGCACGTCTCGAAGGACGTCGCGGGGATCGAGGGCCCCTTCGGCGACCACACCGGCTACTACTCGCACGCCGAGGAGTTCCCGATCTTCCGCATCTCCGCGATGACGATGCGGCGCGACGCGATCTATGCGTCGATCGTCGTCGGCAAACCCCCAGCCGAGGACGCGTGGCTCGGCAAGGCCACGGAGCGCATCTTCCTCCCGGCCGTCCGGATGACGCTGCCCGAGATCGTCGACTACGACCTCCCCGTCGCAGGCGCGTTCCACAACTGCGTGATCGTCTCGATCCGCAAGTCGTTCCCCGGACATGCCCAGAAGGTGATGCACGCGCTCTGGGGCCTCGGGATGCTCTCGCTCTCGAAGTCGATCGTCGTCGTCGACGAGCACGTAGACGTGCATGACTATGCGGACGTCTTCTTCCGCGTGACCGCGAACGTCGACCCGAAGCGAGACATCCTCATCACCGAAGGGCCGCTCGATCACCTCGACCATGCGCCGGGGAGGCAGTTCTACGGCGGGAAGATCGGCATCGACGCGACGCACAAGCTCCCCGAGGAGGACGCGCGTCCCTGGCCGGAGGAGATCGAGATGTCCACTGATGTGAAGGAGCTCGTCGACCGGCGCTGGGC
>JBOHAY010000350.1:0-4239 GCA_050697935.1 Gaiellaceae bacterium | reverse complement strand
TCTTTGAGCGGCCGGAGCAACCTTTCTCACATGCGAACCCAACCAAGGAGGCCGTCATGGCTGCTCTCGTCGTCGTCAGCGTCTCGCGGGCCAACGGCAATGGAGGTGCCGATGCGCGAATCGGCATCTTTCCCGGCGGCGCAACCACCGCCATCTATCCCGCGGACACGGCGTTCTGGATCGGCTACGGCTTTGCTCAGGATCTCGGAGACGCGGCGGGGACGCAACAGGAACTCGGTGAGGAAACTCGCTTCGAGCTCGACGTCGACGGTGGCCGGGTCGAGATGCGGACGGACGTGCAGATGGATGGCGCCGCTCCCCTTCGCAAGACCGATCTCGCCGAGTTCTCCTCGGGGTTGCCGGCCGGCTGGCACGAGTTCGTCGGGCGCTGGTACGACCGAGGGAAGCTGATCCTCTCGAGCCGCGCCTCGATCCAGTTTGTGGAGCGTTGACGCCAAAACGTTGAGCCTTTCTTGAGTGCCCTGCGACACCGTGCCTCTGTCAAATCACCTAGGAGGCACCGATGTACGGCATTCGAACGAAGATCTCAGCAGGTGCGGTTGCGAGCCTGGCGGCACTCGGCTTGCTCGCCGTCGCATCTACTCCGGCGGCAGCGGGACCGGGCTCCATGGCTCGGCCGTTCCTCACGGGAGCCCATGCACGCGGGCAGCCGCTCAGGGCACTCGAGCTCGAGCCCCAGTTCGCGACGTCGCACGCGCGCGGGGCGTCGAAGCTCGACGGCACGCTGGCGCAGGTGACGCGGGCGGGAGGATCGCAGAGCCTTGTCCGCTCGGCCGGTCTTGCGATCACCACTCAGGACGAGATGGTGCGCATCGTCATCGAATCCCGCAGGCCCGCGCTCGCGTCGGCAAGTGTCGCGGCGCTGGGCGGTCGTGTCGAGCGCACCTCGGACAATCTCGTACAAGCCGTTCTCGCGCCGGGGGCTCTCACTGCGCTCTCGAAGCGTTCGTCCGTCGATCTCGTGAGGGCGCCATACACGCGTGTCGACCATGCGGTCGGCGGCGAAGAGGTCGCGGCCACGCTTGCGGCTGCCTGGCACAGGAAAGGATTCACCGGCAAGGGCGTCAACGTCGCCGTCATCGACGGTGGCTTCGCGGGCCTGGCCGAGCGCCAGGCCGAGGGCGAGCTGCCCGCGAACGTCGCGACGCAGGACATCTGTGGAGGAGGTTTCGCGACTGCCAGCAAGCATGGCACAGCCGTTGCGGAGATCGTCCACGAAATGGCTCCCGACGCCGAGCTGTACCTCGTCTGCGTCGACACCGAGGTTGATCTCGCTGCGGCCGTGGCGTACGCAAAGAGCCAGGGCGTCCACGTGATCAACCACTCTGCAGGCTGGCAGGGGCCCTTCCGCAACGACGGAAGCGGTGCGATCGGTGCCATCGTCGCGGACGCTCGAGCGAGCGGGATCCTCTGGGTCAACTCGGCAGGCAACGAAGGGCAGACCCACTGGTCGGGCACCTATTCCCCGAACGGCAACGTTCATGTCTGGAACCCGGACGGGGATCAGGGCAACACCTTCATCTGGCCGAACGGTGAGGTCATCTGCGGGTTCCTGAAGTGGGACGAGTGGCCCGCAGCCGTGTCGGACTTCGATCTCGGGCTCTTCCTCTCGGGGGCGAACGTGCTGCTTGCGAGCTCCGAAGACGAGCAGAACGGAAGCCAGCCGGCGTTCGAGGCCATGTGCTATCGGCAGACGACCGGCTCCGATCTCACGGTGTTCTGGGCGATTCGAGGATACCGCGTCTCGACCTCGCCGCGACTCGACCTGGACAGCTGGAGCCCGCCGCTCGAGCACCACACCGCGGCCGGAAGCATCGCGGCTCCGGCGTCCTCGCCCGCGACCCTCGCGGTCGGCGCACTGTGCTGGCAGTCGCGGCAGCTCGAGCCGTACAGCTCGCAAGGCCCGACCATCGACGGGCGTGTCAAGCCCGACATCGTCGGCCACGACAGCGTCTCGGGCATGACCTACGGCCCGTTCTCGTGGTGTCCGTCCGCGTTCGCCGGGACGTCGGCATCCTCTCCCGAGGCTGCCGGTGCCGCCGCGCTCGTGAGGCAGGCATATCCGGCGTTCGGCCCCGATCAGATCAAGCAGCTGCTCATGAGTAGCGCGAAGGATCTCGGCGCTCCGGGCATCGACAGTGTGTACGGAGCCGGCGAGTTGCAGCTTCCGAAGCCTCCCGACCTGGTCGCGCCCACTGCCACGGCGCTCGCAAGCACCGGTCGCAAGGGGAGTGCGCTCAAGCTGCTCTCGGCAGTGGCGGACGACTCGGGCGAGGTGAGCGTGGTCGAGCTCGTCAAGCTCGGGAGCAGGACGATTGCCCGGCTCAAGGGCAACTGGTTCGTCTCCGCATCGAGCTCGAGGACGATCGCGGTGATCTGGAAGGTTCCTGCGAACGCCAAGGGTGCCTATAAGCACTGCGTCCGCGCGATCGATCGGGCCGGCAACGCGAGCCCGCTGAGCTGCGCGAAGGTCGTCGTCAAGTAGCTGGGGAATGGGGGGCGAGCGGGTGGCGTGAAAGCCGCCACCCGCTCTGCGAACCCGCGCGTACCGCGCAGGCCGGCGCGTTGAGCGTTTCTTGAACGGAGTCGCGCATCGTCACTGCAAATTACGACGCGTCGGCTTCGAGCCGGCGCACGAAAGGGAGGTTCGGCATGAACGTGAAGAGGCGTACATCTCTCGTCGCCTCCTTCGTCTGCGGCGCCCTGCTCATCGCGACTGCGACCGTCGGTGCAGCGACGATCGCGGGTACTGCGGGCAACGACACCCTGAAGGGGGGCGCCAAGGCCGACAAGCTCACCGGCAAGGGCGGAAACGACAAGCTGTACGGGGCGGCCGGGAACGATCTCCTGGTCGGCGGTCCCGGAAACGACCTGCTCGTCGGAGGCGCTGGCGCAGACACGCTGTCGTGCGGGCCGGGGCGCGATACCGCATCCGGCGATGCGACGGACAAGGTCGCGAAGGACTGCGAGGTCGTAAAGGGGGTTCCCAAGCCAGCGCCTCCTGCACCTCCGGCGCCACCGCCCCCTCCGCCCCCGCCCCCTCCGCCCCCTGCGCCGAAGGCGCTGCCGGGGATCTACTGCGGCAACACCGTGCAGGGCCCGCCGCTCTGCGTGACGACGAATGCTGATGCTACGGCGGTGATCTTGGCACGGACGTCCTCGATCGTGGATTGCGCGACGCCCTTTGCAGTGAGGCTGAACCTGACGCTCGGTTTCTCGACGGCCACGCCGATTCAGTCCGATCTCTCGTTCTCTTTTACCTACTCGGGGCCTCTGTCGAGCGGATCCAGCGCCATCACGAACATCGAAACGTCGTACTTCATTCGAGGAGTCTTCACCACGGATGGAAAGGCCAGCGGACAGCTCGCAGTCTCGAGCCTCGCATTCGATCTCGCAGGCCAGCGTTTCCAGTGCACGCAGAACCCGGTCGACTGGAGCGTGAACAAGCAGGGCTAGGCCCTCACGATGGATCGGCCGCCGGCGCGGTACTCCGTCCACCGCCGGCGGCCGAGTCCTGCGGGGCGGCCCCTTCGGCTCTTGAGCATTTCTTGAGCGGACGGCGCAACAGTCTGACTCGTATCCACCACGCGCCGCGCTCGAGGGCCGGCGCACCGAAGGAGGTTCGGAATGAACGCACTACGGATGAAGCGGCCGAGCCCGGCGTTCGTCGTGGCCATGGTCGCTCTCTTTGTGGCGCTCGGCGGCACCGCAGGTGCTGTCGTCAACGCGGCCGTCCCGCTCGCCAAGCGAGCGCTCGTCGCCGACAACGCGAAGAAGGTTGGCGGGCTCACCGCTGTGCAGCTCGGGAGCGCGGCTGCCCAGGCCGGGGCGAAGGCGGCTCTATCCGCGTCGCCGGCGGGACCCCGGCCGGCCAGCACGGCCGCAGGCCTGACGGTGATCAAGTCGCAGCCACTCGGCAGCCTGCCGCCGGACGCCGTCAATGGCACTCAAGTCACGTGCGATGCGGGACAGACGGCAATCGGAGGCGGGATCTCCTCCGACACGCACCTGGTCGCTGTGTTCGATTCGTACGCATCGAGCTCGACGACGTGGTCAGTAGGAGCCGGCAACTTCGGCGGTGGAACTGCGAACGTCACCGCATACGCGATCTGCCTGAAGTAAGGCGCTCGACCGACCGCCGGCGCGAACTACGCCCCCGCGCCGGCGGTCGGACTTCGGTCGTATCGCCGTTTCTCGTCTCGCGTTCTTGCTCCAACC
>JBOHAY010000349.1:0-11811 GCA_050697935.1 Gaiellaceae bacterium | reverse complement strand
GTCGATCGTCGTGCTCACTGTGATCGTGCGGATGCTGCTCGTCCCGGTCGCGATACGTCAGATCCACTCGATGCAGAGCCTCCAGATCCACGCGCCCGAGATGAAAGCGATCCAGCAGCGCTACAAGGCCGACCGGCAGAAGCAGTCGGAAGAGCTCATGAAGTTCTACAAGGAGAACAAGATCAACCCGTACGCCTCGTGCCTGCCGATCGTCTTCCAGATCCCCATCTTCATTTCGCTCTTCTTCGTCCTGCGCGACTTCGAGAAAGAGATCTTCCCGAACTTCCCGTCCTCCACACTCGAGTGGCTCAGCCTCGTCAACATCACAGAGCCGACCAAGGACGCGTGGGGGCCGGTGCTCATCGTCGTCTACGTCGTCAGCCAGCTCACGTCGACGTGGCTCATGTCCACGTCCATGCAGAGCCAGGCACAGCGAATCATGATCATGGTGCTGCCGATCGTCTTCCTCCCGTTCATCCTTGGTTTCCCGTCTGGGC
This sequence comes from Gaiellaceae bacterium, assembly GCA_050697935.1. GTDB lineage: Bacteria > Actinomycetota > Thermoleophilia > Gaiellales > Gaiellaceae > GMQP-bins7. Next base: position 11,314 of record JBOHAY010000349.1, on the reverse strand, counting down.
TCATGATCTACTGGCTCACGACGAACCTCTGGACGACTGGTCAGGGCATCATCACGCGGCGACTCATGCCTAAGCCGGCGCTGCCACCCAAGCGCACGAGCCGAACGCCGCCGAAGGACGGGGGAGAGGCTCCGCCCACGTCGTCATCCGGAGACCCGCAAGACGGCGGAGGCCCACCGCGCGCCGGCCCACCACGCAGGGTGAAGCGAAAGCGTGGAGGAAGAGTGCGGAGATGAGCGACACGGACACCGTCACCGTCGAGGCAACCGGCGAGACCGTCGGCGAGGCCAAGTGGGCAGCGCTTCGCGAGCTCGAGGTGCTCGTCCCCGGGCTCGATCGGGAGAGCGTGGAGTTCCAGGTTGTCGCAGAGGGCGAGCGCGGCCTCCTCGGTGTGGGCTTTACCCCCGCACACGTGATCGCGAGCACCGCAACGCGCAACCTGCCCATGGCCGACGATCCAAGTGAGGAGGCGCACCTTGCGCGAGAGTTCGTCCAGCGCGTCGCTTCCGCTATCGGAGCGAGCGTCACGGCTGCATCTGCGGAGCACGCCGGCGTCGTGACGGTGACGTGCACAGGTGCCGATCTCGGCCTGTTCATCGGCAAGCACGGCCAAACCATCGACGCGATCCAGTATCTGGCGAACGCGATGACGAGGAGTGGAGGTGGACAATACGAGGTCGTGGTCGACGCGGCCGGTTACCGGGCGCGGCGAACTGCCACTCTCGAGTCGCTCGCGAAGCGGACAGCTCAGCGCGCGTCCGCTACGGGGCAACGGGTCGAGCTCGACCCGATGACGCCGGTAGAGCGGAAGATCGTGCACGAGGCGCTGAAGAACGACCCGGACGTCGAGACCGTGAGCGAAGGATCCGAGCCGAACCGGTACGTCGTCGTCCTTCCCGCGCTCGCATCGGACTGACGTGTCGGCCACGTTCCTCGAGCGCTGGCTCGAGGAGGTCATTGCGTCACCCGGCGCAACCGCGATCAAGGACGTTGCCAAAGCCCGCCGCGTCCTGGTCGACGACGCGCTTCGCGCTGCCCCGTTGGTCGACCGTGAGTCAGGTCCCGTGATCGACGTGGGCTCCGGTGGTGGCACACCAGGCATCCCTCTCGCCACGACGCTTTCCGATAGGGCGTTCACGCTGCTCGAAGCCGAGCGCCGCAAGTGCGACTTCCTCGAGCGCGTGTCCGCCGGTCTTACTAACGTGGCCGTCGTCTGGGGACGGGCCGAAGAACAGCAGACGGACGTGTTCGGCGTCGCCCTCGCAAAGGCGCTCGCGAAGCCTCCGGTCGCCGCCGAGTTGTGTCTCCCCCTCGTTCGACCGGGGGGCATCGCGATCGTGTGGGTGGGCCATAGCGCAGAGACACGCTCCGTCGAGGCGGTGGCAGAGAGGCTGGCTTCGGCGCTCGAGGACGATGGCGGCGGCCTGCTCGTGCTCCGCAAGCTCGCTCCGACACCACCGGGCTTCCCCCGACGGCCGGGGATGGCCAAGAAGCGGCCGCTCGCCTAGGGATTCCGCGTCCGCGCGTTGTGCAAGCGAATCCCGCTGAATTCGAGCGTCGATGCCACGACTCGATCCCACAGTGGCCAGAGGCTGGCGACGAGGCGGAGCTCAATACCCGACCCGGCGTGGAGGTCGAGCAGGTCGCCGAGCTCGACGACCTCGAGCGGCTCCACCGGCTTCCTGCTCAGCCAGTAGCCACCGACCTCGGGGTCGCGCTCGAAGGTTGTCTCGGGCACGCGATATGCGACGACCTGTGCATCGCGCACGCGAGTCAGCCAAGTCGCCTCGATCACGTGCACGCGGCTAGCTCCGAGGAGCAGTTCGGAGTCGGCCGGCCTGGTGCTCGGAGTTGACCAGAACGTGCCGCGCGGGCACTCGCGCGGGAACCAGTAGAGGGGCAGATGTCGGGTGTCGACCGCCCAGACCCGCGGCTCGCCGCTCGAGGCTGTCGCGCTCACGTGTGGCTCGAAGCGGCTGATCATGGCGTCCTCGCTGACGTGCCACAGCGCGGGCGGGCCCTCGCCCTCGTACGGTGGGGCGGCATCGCGCACCCACCGACTCTAGCCGCCCCCCTCTCTAGTCTTGCTCCCGTGCCCGCCCGGGTCTACGCAGTCGCGAACCAGAAGGGCGGCGTCGGCAAGACGACGACCGCCGTCAACGTCAGCGCCTGCCTCGCCGAGGCTGGCGAGCGTGTGCTTCTCATCGATCTCGATCCGCAGGCGAACGCGACCTCAGGGCTCGGCCTGCGCGCGAACGGCGCCTCGACGCACGACCTCCTCGACGGAGTCCCGCTGAGTGCGCTGGCGAAGCCCTCGGGAGTGGCGAACCTCGACGTCGTCATGGCGAAGAGCGATCTTGCCGCGGCAGCCGTCGAGCTCTCGACGCGCTCCGGAGGCGAGCGATACCTCGCCGACGCCCTGAACGGCACGCTCGATCCGTACTCGTATGTCCTTCTGGACTGCCCACCCTCGTTCGGGACGCTGACGGTCAATGCGCTCGCAGCAGCGAACTGGGCTGTCGTCCCGGTGCAGGCCGAGTACTACGCGCTCGAGGGCCTCTCGCAACTGCTCGGAACGATCAATCTGGTGAAGGCGAGCCTGAATCCCGGTCTCGCCGTTGCGGGAATCCTTCTCACCATGGCCGATGGCCGCACCCGCCTGGCGGCCGAAGTCGAGTCGGAGCTGCGTCGGCATTTCGGCTCGCTCGTGTTCACGACGACGATCCCCCGCTCGATCCGCCTCGCCGAGGCTCCGAGCCACGGGGTCCCTGCAATCGCCTACGACCGGCGCTCCGCCGGCGCCGAGGCCTACTGGAAGGTGGCGATGGAGCTTGTCGAGCGTTCCTAAGGAGCGGCGCGGCCTCGGACGCGGTCTCGAGGTGCTACTGGGCGAAGCGGGACAGCCCGAGCTGCTGCATCTCCCTGTCGAGACGATTCATCCCAACCCGCGTCAGCCGCGCCGCCGGTTCGAGCCGGAGGCGGCTGCCGGTCTCGCGAGCTCCATCCGCCTGCAGGGTGTGCTCCAGCCGATCGTGGTCCGGCGACGGCCCGAAGGAGGTTTCGAGCTCATTGCCGGAGAACGGCGCTGGCGAGCGGCACAGGCAGCTGGAGCCGCGACACTTCCCGCGGTCGTTCGTGACGTAGAAGATCGCGACTCCCTCCTCCTCGGGCTCGTGGAGAACGTCGCCCGTGAGCAGCTCTCCCCGGTAGAGGAGGCGCGCGCGTATGCGTCGCTCGTGGACGAGTTCGAGTTGTCGCTCGGAGATGTAGCGGAGCGGGTCGGGAGGTCGAAGCCCTCGGTCTCGAACCGCTTGCGGCTTCTCGAGCTCCCCGAAGAAGTGCTGTGGATGCTCGCACGTGGAGATCTGAGCGAGGGGCACGCTCGAGCAGTGCTGTCGCTCCCCGACGACGATGCGCGCCGTCGTCTTGCGCGGCGGATCATGAAGGAGGGGCTGACGGTTCGAGCCGCGGAGCGCGCAGCGCGTGAGGGTGGCGCCCGGAGGCGCCCGCGCAAGGCTGCCGTGGTCGATCCAGCGCTCGTTGACCGCGCCCGTTCCGCCGCTGAACAGCTGACAGGGATGCCGACGCGTATCTCCACCGGCGCGCTCCAGATCCGGTTCGAGGACGAGAGGGGCCTCGCCGAGCTGGTCGAAGTTCTCGAAGCGATCTGTCCTGCGGCCTGAGGGCCGTCAACAGTGTCGTCGGGTCGAGGGTGCCACAGCAGCTGTCTTAAGCATGGGACGGACGAACGCTGCGATCAGCGGCCGCGAAGCGGCCGCGCTTCAGGGCGGCCTGCGCGACCGGAAACTGCACTCGCAGTTTCCGGTCTTGCGGAAGCATGGGCGATCCTGGACTCGAACCAGGGGCCTCCGCCTTATCAGAGCGGCGCTCTAACCGACTGAGCTAATCGCCCGGGGTCGCAACTGTAGCGAAGCCTTCTGTCTTCCCCGCAGAACGGGATTCGCTTGCGCGAAGTCCCGTTCGCGACAAATCCCTGAAGCGTCCGCTTCGCGGACGCGGATGCCGCTCGACCCTGTACGCCTGACCTAAGATGAGGGCGGGGCCGGCTATGCGAGAGATGACCTTGTACGGGGTGAGCTTCGAGCCGATCGGCAAGCAGCCGATCGTGCTTCTGAAGACCGCCGACGACGACAGATTCCTGCCGATCTGGATCGGCCATCCCGAGGCTGCCGCGATCCTGATGAAACTTCAGGGTGCAAATCCGCCCCGTCCCATGACCCACGATCTCTTCAGCGAGGTCATCTCCGAGCTTCAGGGCGAGGTCGTGAGAGTGACGGTCACCGAGCTTCGGGAGAACACGTACTACGCGCGAATCACGATCGTTCAGGACGGCAGGGAAGTGGAGATCGACTCCCGTCCCTCGGACGCAATCGCGCTGGCTGTCCGCTGCGATGCTCAGATATTCGCTTCGGACGAGGTGGTCGAAGAGTCGGGGATCGAGCTCCAGGCAGATGACGGCGAGCAGCCGGGGCTCGTGACGGCTTCGAGTCTCGCCGACCTCGACCCGGCCGAGTTTCGCCAGTTCCTCGAGAACGTCACACCCGAGGAGTTCGCATCGAGCCTCGAGGAACAACTCGGCGAAGGACTCGAGGACGACGACGAGCCGTACGAAGACGAAGAGGACGAGGAGCTCACGTAGTCATCCAGCGGCGCCGCTCACCGATACGAGCAACGCCGTTCCGTTGAACGTCGCATGGAGGAGCATCGGCGGGTAGATGCTGTTCGTCCGTACGCGTAGCCATCCGACGACGATCCCGAAGATGGCCAGGACCGGGAGCGCGACGATCAGCCCGTGGGCCGCGCCGAAGAGGACGCCCGTGACAAGGATCGCGAGCCCCACCCCATACGGCGTCAGCAGCGACAGGCCCAGCCCGCGATAGCTCAGCTCCTCCACGGCGGGCGCGACGAGCGTGACGACGAGGAAGAAGGCAACGAACGCGCCGGCCCGGCTCGAATCCCATCTGTCGGGGACGAGGCCCTGCTCCTCGGTCGGGTTCCAGTCGCCGAGGACCGAGAGCACCTGGTCGTAGGCGACTGCCGCGAGGTAGATCGCCAGCAGCGCTAGAACTGCGAGCCCGAGAGATCGCGGCCACGACTCCGGCCGTCGAAGTGCGAAGACCTCACGCCGCGGGAAACCCCGCGCGATGAGCAGGAGAATCCCGAGGATGAACCCGTATTGGATGAGCGCGGCAACTGACGACGAATAGCGGTATGCGATGTCGTCGGGTGCCTTCGTGTCGCTGAGACGTGCGCCGTAGCTGGCGAGTGCGAGAACGCCTACGAACACCAGCCACGCGATAAGCCTGCCACGGCCGTATTCCATTGCGGCGCCCTTGTCCATCCCGGGATTCCAGCACGATTGAGCGGAGCGGCGCCTGAGGAGTGCGCCGCCGCGCACCGAATCCAAGGCAGACCGTGGCTAGCATTCCGTCATGAGCCCGCCTCGTGGCAAGCGTGCTCGGCTCGATCCGGACACGCTGCGTCCCCGTGGCCGCCACCAACGAGCGGCCCGCCGCCGGCGTCGGCGGCGCGGCGCGATCGTGGCCATCGCTGCGATTCTCGCCCTCGGGCTCGCAGCCGGGATCGGGGGCACCGCAGGAGTGCTCGCGTACGGCTCGTCGTGCGACCTCGACTCTCTGCAATCGGTTCGCATCGGTCAGAACACGTTCCTGTATGCCGCCGATGGCTCTCTGCTCGGGTCGATTCCCGCAGAGCGAAACCGTCAACCCGTCACACCCGAGGGTATGTCGTTGTGGATCCGCAAGGCGACGATCGCGGTCGAGGATCGGCGCTTCTTCACACACGGCGGCGTCGATATCGAAGGGATCGCGCGTGCGGCCGTGGCGGACATTCGCGCCGGCGAGATCGTCGAAGGCGGGTCGACCATCACCCAGCAGCTCGTGCGGAATCTCTACATCTCGCGTGAGCGGACGGTTCAGCGGAAGGTCAAGGAGGCATGCCTCGCGACCAAGCTCGACGGCGCCTGGACGAAGCAGCGCATCCTCACGACGTACCTCAACCAGGTCTACTACGGCAACCAGGCGTATGGCATCGAGGCGGCCGCACAGACGTATTACTCGAAGCCTGCGAAAGAGCTGAAGCTCGCCGAGTCTGCGCTCCTCGCCGGTCTCACGCAGGCGCCGTCGTCCTACGACCCGTTCACGAGGCCCGCCCGTGCGCTGGCGCGACGAGCCGACGTGCTCCGCGCGATGTTCGAGACCGGTGTGATCACGAAGAGGGAGTACGGCCTCGCGTCGGCAGCCAAGCTCGTCTTCCGCCCAGGACGTCTGTACAGCCGAATCCGCGAGCCGTACTTCTTCGGCTACGTGAGGGACAAGCTCATCGAGGTGTACGGCGCTGAGACGGTGCGCTCGGGAGGGCTGCAGGTCTACACGACGATCATCCCGCGTTACCAACGGCTTGCGGAGAAGGCCATTCGCGACACCATGAACCAGCCGACCGACCCGGCAGCCGCGCTCATTTCGATCAGCCCTCGCACCGGTGCGATCCGTTCCATGACGGCAGTGATCCCGAACAAGCCCAAGAATGAGTTCAACCTGCTCTCGCAGGCGCGTCGTCAGACGGGCTCGACGTTCAAGACGTTCGTGCTTTCGGCTGCGGTCGAAATGGGGATCAACCCCGACTCGACCTACTACGTCTCTGCGCCGTTCACGTACAAGGTCCACCCTGCCGGCAATTGCGACGACGGCAGCTGGTGGTGCGTGCACACGTACGCCAACGACTACTACGGCTGGAGCTCGATTCGAAGCGCAACGATTCGCTCGGACAACGCGGTCTACGCGCAGCTGACCCTCGATGTCACTCCGGAGAAGGTCGCGGAGACCGCCCGCCGCATGGGCGTTCGCTCACCTCTCGACGTCAGGGGGGCATACGTGCCGGCGATCGGCCTCGGCTCGATCGCCGTGTCGCCGCTCGACATTGCGTCGGGTTATGCGACGCTTGCCGCCGGGGGTGTGCACGCGGAGCCGATGGCGATCCGGCGCGTAGTCCTCGCCGACGGCCGTGAGGACACGACTGCAGGCTGGGGCGTGCCAAAGCGCCGCCGAGCGATCTCGGAAGGCACTGCCGCGATCGTCACGCGGATCCTCGAGCAGAACGTTCAGTACGGAACGGGTACGCGGGCAGCATTCGGCCGTCCGGCGGCCGGCAAGACGGGGACGAACGAGGAGCACGCCGACGCGTGGTTCGCGGGGTACACACCGGATCTCGCGACAACGGTCTGGCTCGGCTTCACCAAAGGCGAGATCCCTATGGAGAACGTGCACGGGATCGCGGTGAGCGGTGGAAGCTTCCCGGCCGAGATCTGGCGACTCTTTATGGAGCCGGCGCTCGAGGGCACTGAGCCGACGGCGTTCGCGGAGCCAGCATTCTGGCCTGAGTGGAAACCGTTCACACGTGGCGAATACGCGCTCGCGTACGACCCCAGCGCGTCCGAGTCGGAGAGCACCGAGACCGAGACAACCACGGCAGATGAGCCACGGCCGCGACCTCTGGCGCCTCGGGCCGGTGGGACATAGCCTGCGGCTTTCGTGGCCGATCTCCTGACGATCGACGAGGCGCTCGTACGCATAAGGGAGCGTGCTCAGCAGCTTCCGGTGGAGACGGTGACTGTTGCGAACGCGGCTGGACGAGTGCTTCGAGAGCCGGCGCTGGCACGGGTCGACCTACCGCCGTTCGCGAGCTCCGCCATGGACGGGTTCGCCGTGCGTGCCGCCGAGACCCCAGCCGATTTGCCTGTCGCCTTCCGGATTGCCGCCGGCAACACTGCGCTGCAACCGCTCCCGACTGGAGCGGCGGCCGGGATCGCGACCGGCGCTGCTGCTCCGGACGGAGCGGACGCGGTCGTTCCCGTGGAGCGAGTGGTCGATCGTGGCGATCGCGTGGAGATCCTCGATGCTGTGGTCTCCGGTCAGCACATTCGTCCTCAGGGCGGAGACGTTCGAGCGGGGGACGTGGTTGCGGAAGCCGGTGTGCAGATCGGCGCCGCGCAGATCGGCGCGCTCGCCGCGGTCGGCGTTGCCGAGATCCGCTGCTCCGCTCGCCCGCGCGTGGTGGTCCTCGCAACCGGAAGTGAGCTCAGGCCTGCCGGGGAGCCTCTCGTTCACGGGCAGATCTATGAGTCGAACCGAGCGATGATCGCTGCTGTGCTCCGAGGAGCCGGCGCAGACGTCGAGGTTCTGCCGGTTGTCGCGGACGACGAACCCGCCCACCGTGCGGCTCTCGAGCGCGGACTCGAGGCCGACGTGCTCGTGACCTCCGGTGGTGTCTCGATGGGGCCTCACGACCTCGTTCGACGGGTCGCGGCCGATCTCGGTGTCGAAGAAGTGTTCTGGGGAGTGGCGATCAAGCCCGGCAAGCCGCTCTCGTTCGGTGTCCGGGGTTCAACGCTCGTCTTCGGGCTTCCCGGGAACCCGGTGTCGTCGCTCGTGGGGTCGCTGGTCTTCGTAAGGCCCGCACTGCTCGCACGCCAGGGGGTGGCGGGCGTGGATCTTGGCTACCAGTACGGTCGAGCCGCCACCGCACTGCAACGGAATCCTCATCGAGACGAGTTCGTTCGAGCCCGCCGACTCCCGGACGAAGATGGTGTCCTCCTCGAACCCGTCTCCGGTCAGGAGTCGCACATGATCGTGCGGGCCGCGACTGCAGACGCGCTCATTCACGTGGCACGGGGCGACGGCGAGATCGTCACCGGCGCCCCGGTTCGGTTTCTCACGCTCGACTAGGGCGCCGACGATCGCGGACAACCCGACGGATGGATCGCCGGACGACGCCCGCCGGAGGCGGCTCGCCGTGCGCGTACGGCGCGTAGCGTCCGAACGTGAGCGTGGCCAGCTGGGCGGTAACCGCGGCCCACGCGACCGCTGCCAGCACCGATCCCGCGGAGAGGTACCCGACCGTCGCAAGCCCGATGACGTACAGCGGAGTATCGATGGCGCTCAGGTCGAGTTGGCGCGAGAGCAACAGGACACCTAGCAGCGGGCCTGCGAGACCGACGCCGAAGAAGAAGGCGCGGTGCCACAAGCGGCCGCGGAGCGGCAGCCACATCCAGGCGTAGAGCGACGGGAGGACGAAGACGAGCGCGTACGGCTTGACGAGCGCCAGGACGAGTGCGAGCACGCCGAGCGCCGCGAGCGCCGCGGCCAGACCGGCGAGTTGTTCGCTTGCGTCGGCTGGCCTCGAGGGGACGAGGCGTCGCCGGCCGACGAGCCAACCCAGGAGGATCGCAATGGTGAGAACTGCGAGACCGGCCACAGGTGGGTCGGTAACCAACGACGTGTATGGGGGAAGCGGAAGAGCCGCTCCGATCGGGAATGCCCCGGTTAGTGCGCCGATCCAGACGATGACCCCGCAGTACAGCCAGAAGAAGAGTCTCGCGCGAAGAGCACGGAACGCGGGAGCAAGAGGAAGCGCCTTGCGTCTGCACCGGACGAGAAGATCGAAAACGCCCAGGGCGAACGGGACGACGCAGAGGATGAGCGTCAGCCGGACCGCCCATCCACTCGCGACGCGGTCGCCGAGAAAGAGGCTGTCGGGAGCCCGAAAGGCACCTCCGACACTGACGTCGAGCGAGCCGATGAGCGCCTCGGTGGCGCGGCCCAGCTGACCGAGTCGCGGAATCGAGAGCGGCGCGTCGGGATCGCCGGCCGGAACGGCGGGGTCGCTCTGCTCGGAGGTCGTGATCGCGATGGCGGCCAGGCCCCGCTCGAGGAACGGGCCCTGCTCACCGGCCGCGAACGGCATCCCGAGGTCGACGAGCTGCGTGAGCAGCGGCGGCAGCGACGGGGTCACCCCGACCTGCTCGCGCACGCGAGCTGACGCCGTGCTGACGAGGGCGCGGGCAGGCGAGGCGGGCCTATCGCCTGCGATGGCGATGCGCGGGCGGCCCCGTCCTCCCAGCCCATCGAGGACGACGACGGCGATGGCGGCATCTGCATACGGTGATTCCGCTGCGAAGCGCGCGGCTCCCGCCCCCCCGTAGGCCCCAGCATCGGTCGACACGAGGACGAGCGTGCGCTGAGGCAAGGGATCCGGCCCGACATCCTGCGGTGCGAAGCCGCGCGCGAGCTCGATGAGCGCTGCGGTCCCAGAAGCGTTGTCGCCAAGCGGTTGATTCGCCCCGGCGTTGTCTCGATGCGCAACAACGATGATCGTCTCCTCGGCCCGTCCGGGCACAATCGTCACGACGTTTCGAAGCTCGACTGAGCCGAGATCGGCGAGATCCTCGGTCCAGATGTCCTCTTCGGTGGAGAGACCGAGGGCCGAGATTGTCTCGCCGTACCAGCGTGCCGCGCCTTCGGCCTCGAGCGTGCCGGGAACGCGTGCGGGATAGACGGTCGAGAGCTGCTCGTGCAGCGCCGCGGCTGCGGCCGAGTCGAAGAGCGGCTCGAGTGGAGTCCGCGGAAGGGTGCCCGTTGTACCGATGGAGAACAGAAGCGCAAGGAGAGCCGGAGCTACGACGATGAAGCCCACGCGCACGAGACGACCGTTGATGGGCCTTTCGACAGTGCCACGACGCAGCCGCCGACGGCGCCTCCGGGGCCGAGCAGCTTCCATCGCCGGGCTATAGTAGGCAGGCCGGCAGCCGCGGGCCCCGTGCGAACGCTCCGATGCCCAACTCCTCCTCGACAATTCTCCTCGTCGACGACGAGGACTCGATCCAGACGCTCCTGACCTTTCCGCTCGAGCGGGACGGGTACCGGGTCGTCCAGGCGCGCGACGGAGAGGAGGCACTGCGACGCTTCGGCGACGAGAACGTCGACCTGGTCGTTCTCGATGTCATGCTGCCGCGGCTCGACGGATTGGAGGTGTGCAAGCGCCTCCGCAGTCAGAGCAACGTTCCCATCGTCATGTTGACCGCACGTGGCGAGGAGCTCGACAAGGTGCTCGGACTGGAGCTCGGCGCCGACGACTACATCACGAAGCCGTTCTCGATCCGCGAGTTCCGGAGCCGCGTGCGCGCGCTGCTGCGCCGTGCGGCCACGCCTCGAGCTGCCGCCGAACGGGACGCCATCATCGATCGGGACGAGCTCAAGATCGACCTACCGCGCAGAACCGTAGAGATTCGCGGCGAGACGATCCAGCTGACGTTCATCGAGTTCGAGATGCTCGTCGTGCTCGCCGCCAGCCCCGGCGTCGTGTTCTCGCGTCGCGAGCTCCTGGAGCGGCTTCGCGGGGGATCCGACTACCGTGAGCCGCGGACGATCGACGTCCACGTACGGCATCTTCGGGAGAAGATCGAGCGGGACCCGAGCAATCCCGAGCTGATCCTGAC
>JBOHAY010000348.1:0-7611 GCA_050697935.1 Gaiellaceae bacterium | reverse complement strand
ACCGTCGACGCCCAGACGCCGCGGCCGACCGCTAGCCCGAGGGGCGGCCCTCGCTCGATGACGAAGAGCCGGGGCTTGACGACCTGCGCGCGGGAGGCAAGCCGTGCGACCATCGCGTGGAGGTCTGGATCCTCGCCCTCTGGCACCTCACGCGCTCCGAGCATCCCCGTCAGGGCGCGATCGGCCATCCAGTACGTGGTGAGACAGAGCAGAAGGCCGGCGAAGGCGAAGATCGATGCCAGCCGCAAGCCGCCGACGGCGTACCCGAGCAGCCCCAACAACCCTGCGACGACAGCGGTGACGAGCCACGCCTTGAGGACGTTCAACGCGGCGGTCACCGGCTACGAGTCCTCTTCAGTGTCCTCCTCGCCGAGGCCGCGCGGCGGCCAGTCGGGCTCCGGCGCATCGCAGCGGCTCGAGCAGTGGAGCGACGCGACGTTCTGCAGAGGGATGAGGATGTGGCCGTTGAGCTCGACGTGGGGGACGTCCTCGATCGAGCAGTACGCCGTCAAAGTGCCTTCCTGGTACTCGCCGCCGAAGAGCGCGACCTCGATCTGCTCGCCCTTGTACTTGTTCGTGTAGTCCTCCACGAAGCGGTCAGTCTACTCGCTCGAGAATGCCGTTCCGGACGACGATCCGCACCGTGGCACAGTTTTCGAGAACGGTGATCGAGCGTCGGGCCTCGCCGAACGGCACGCCATCGGCGGCGGCGAGCGCGGATCGGATCGGGCCGCCGTGCGTGACGGCGACCATCGTGCCATTCGGGTGTACGGCGGCAATGCGCGCCAGCCCCGAGACAACCCGCTCGCCGAGCTCGTCGTAGCTTTCTCCGTCGTCCCAGCCATGGCCGTACTCGAGCCAGCGGCGGAAGCCGTCCGGGAAACGAGACTCGACATCGGTGCGTGTGAGCCCGGACCACGAGCCGACATCGACCTCCATGAGCCCCGCGTCGGGTACGACTTCCAGATCGAAGCGCTCGCCGAGGATGAGGGCTGTCTCGAACGCGCGGAGCAGCGGACTGGAGTAGACGGCGTGGAACCTCTCACCGTCGAGTTGCAACGCCAACTCGCGCGCCTGTGCACGCCCGGCCTCGTTCAGGTGAGTGTCGGCATGGCCCTGGAAGCGGCTCTCGCGGTTCCAGTCGGTCTCACCGTGCCTGACCAGGACGATCGTCGTCGGCACGCGGATAACCTAGCCGCGGCTGTGGATCTCGGGCTCGAAGGTAAGAGATGTCTCGTCACCGGCTCGACCGGCGGGATCGGGCTGGAAACGGTGCGTCTGCTCATAGCTGAGCGCGCCCGTGTGGTCACGTGCGGACGGCGTGACGCCCCTGGAATCGGTGAGATGGAGCACGTCGCCGTCGATCTCTCGCGGGCCGGCGAGCCCGAGCGTGCCGTCGGAGTTGCGGCTGACACGCTCGGGGGACTCGATGTGCTCGTGAACAACGTCGGCATTGCGCGGCAGGCGCGCTTCGAAGACGTGGCCGATGACGAATGGGACGCCTACTGGCAGCTCAACGTCATGAGCTACGTGCGGGCGATTCGTGCTGCGCTGCCAGGTCTCAAGGATGGCGGCGGTGTGATCGTGAATGTTTCGTCGACGGCGGGGAAGCGCCCGTCCACCGGCATGCCGCACTACTCGGTGACGAAGGCGGCAGTGCTCTCGCTTTCGCGCCTCGTCGCCGACCTGTACGCGAAGGAGGGCATCCGCTGCAACGCCGTCACGCCCGGCCCGACCGCAACGGATGCGTGGCTCGGCGAGGGCGGGCTCGCTGATCAGCAGGGCGACAGAGAGGAGATTCTCGCCAACGTAGGGGCGGGCAGGCCGCTCGGCCGACTCGCACGCCCGGAGGAGATCGCCGCCGTCATCGTATTCCTCTGCTCCGACCGCGCCTCCTACGTTACGGGCGCAGCGTGGAGTGCAGACGGCGGCACCGTCCCCATCATCATCTGATGACGGCGTTCGAGCGGCGGATTCGGGCACTCGAGGACGGCCTGTCGCCGTTTGCAGTTCGGTCGTTCGAGACGCGAGGACGCGAGTTGCCGGAGGAGGAGTCGAGCGTTCGCACGCCGTTCCAGCGGGACCGCGACCGCATCGTCCATTCGAAGCCCTTCCGCCGGCTGAAGGGGAAGACTCAGGTCTTCATCGACCCGGAGGGAGACCACTACCGCACGCGGATGACCCACACGCTCGAGACGACGGCGATCTCCCGCGTCGTCGCACGGGCACTGCGACTGAACGAGGACCTTACGGAGGCGATCGGCCTTGGACACGACACGGGTCACACACCGTTCGGCCATGCAGGGGAGGACGCCCTCGATGCGGCCGTGTCCGAGCGCTTCGGGCGCCGCTTCCGCCACAACGAGCAGTCGCTGCGGATCGCGCGCTCGCTCAATCTCACGCACGAGGTTTGCGACGGCATCCTCACGCACACCGGCGAACGCGAGCCCGAGACGCTCGAAGGGAAGATCGTGCGCCTCGTCGACCGCGTCGCGTATATCAATCACGACATCGACGACGCCGTGCGGTACGGCCTGCTCGACGAAGACGACCTCCCGCACGAGGAGATCGCGATTCTCGGCGCGACGGGATCGGCGCGGATCGACACGCTGGTCCGTGACATCGTCGAGTCCTCCGAAGGCGTCGACGACATCCGCCAATCCGTGGACGTCGGGCAGGCCATGCTGTCGCTGCGCGCCTTCATGTTCGAGCGCGTCTACCTCGGCCCGCAGGCCGCGCCGGAGCACGAGCGGGCTCACGAAGTCGTTCACAGAATCTTCGACCACCTCGTCGAACGAGGCGACGACGTCGACGAGATCGTCGACTACATCGCTGGCATGACGGACCGCTTCGCGCTCGCCTACGCCGAATCTCTCTGAGCGCCGGCGAGGAGCGTTTCGCTGACGGTCTTCGTCGCACATTGCGGCGACCGCGCGTTAGAAGTCGAGGGTCTTCGCCGCCTGCTCCTCGCCGTCGGCGCGACGTCCGCTCTCGATGAGCTCGCCGAGTAGTCTCAACCTGTGGCTCGAATCAAGGACTCCTCCGTGCGCGACGTGGTGGCTGCGGCTGACATGGTCGAGGTCGTCTCCGGAAAGACGCAGCTGCGTCGTGCGTCCGGGACGCGCTTCACGGGGCGCTGCCCGTTCCACGAGGAGAAAACGCCGTCATTTTCGGTGAACCCTGTCGACAAGCTCTACTACTGCTTCGGCTGCGGCAAGGGCGGGGACGTCATCTCGTTCGTGCGCGAGACCGAGAGCCTCGACTTCGTCAGTGCAGTCGAGTGGCTCTCCGAGCGGTTCCGCGTGCCGATCGAGGTCGAGGAGGCGTCGCCGCGCGTCGAGGCGGAGCGCCGTAAGCGCGAGCGGCTTCACGCCCTCCTCGAACAGACGACGGTCTTCTTCGAGCGACTGCTCTGGGAAGGAGACATGGGTGCGCCGGTGCGGGAGTACCTGAGTGGACGCGGGCTCGGCGAGTCGGTCTCGAAGGAGTTTCGCCTCGGTCTGTCGCCCGGACGGGGGCTCGCGGAGAAGGCCGCCGAGAAGGGCTTCACCACGGACGAGCTCCGGACGGCCGGCCTCGTGACGGTGCGAGGAGGTGACTACTTCCCGCAGCGGCTCATGTTCCCGCTCGCCGATGCCCGTGGACGCGTCGTCGGGTTTCAGGCGCGCAAGCTGCACGACGACGACCCGCTTCGCGGCAAGTACGTGAACTCCCCCGAGGGCGATCTTTTCCACAAGGGCTCGATCCTCTACGGCCTGCATCTCGCGAAGGCATCCATCTCGAAGCTCGATCACGCGGCTGTCGTAGAGGGCAACACGGACGTCATCGCCCTTCGGCAGGCGGGGTTCGAGCCGGTCGTCGCTTCGATGGGCACCGCGTTGACGGATCGGCAGCTGCGCGAGCTCGGACGCCTGACGCGCAAGGTTTATCTCTGCTTCGACGCCGATGCCGCGGGGCAGGAGGCAACCCTGCGTGGAATGGAGCTTGCAGTCGGGCAGGGCTTCGACGTCAAGGTGGTGACCTTGCCGAAAGGACAGGACCCGGCCGATGCGCCGGCCGGGTTTCCGGACCGCCTTGATGGCGCCGAGAGTTACCTCGTGTATCGGGTGCGCCTCGAGATCGAGCGCTCGGCAGATCGTCAGGAAGGCTTCGTGCGCGCGAGGGAAGTTCTCTCGAAAGCCGAGGACTCGCCCGAGCGACAAGAGGCTCTGCGCCTCCTCGCCGACAGGCTCGATCTCCCGCGCGAGACGCTGGCGGGACTCGCGCCCGCGCGTGGCCTCGGTGGGCGTTCCGCGACGGAGACGCCGCGGCTCCTCGGTGCGGGTGACAGGCTCGAGCGCGACGTCCTCGCTGCGTGCCTCGCCCATTCGTCGTTGGTTCGGGGCTTGGCGGAACTCACGCCTGAGCACTTCGACTCCGATATGAACCGCAGGTTCCGAGCGGCTCTCGTCTCAGGTAGAGACGATCTCGAGCTGACCTCGCTCAAGGCCGAGCTCGACGCACGAGCGGCGCGCGAGGCCATCGACGAGCGCACGGGAGCCGAGCTGCTCCTGCGACTACGCGAGCGGAAGCTGAAGCGAGACCTCTCGGGCGCGGATCTCGCGCGGACGACCGAGCTTCAAGCTCATCTCTCGAAGGTGCGTCAGGCGCTGGCCGAGCTCACTTAACCGTCGGCGGGTAGGGGCGAGGCAAGCCTCGCCCCTACGTGACGTAGCCGAGCTCGCTGAGAAGCTCGCCGGCCTCGTCGAGCACATCGGCAAGCTGCTCGTCGCTGAGGTCCAGGCGATAACGGCCCACCGCGCCGTGGTGCACGTCCCGTAAGGCCGCCGTGATCCCATCTGCGGGAGCGTCGAGGTGGTGGGCGAGCTCCTCTGCTACCAAATGAGGCTCTGCGGTCAAGCGTTCGTAGCGAACCTCGAGGGCACCCGTCTCGGCAGCGCGCGCCGCCGTGACGTAGCGTCGCCAGACCCACGCCGCGCGTCGCGCGTCGCTCACGGTCTCGAACTCCTCGCGCCGATCCGGCTCGACCCAGAACCGCGCGTAAGAGCCGTATGCAACACCGGCATCGTCCGTCTTCACCTGCTCTCGGCGAAGCCAGGGCTTCTCGAGCAACGAGCACGCGGCGTCGCGGCCGTCGCGGACGATGTGCACGATCCGTGCCTCGGGATACGCGAGCGGGATGACGCGCACGAGATGCGCCATCTCAGGCGTCTGTTCAATTGCCCGGACGGAGCCGACCATGCCGAACCGACGCGCGATACGGAGGGTTCTGCGCAGGCGCCGGGCGGCTTCGTCCACATCGAGTGTCGCGAGCTTCGGAATCGCCGCCTTGAGCGGAGCGACCTCGCCGAGATCGACGAAGCCCGGGAGCGAACCGAGCGCGCCTGCGAGGAAGGTCGTCCCGGAACGTGGAGAACCTACGACGAAGATGAGGCGATCGTCGAGCTTTCCGATTCGCTCGCCGAGCGATGCGCCACGCCGCGGGGCCAGACGCTTCGCCACTCGAAGTTGGAGGGCAGCAGACTCGAGGAGGCTCGGCACGGCCGTCGATTCTCGCAGACCCCGAAGAGCGCACCTCTGCGCGTTGAGGATTCCTTGAGCGCGGGTCGAATGATTCGTGCAATGCACCTCGGACGGACACATCGAAGACCCTCTGCTCCAGCTCGCGTCCCAGCCACGAGGACGACGCTCGGTCTCGCGGCGATCGTTGTCATGCTCGCCCTCGCGACCGGCGCGCTCGGCGCCGCCTCGTTCTCGGATCGGGTAGGAGACAACAACGCGGCACCGGACGTGACCGCGCTCACGATCTCGGAGTCAGCGGAAGCGATCCTGACCGTGTCGGTCACGGTTGCGAACTACCAGAGCCTGCCGCTGAACAGCTGGATGAATCTCTGGTTCGACCTCGACTTGAACCGGAACACGGGTGACGAGGGTGATGAGGCACTCGTGCAGTACTACGACGACGGGGGGATCCAGTTCTTCCGCTGGTCGGGCTCGCAACTCGCGAGACGGCCATCCACCGGGATGAGCGGAAGCTTCGCGGCGGGCGTCCTTACGCTCACAATCCCGAGAACTTCGCTTGACAGCGTCGCCAGCTTCGGCGTGCTCGGCGTCAGCTCGCGTGGGCAGGACGATGGCGACGACGAGCTCACCGCCACGGACTACGTCCCGAACAGCGGGAACGCTCGGTACGCCTCGCCCAGCCCGCTCTCCCTCGTGGATGCTGCGGGAGACCAGGACGCAGCTCCCGACATCGAGCAGGTCGAGGTCTCCGATACGAAGGCCGGCACGATCAGCTTTGCGATCTCGACACCGAGCCACACTGTCCTCGCGCCAAACACCTGGGTCGAGCTCGACTTCGACATCGACCGGCGGCGCGCTACCGGGGACAACGGCGTCGAGGCGTATGTCTACGTCGATCGCTCCGGAGCGTATGTCGGGCGTTGGAGCCCGACAGACGAGGACTTCGTCGAGGTACGCGGGTCGGGCGTGCAGACGCGCAATGCGGGCGGTGTCGTGACTATCGCCGTTCCGCGGCGTCTCCTCGACGACGTTGCCGGATTCGATTTCTACCTGGTCAGCGGAGACTCGGATCCTTCCGGCGATACGGACTTCGCGATCGACCTCGCACCGAACGGCGATGCCTGGTGGAGGTACACGCTCGTCAACAAGGCGCCGCTTCGGCTCATTTCCGGCGATCCGAGTGGGGCTCCTGCCCGGCCGCGTGCAGGAAAGCTCTTCACCGTGACCGTTCCGGTGAGGCGCTCCGACACCGCCCGTGGCATCACGTCCGGTTCGGTGACGTGCAGCGTCCGGGTTGGCGGGACGGTGGTCAAGGCCCCGGGCCGCGTCGCAGCAGGCGGAGGGCGTTGTTCGCTCCGTGTGCCCGCGGACGCGTCCAGGCGGGTCGTGCAAGGATCGATGATCGTGCGCTCGAGCGGAAAGTCCGTCACCTCGCACTTCGCGTTCCGAGTGAAGTAGCGGCTCGGTCGGAGCCGGAATCCGGTGACGGGTCGCGCTACGCGGAGTCTGCTTGACCCAACAGACGACCTCGGCAAAGGCGATCTTCTCGGCCCGTCGCGCGTGGCCGGGAGGCAACGCACAGCGTGTCACCCCGAGCGCGGCTTGAGGAAAGGAGTGCCTGACTCCCGGGGAAGGGAGATCACCGCGCCCGGGGTCACTCTCAGTGTAACCCCGGCGCCTCTACGTGAAGGCATTCCTGAGTCGATCCCTGTGAGGTGACGAACGTATGTTCCCACGCAGCAAGCCCTCGGATGGAGTGTCCGATCTCCCCCGTTGAGGTCACGCCAGCCGAGCTCGACCATGCCTATTCTCATCGTTGGCCCGGGCGTCCGGGTACTGGTGCCTTGCCGCAGGCGCCCCTTAGGTGACCCCCCGCGCCCGGGCCTCTCGGCGAGCTGCGACCAGGCCGCCGCTAGGAGTTTTTGCCTTGCGAGGCTCGCGACGACGGTCGCCAGCGCTCCCTAGCCGGCGACGCCCACACACGACCCTCGCACGAGGGATACCCATTTGGGGGGTGACGACCTAACGTCTTGGCAGTGGCCAACATCTGCGTCGTGGTGCTCGACCCTCGGCTCGCTCCCCGCGACC
>JBOHAY010000347.1:0-14167 GCA_050697935.1 Gaiellaceae bacterium | reverse complement strand
GCTCAATGCAGCGGCCCGGCGTACCACAGACGGGGGGCTCGGATCTACCGGTTTCTGCTCAAGCGTCTCGGGTACGCACTGATCACACTCTTTATCCTCAGCGTGCTCGTATTCGCCTCGGCATCCTTGCTGCCCGGCGATATCGGCAGGAACATCCTCGGCGGGCTCGCGAGCGAACGCGACGTCGCGATCTTCAATCACAACGCAGGTGTCGACCGCCCCATCGTCGTGCAGTACTTGGACTGGATTAGCGACTTCGTCCGTGGCGACCTGGGCACGTCGCTCCAGTACAACGTGTCGGTCTCGAGCCTCCTCGGCCCCGCCTTCATCAACTCCCTGAAGCTCGCCGCGGTTGCCTTTGTCCTCGTCGTGCCGCTCAGCATCCTCGGCGGGCTCGTGGCCGGGCTCCGGCGTGGCAGCCTCACCGACAGGGCGATCACGATCACGGGGGTCTCTTTCACTGCAATCCCGGAGTTCGTGACCGCGATCGTGCTCATCCTCGTCCTTGGTCTCTGGCTAGGGTGGCTGCCAGTTTCGGCGACCGCCCCCGAGGGGTCGAACATCGCGACGCAGATCGAGTACCTGCTCCTTCCGAGCTTCGCGCTCGTCCTGATTCTCTTCGGCTACATCGCCAGAATCACCCGCGCGAGCGTGATCGAATCGGTCGACGCCGACTACACGAGAACGGCGTATCTGAAAGGGCTGACGTCACGCCAGGTGGTCGGCGGCCATGTACTCCGCAACTCGCTGCTTCCGACGATCGCAGTCGTCGCGACGCAGGTCGGCTACCTGATCGGCGGACTGCTCGTGATCGAGAAGCTCTTCAACTACAACGGCATCGGCCTGCGCATCTACACCGCCGCGCAGAACAAGGACTACATCATGCTCCAGAGCGGCGTTCTTCTCGTCGGCATCGTGTACCTGGTGGCGACGCTCGTGGCCGACGTCCTCTACTCGGTTCTCAACCCGCGTATCCGTTACGGCAGTGCCGAATGAGCGCCATGACCGACGACGCCGCCGGCATCGAGCCTGCAGCGGGCTTCGTACCGAAGGAAGCGAGCATCGCTCGACGCGAGATGCTCAGCCAGCTTGCCCGTTCCAAAACGTTCCTGATTGGTTGTGCCCTCGTCGGGTTCTGGGTCTTTTGGGCGTTGGCTAGCACTTGGCTCATCCCACACGATCCGCTGGAGCAGACCGACGCGATTCTTCAGAGCCCGAGTTCCGCCTACTGGTTCGGCACCGACCAATTCGGCCGCGACATCTTCTCGCGCGTGCTCGCGGGCGCCGCGTCCACGCTCAGGGTGGCTCCGCTCGCGACCTTGCTCGGAGTCGCCGCCGGAACCATGGTCGGGCTCGTCACGGGGTACTTTGGCGGCATCGCGGACGAGACGATCAGCCGAATCGTCGACGCGGTGCTGGCTCTGCCGCTAATCGTGATCGCAGTCGTCGCGCTCACGGCACTCGGGAGCTCGAACGTCACCCTGATCGTCGTGATCGGCCTGATCTTCACCCCTCCCGTTGCCCGAACCGTGCGCGCAACCGTGCTCGGCGAACGCCAGCTCGACTACGTGCAAGCCGCGCAGCTTCGCGGTGAGCGCGCGCCCTACATCATGTTCTCCGAGATCCTTCCGAACATCAGCGGGCCGATCGTCGTCGAGGCGACCGTGCGTCTCGGGTACGCGATCTTCGCCGTTGCCGGGCTCACCTTCCTCGGCTTCGGCGTACAGCCGCCCTCGCCCGACTGGTCGCTCCAGATCGCGGAGAACTACACACTCCTCAGCGCTGGCACGTACTGGTGGACCGTGCTCTTCGCCGGTCTCGCGATCGCGACGCTGGTGATCGGGGTCAACCTCATCAGCGACGGGCTGCAGCAGGTCGTCGACCGGTGAGCGAGGCCCTGGCCGATGTAGGGGAATCGCCGCATGCGCTCGAGCTCAACGAGCTCGACGTCGTCTACAACGTTCGGAGCAACGACCGGCAGGTGCTGCGCGGCCTGACGCTGCACGTCCGGCGTGGCGAGGCGTACGGGCTGGTTGGCGAGTCCGGTTGCGGCAAGTCGACCGCAGCGCTGGCGATCGTCAACTACCTCCCTCGAAACGGGCGCGTGCGCTCGGGCGGAATCCGCATCGACGGCCGGGACGCCCTGACGCTCGGGCGTGCCGACTTGCGGCAGCTGCGCTCCAAGTCGGTGTCGATGGTGTACCAGAACCCCGGTGCGGCGCTGAACCCCTCGATCCGCGTAGGGAAACAGATGGCGGAGGTGTTCCGGGTGGGTGGCGCGGGCGCTCAAGATGCGGTCGAGCAAGCGCATCAAGCGCTCGAGCGCGTCCAGATCGCCGACGTCGGCTCGGTCATGGAGCGGTATCCGCACCAGCTCTCGGGCGGCATGCAGCAGCGCGTCGTGATCGCGATGGCGCTCGCCACGGATCCAGCCCTCCTGATCCTCGACGAGCCGACGACAGGACTCGACGCCACCGTTGAGGCCGAGGTGCTCGATCTCGTCGCAGCTCTCCAATCCGAGCTGCGCACGTCCGTGCTGTTCATCAGCCACAACCTCGGGATCATCCGCAAGATGTGCGGCCGCGTCGGCGTGCTCTATGCGGGGCGGCTGATCGAGGAGGGTGAGACGGAGACCGTTCTGAACGACCCGCGCCACCCTTACACCGTCGGATTGCTGCGCTGCGTCCCACGGGGTGGCGTGCGCAAGGATCACGGAAGACTTGACTCGATCCCCGGGTTCCTGCCGAACCTCGGGGAGGAGCTGCCGGGTTGCGTGTTCGCTGCGCGCTGCGCGCTCGCCGAGGCACGGTGCCACACGGAGGAGCCGGCGGCGCACGAGATCGGCGGCTCGCACATGAGCCGCTGTCACTTCCACGAGCGCGCTCAAACGCTGCCGCGCGAGATCGGCGCCGACCTCGAGTTACCGCCCGTCGACCGTGCGGCCGACCCCCTGTTGCGTTTCGACGATCTCGGCAAGGTGTTCAAGCAGCAGGGCCACGACGTACATGCGCTCGTCGGTGCGTCGGCCGCGATCTGGTCGGGTGAGACACTTGGTCTGGTCGGGGAGTCCGGCAGCGGCAAGACGACGCTCGCGCGCGCGGTGCTCGGGCTCGTGGAACCGACGTCCGGTGGGGTGACGCTCGACGGCAGCGATCTTGCCGCCACTCTCGGGGGCCGCTCCGCAGCCGACATGCGCGCGCTGCAGATTGTCTTCCAGAACCCGGACTCAGCGCTCAACCGGCGTCACCCCGTACGGCGGATCATGCGCCGCTCGCTGAAAAAGCTCGCCGGTCTCAAGGGGGCGGCGGCAGAGCAGCGGATGATCGAGCTGATGCGATCGGTGCGGCTCGCCGAACGTTATGTCAGCGCGCGGCCGAATGCGCTCTCGGGCGGCCTCAAGCAGCGTGTTGCGATCGCGCGGGCGTTCGCGGGCGATCCTAAACTCGTGATCTGCGACGAGCCGACGTCCGCGTTGGACGTCTCGGTGCAGGCGGCGATCCTCAACCTCCTGGTCGAGCTCCAGGCTGACAAGCGCGTCTCGTACCTCTTCATCTCGCACGACCTCGGCGTTGTCCGCTACATCTCGGACCGTATCGCCGTCCTATATCTCGGGCGCCTCCAGGAGGTCGGATCTGCGGACGTCGTATTCGACGGGCCCCACCATCCGTATACGGAGGCGTTGCTCTCGGCGGTGCCAACGATCGACGGTGGCGGTCGTGACCGGATCAAGCTTGAGGGCGACATTCCGAGCGCCGCCAACCCGCCGTCGGGCTGCGTCTTTCACACACGCTGCCCACGCATGCTCGGCGCTATCTGCCAGGAAACCGAGCCACCGCTCGTGGAGGTCGAGAACGGGCACATGATGCGCTGCCACATCCCGCTCGAGGAGCTGCGCGAGCTGCAGGCGAAGGAGAAGACGACAGCGTGAGGATCCGAGGTGCGGTGCTCGAGCAGACCGGAGGTCCGCTCACCGTCTGTGACCTCGATCTCGCACCTCCGGGGCCCGAAGAGGTTCTGGTTCGGCTCCAGGCAAGCGGCGTCTGCCACTCGGACTGGAACGCGGTCGACGGGACCGCCGAGACGCCCTGTCCAGCCGTCCTCGGCCACGAGGGCGCTGGCGTGGTCGAGCAGGTCGGCGAGCGCGTCTCGCGCGTCGCAGTCGGCGACCACGTCGCCCTCTCCTGGGCTCCTTGGTGCGGCGATTGCGACGAGTGCCAACGCGATTTGACGCAGCTCTGCTCGACTGTCTGGCCGGCGATGGGCACCGGCGGGCTCATGGACGGAACGCCTCGGCTTTCGCGAGACGGGGAGCCGGTCTACCACTACTCGTTCCTCTCGACCTTCGCCGAGGCCTGTGTCGTCCCCGAGCGCTCCTGCGTGCCGATCGCCGAGGACGTGCCGTTCGACGTTGCCGCGCTCGTCGGCTGCGCAGTGACGACCGGCGTCGGCGCCGTGTGGCGAACGGCCGGCGCGAAGGCCGGCGACCGGGTCGCGATCGTCGGCTGCGGAGGGGTCGGCATCTCGGCGCTCATGGCCGCCGTGGCGGTTGGAGCCGAGCCCGTGATCGCGGTCGATGTCAGCCAGCAGAAGCTCGACGTCGCCCGCTCGTTCGGAGCCACCCACGGCGTTCTCTGGCAGGGCAGCCCGGAGTCGACGGCGGAGGCCGTCAAGGAGGCGTCCGGCGGAGGCATCGACATCGCCGTGGAGGCGACGGGCAGGCCCGAGGCAATGCTTGCCGCATTTCTCTCGACGCGCGCACGCGGCGCAGCCGTGCTGATCGGGATCCCGCGCGCGGACGCAGTGCTGTCGCTTCCCGCAACGACCATCCCGCGCATGGAGCGCCGTGTGCTGGGGTCGATCTACGGTTCGTCCCGGCCCGAGCGCGACTTTCCTGCCACGCTCGAGCTCTACCGAGAGGGACGACTCCCACTCGACCGGCTGATCTCGCACCGTCTCCCGCTCGACGAGGTCGAGCGTGGATTCGAGTTGATGCATTCCGGCGACGCCCTCCGCGTCGTCCTCGACCTGAATGGAGGCGTATGAACATCGAGGAGCTCGACGGTCGCATCGGCGAAGGGTGGAGTGGTACCGCCCCGAACGGCTCACACGTCAACGTCGTCCTGGCCCGCCGTGGAAGCGCGACCGCGGCGTCCGCTCTGGGCATGTTCGCTCACCCTGCTCCCGGACACACGCCGGTGCTCGTGTGCGTCGGTCCGACCCAGCAGGAGTACGAGCCCGTGTGGCCGCCGACGCTGATGATGAACAAGGGCACCGCTCTCGACGAGCGTCTCCAGACGATGACCTGGGGCGCAGCGCAGCTCGGGATCGGGCAGGGCGTGCTCGATGCGGTCGCGGACGGGCTCATCGAGGCGAGCGGCGACCTGCTGGTGCTCGTCGCCGTCTGGGTGGATCCGACCGCAGAGGACGAGACAGCAGTACGCGCGGCGAATCGAGCCGCCACGCGTAAGGCGCTTGGCGTGTGCGTCGAGGGGCGTGATCCCGCCGCCGCCACCGCGCTCGTGGAGCGGCGCGACGACCTGCGCAACCCCTTCTACTCAGGAGACTGAGTGCGCATCATCTCGATCGAAACGCGGGTCTACCGCTATCCGCTCGACCCACCGTTTCGCGCAGCGTGGGACCCGAATCCGCGCACACACCAGGACGCCACGATCGTGACCGTCCGCTCCGACGACGGCATCGAGGGCTACGCGAGCGGGGATGCGCTGCCGGATCGAGACCTTCTCGAGCGCCTCCTCGTCGGTCGAGAGCTCGAGCCTGAAGACGTCCACGGGATCCTCGAGACCGTCGACTTCCATCACAGCCGAAACTGGATTCTCGAGCTTGCGGTCTGGGATCTCGTCGGACGGACGCGGAGTGAGCCGCTCTGGAGACTGCTCGGCGGAAGCAAGGACAGAATCGGCGCGTATGCGTCGAGCGGCGAGCTCGTCTCTCCGGACGAGCGCGTTCGGCGGTGCCTCGCGCTCCGCGACGCTGGTGTTCGGGCTGTCAAGCTTCGCTTTCACTCGACCGACTGGCGGGTCGATCTTCCCGTGATCGAGGCCGTTCGTGAAGCGGTCGGAGGTGATCTCGACATCATGGTCGACGCAAACCAGGGGTGGCGCATGCCGGGTGATCTCACGCCGCGCTGGACGCGAGCGACGGCAACGGAGTTCGCTCGCGAGCTCGAACACCTCGGCGTCTACTGGCTCGAGGAGCCGCTTCCGACGAACGACGTCGAGGGATACGCGGAGCTCAGCCGCGCTGCGAGCCTCCGGATCGCCGCCGGTGAGATGGTGCGCTCCGAGGCGGAGGCACGAGACCTCATCGTGCGTGGAGGCGTCGATGTCGTGCAGCCGGACGTCGTACTGAGCGGCGGTGTCGAAGGCGCACGCCGCGTGGCGGCGCTCGTGGAGAACGAGGGTCGCACATGGAGCCCCCACACCTGGTCGAATGGGTACGGACTGCTCGCGAACCTCCACGCGGCACTTGCTTTCTCGACGTGCCCGTATCTCGAAGTCCCGTTCGATCCGCCGCACTGGTCGGCCGAGCGGCGAGACTGGCTACTGCCCGTGACCATCGAGATCGCCGAAGACGGCACCATCGGGCCACCGGAGGGCCCGGGCCTCGGTGTCGTCCCCGACTTCGACGCGCTCGAGTCCTATCGAGTGGCGTGATGCGCATACGCGCCGCAGTCCTCCACGAGAGACGCGCCGTCGAGATCGAAGACGTGGAGCTCGATCCACCGAAGTCGAACGAGGTCCTCGTCCGCGTCGCCGCCGCCGGCGTCTGTCACTCGGACGTCCGGCACGCGGACGGCGACCTCGGGCCGGATCGCTGGCCGGCGGTGATGGGGCACGAGGGCGCCGGTGTCGTCGAGTCGGTCGGCGAAGAGATCACGCATGTCGCTCCCGGCGACCACGTCGCCCTCTGCTTCGTTCCCGCGTGTCGAGCGTGCCGGTACTGCCTGGCGGGCAAGCCGAATCTCTGCGAGACGGTGGCCGAGCACGGTGCGCGCGGGATGCTGATGGACGGCACAAGCCGACTTCGACTAACCGACGGCACCACGCTCCAGCACGGCCTGAGAACCGCTTGCTTCGCGGAACGGACGGTGGTGGCAGCGGGTGGCGCCGTGCGGATTCCGGCCGACCTTCCCCTGTGGCAGGCGGCCCTGCTCGGCTGTGGCGTCGTCACCGGCATGGGAGCAGTGCGGAACGTCGCCCGGGTCAAGCGAGGAGAGTCCGTTGCCGTGTTCGGCTGCGGCGGCGTCGGCCTGCAGGTGATCGCCGGCGCTCGGCTCGCGGGGGCGGACCCGATCATCGGCGTCGACCGCGTGCAGGCGAAGCTCGAGCTCGCGCGTGCCCAGGGTGCCACCCACGTGATCGATATAACCGAGGAGGACAGACCAGTGAGCGCAATCCGCCGGCTCACCGAGGGCGGGGTCGACTACGCGTTCGAGGTGATCGGCAGACCCGAGACGATCAGGCTGGCATGGGGTGCGATCCGTCCCGGCGGCACCGCCGTGGTGGTGGGCCTCGTACCGGCGGGGGTGGAGGCCACCGTGCCGGCAATCGAGTTCCTCTCCGACAAGTCGCTCAGGGGCACGTACTACGGATCAGGGGATCCCGCCGCCGAGCTTCCCGGGCTCGCCGGGCTCGCGCTCTCCGGCGACCTCGACCTCCCGGGCGTGGTGACGCACGTCGACGACCTCGAAGGCGTTCAAGCCGCGCTCGATCGCCTCCGCCGCGGTGAAGGCGCACGCACTGTGCTCCTTGTCGACCGCGAGCTCGCCGGCTACGACCGAGGCTAGCGGTGAGCGCAGATTGATCGAGGGGTGGGGCGCGTCATCGGTGTTATGCAAAGAGACATTATGAGCTCGAACATAGTGGGAGCCGAGGCGCGGCAAGCTATCGCCTCGACCTGATCTCGCGACGCCTATGTTCCTACGCATAATGTAACTGTGCATAACGACGTCACGAACCCTTTTAGCTTCGGCGATCTCGCTCTCGACGAGGCCTTCACCAACCGGGAGGACGAGCTTCGTGAGCTGGTCTCCGACATGCGTAACGGCCAAAACGTGCTCGTCTACGCCCCTCGACGCTATGGCAAGTCGTCCCTCGTGCTGAAGGCAGCACAGGAGGTGATGCGTCAGAAGGCATTGGTGGCGTACTGCGACCTGATGAAGACGCCCACGAAGGAGCGGTTCGCTGCGGCGCTGACGAAGACGATCTACTCGGACATCGCGTCTCCGGTCGATCAGGCGTTCGAACGCGCGGCGGAGCTCTTCCGCGGTCTACGCATTCGGCCGACGATGGAAGTCGACCCGACCGACGGAAGCCTGCGTTTCAGCTTCCAGGCCGGTCGGCGCAAGACCGACATCGACGACACGATCGAGCGACTGCTCGAGCTGCTCGGCGAGCTCGCGGCCGAGCGCAAGCGCGGGGTCGTCATCGTGTTCGACGAGTTCCAGGAGATCCTGGCGCTGGACAAGCAGTTCCCGAACCTGCTGCGCTCGGTCTTCCAGGCTCAACCAGAGGTGAGCCATGTCTACCTGGGAAGCAAGCGACACGTCCTCGAGCGGATCTTCAACGACAAGAACGAGCCCTTCTGGCGCAGCGCCAAGCAGCTCGAGATCGGAATGATCGCGCGCCCGAAGTTCGCACGCTTCATACGCGAGCGATTCCACGCGTCCGGCAAAGGAGTCACGGACGACGCGCTGGATCGGCTGCTCGACACAACGAAGGGGCACCCCTACGGAACGCAGGAGCTCGCGTACTTCGTGTGGGAGCTCGTCCCCAGTGGCGGCGAAGCATCGGCTCGAGACGTCGAAGCGGCGCTGGCCAGGGTCCTCCGCTCCGAGCACAACCACTTCGCGCGACTGTGGGACGACGCGCCGCATCCTCAACGACTTTTGATGCTTGCGCTGGCCGATGAGCCAACGCCGAGCATCTACTCCTCCGAGTACCGGTCCCGCTACGACCTGCCGGCCGCTCCGACCCTGCAAACGGCGATCGGCGCCCTGATCAAGAAGGAGATCGTGGGGCGGAACACCGAGGGCGAGTACTGCGTGATCGAGCCGTTCCTCGCCGATTGGCTCCTACGCGAGCAGCGCACCGGCGGGACAGCAAGCTAGCGCGCGCTCCTTACTGCACGAGCTCGAGCAGCTTGAACATCGGCAGGTACATCGCGATCACGATGATGCCGACGATCGCGCCTACGCCGATCATCATCAGCGGCTCGACGATCGAGGTGAGGGCGGCGATCGAGGTGTCGACCTCGTCCTCGTAGAAGTCGGCGATCTTGTCGAGCATCTTCTCGAGCTCGCCCGTCTCCTCCCCGATCTTGACCATCTGCGCGACGAGCGGCGGGAAGACGGGGTCCTCGATCAGCGGCTGGGCGATGGGGACGCCCTGGTGCACCTTTGCGCGCACGTCCGCGAGCGCCGACTCGACGACCCAGTTACCTGCCGTCTGGCCGGAGATCTCGAGCGCCTTGATTATGTCGACGCCGGCTGCGACGAGGGTGGCCAGCGTGCGCGAGAAGCGCGCCATCGTCACCTTCAAGACGACCTTCCCGATGCCCGCCGGGCAGTTGAGCTTGAAGCGGTCCCACACCTGGCGCCCGGCGGGTGTGCGCTTCCAGCGGCGGAAGCCGTACACCGAGCCGCCCATGAGCGGGAAGAGGATGAACCAGTAGCCGCGAACGAGGTCGGAGGCAGCGACGACGATCTTCGTCAGGAACGGGAGATCGCCGCCGAGGTCGGCAAAGATGCCCTGGAAGACCGGGACGAGGAACAGGAGCATCCCGATCAGGACGAGAACCGCGAACGTCAAGACGACGAGCGGGTAGACCATCGCGCCCTTCACGCGGCGCTTGATCTTCATCTCCTTCTCGATCTGCACGGCCACGCGATCCAAGACCGAGTCGAGGATTCCGGCTGCCTCCCCCGCCTCGACCATGGAGACATAGAGGCGGTCGAAGACCTTCGGGTGCCGAGCGAGCGCCTGCGAGAGGAGCATGCCCCCCTCGACGTCGGAGCGAACCTCGCGGATCACGTCGGCGAGCGCCTTGTCGTCGGTCTGCTCCTCGAGAATGACGAGCGACTGGACGACCGAGAGGCCGGCGTCGATCATGGTCGCGAACTGCCGCGAGAAGACCTGCAGCGAACGCGGCTTGACCTTCTTGCGCTTCTTCTGGGCCGAGCCCGAGGCGCCGATCTCGGAGAGCGCGACCGGACGCAGGCCCTTCTGACGCAAGAGCTCACGGGCCGATCCGACGTCGGGCGCAGTGATCTGGCCCGCCGACTCGGCTCCGAGCGCGTTGATAGCGCTGTACGCGAACGCCGCCATACGCTGGGGCTATCGGCAGTGGCTCCGGCGAGCTTGAGGCTGCGTTGCCAGCCGGCTCAGAATTCCGCGCCCGCGGTCGAGACGACCCGGGCGAGCGCAGCCGGCGAGCCAGGCTTGCGTACGACGACCGTGATCTGCTTGACCGG
Source organism: Gaiellaceae bacterium (assembly GCA_050697935.1). Taxonomy (GTDB): domain Bacteria; phylum Actinomycetota; class Thermoleophilia; order Gaiellales; family Gaiellaceae; genus GMQP-bins7. The sequence goes on along the minus strand of JBOHAY010000347.1, from coordinate 3,675 downwards.
ATCTCCACCTGTCGGCGTCGTCCAGACGATGTACGTGTCGATGCGATACGAGCGACCGTCGGGCCCCGTCACTGTCTGCGACGGCGTGCACGCGGCAACCAGCGGGCTGCAGGTCTGGTTCACCTGTGACGCCGAGTACCCGGTGTCGGACACGTAGGTCGAATCCGTCGCTGCGAGCGAGGTCGTATCGAGGAAGATCGACGCGAACGTGATCGCGCGGTAGCGCTCGACCTGCTTGTCGGCGACCGCCGAAGCGGTCGAGGACTCGGCCGAGTGCCGCAGGGCGACCATGCCCGAGTTCAGCGCGAGCAGGATCGCAAGCAGGCCGACGTTGATGATCACGATCGCCGCGAGCATCTCGATCAGCGCGAAGCCCTGCTGGCTACGGACGCGGTCGCTCATGGCTGCTGCTTGGCGGGCGCAGCTCGCTCTTCCCCGTTGCCGACCACGACGAGGACGACGCGATAGCGAGCGCCGGTGGTGGTGTTGACGAGCGTGAGCGGCCTTCCGACCTTGAGCTTCGTCGTCTTCGCGCCGTTCGCGTATGCGCCGCCGGCAATCCCGACGACTGCCGTCTTGGCATTCGGCTGTTCGGTGACGAGCACGAAGACCGGATCCGCAGCGGGGAACGCGGCACCAGGTTCGAGTGCCTGGCGGGCGCCGTTCACGGAGATGATCGTCAGCGCGGGAGCCGCGCCGGATACGGTGAATGCCTTCGAGTTCGGCTTCCCCGGCGCCTGCTTCGCGCCACCGCCGGCTTTCTGGGCGGCTTCGCCGACCTCACTCGGAGCAACGACCTGCTGTACGAAGGGATCCTTCGCCGCGAAGACCGAGAACGACGTCAGCTTCCCGGGTCCCGCGCCCGGCGGGGGGTTCTCGACGAGGACGACACGGGTCACCGGCGCCGGCACCGTGCCCGTCGGAGATCCCGCAATCGTCGTTTCCACAGCCGGCGCGGCGGCGGGAGTCGACGACCCGCCGAGCAAGCGAGGAAGCTGGATCGCCATGAGCCCGAGCAGTAGGACTCCGCCGACGACCACGAAGATCTTCTGCTTCCGCTCGCGTGCGGCTCGTGCGTCAGGCCTCATCAGGGAGTCGCTCCTGCGGCAGTAGCACCGGACGAGGTCGACTCCGCGCCCGCTGGCGCCAGTGGAGGCGGCGGCGCGATCGGACCGTCGTAGACGTATGCGTTCAGCGTGATCGTCCCATCGAGCCGAGGGAAGCCGTGCGCGTTGGACTCGGAGAGCTCGACACTCTGGACCGCGAGTAGGCGACCCGTGGCTGTGAGTTGACCGCGCCGAACCATGACCAGCCGGCGCGTACCTCCGAGAAATCGCGTGATCCCGCGATACGACCCGCTGACGACGACCGCGACCTCGATCATCTTCGCTCCGCCCTCGCCCAGGACGGGCTCCTGCGGTGTGATCGAACCGAGCGTCACACCACTCGAGCGCGCCAGCCGATCGAGCTCCAGCACGAGACCCGGCTGGTCGGCGCTCGACGGCATCGCCTTGGCGAGCCGGAAGACATCGGCTACGGGAGCACCGGTGCTCTGCGGGCGGTTCGCGGCGCCCTGCGCCTCCGCGAGCCTGAGCTGTGCCGTCGCGACGTCAGCGCCGAGGCTTGCGGCTTCCGAGCGCTTCGGCGCCAGCACGAGGAACCATGCGACAAGCACGTAGAGGAGAAGCCCCCCGGCAGCGATCGCCGCCAGCGCCCGCGGCGAGAGCGTCTCGAGCCGCGCCTTCACGACGTGCTCCCAGTGCGAATCGAAGCGGACACGGTGAAGGTCACGACCGGCTTTTGCTTCTTCGTCTTCGTCTTGACGCCGTTGGTCTCGTCGGCTTGTGGCTCGACGCGCGCGCTGGCCGTGAGCCGAACGTTCTCGAGCGACGGGATGACCGAGAGCCGAGCGAGCACGCGCGCAACCGAACGATGCGAGTACGTCGCGCCCTGGATCGTGACACCCTGCGTCGTGGTCGTCGAGGCGGGTGGAGTGCCGCCCTGAGACGCGCCGGTCGGCGGAGTGCTTGCCGGAGCCGCGGCCGTGATCCCCGTGAGCCACGCATCCGCGGGCAGAACGAAGGACAGTTCTCGGAAGAGCCGATCGAACGGAGTCCTGGTGGAGAGCGCCGCGGCAAGCGCAGCGACACGATCCGTTCGCTCCTGAACCAGATTGGCTGACGTCACGGCGGGCAGCCCCGCGTTCGGCACGCGCGCAATCGCCTCCTCGAGAGCGGCGAGCTCGGCGTGTCGGTCACCGGCTGCACCGGACGCCGAGAGGAAGGCCACGACAATGCCTGCCGTCACGGCGGCCGCACCGCCCGCGACGAGGAGAACGAGGAGACGCGACCCGCCGCCGCGGCTCCGCTCGACGTCGCGCGGGAGGAGGTTGACAGCGCGCATGAGGGCGTCCTAATCCTCGATTCCGAGGCCGATGGCTACTGCGACGGATCCGTACTGGACCTCGTGAGAGATCCTCGGGCCGGCCTTCACGCGCCTGAACGGATCGCCGACTCGAATGGGGACCCCGACGAGCTGCCCGACGGCTTCCGGAAGCCCCTCCATGTGAGCCGTTCCCCCGGTGAGGACGACCTCACCGATCCCGAGCGCGCCTGGCTGGGCCTGATAGAAGTGGAGAGAGGCGACGAGCTCGCGCGTGAACGCCGCGAGCGTGCGCTGAACGGCGTCGCGAGCCTTCAGCACCTGCTCCGCCGTGAGACCGTCGACTTCTGTCTCCTCAGCGAACGACAGCTGGCGCTTCACGGCCTCGACCTCGCTCGGTGCGCGGTCGAGCTCGCGCGCGATGGCGACGTTGAGCGACCATCCGCCCCAGTCGAGGACGCGCGTGAACTCGCAGAGCCGGCCCGTCGAGACCGCAATCGTCGTTCGGTCATGACCGATCGCGACGGCGACGAGGGCGCCCGCGCTCGGATCGCGCTCTGCTGGAGCCTCGAGCGAGCGCAGCAGCGCGAACGCCTCGAGATCGATGCCGACGACTTGCAGGCCCGCGACGCGACACGCCTGGAGATAGCGGTCGACCACGTCGCGGTACGCGACGACGAGGAGAATCCGCTTCGCACCGGCGCCGTCGTCCTGAGACCCCTCGTCGAGGACGACGTAATCGAGCACTGCTTCGTCGAGCGGAATGGGAAGCACTTCCTCCGCCCGGAAGCGGATCGCGTTCTCCAGCTGTTGCGGGTCATTGACGCCTTCGATCTCGAAGACGCGCACGCCGATGCGGTTGTTCGCGAGACCGAGCCGAATACCACGCTTCGGGAGCTTGTGGAGCTCGAAGAACCGCTTCAAGGCGTGACCGAGTGCCTCCGGATCCCGAATCTCGCCCGACACCACGAGCCCGGGCTCGAGCGGCTCTCGGAAGACGTCGACGAGCTCAGGCGCTCCGTTGTTGACGACATGAGCCGCAGCGATCTGCGACGCGCCGATCTTCAGTCCGACTAGCTTCTTCGCTTTGCTGTCCTTCGACGCCTTCCTGGCGCGCGGCTCGGACTGCGCGTCGCGTCCAAGGCGCAGCGAGCGTCGCCGGCGTCTCTCACGCTCGGACGGGCCCGAGGCGATCGTTCCGGCCTCGGGCACGCCGGCCTCGCTCTCCGCGACGATCTCGACGGCGGAATCATCGACGCCGGCGTCTTCGTGCTCGGCGTCGTAGTTGGTCTC
>JBOHAY010000346.1:0-4478 GCA_050697935.1 Gaiellaceae bacterium | reverse complement strand
CGTCTGTACAGCGTAGAAGCTGCGGTTGAGGATCAGCATCCAACCGTTGAAGACCAGGCCGATCGAGAACGCCTGCAGGCACTGGGCGACGATCACGGTGTCGTCCGCGGTGAACTCGCCGCGTTGGTAGACGAGACGGACGATCGGCTCGGCGAGAACGATCGAGAGCAGGCCCGCGGGGACGAGGAGGAAGGCAATCTGTCGCAGCCCTCCGTCGAGCGAGCGTCGCAGGCCGGCCGTATCGCCTCTCGCGGCCAGGCGCGCGAGCATCGGGAAGAGGACCGTCGTGACCGCGACGGCGAAGATGCCCTGCGGGAGCATGTAGAGCCTGAACGCCTTGTCGATCGCGGCCGGCGCGAGCTCGGGGTCGAGGAGCCGCGACGCGAACAGCGTGTCGACGAGGAAGTTCACGTTGACGAGCCCGATGGTGAGCGTCACGGGAAGCATCAGCCCGAGCACGCGGCGAACGGCGGGATCGCGCCAGTCGATCACCATCGTGAGGCTGCCGTCGAGCCGTCGCAGCCACGGGATCGGCAGCAGCAGCTGGACGAGCGTCCCGACCACGACCACGCCGGCATAGAGGTAGAGCTGGGCGCTCTCGTCGTCGATGCGCGGGACTCCGATGACGAGCCCGAGGATGATCACGAGATTCCACGCGACCGGGGCGAGCGCCGGAAGCGCAAAGTGGTTGTACGTGTTGAGGATTCCCACGACGATCCCCGAGAGCCCGAGCAGCACCACGATCGGGAAGAGGACGCGTGAGAGCCCGACCGCGAGATCGAAGTCTCCGCCGGGATCTCCGAAGGGTCGCATCAGTAGCGGTGCAAGCAGGATGAAGAGAGCCGTGATGCCGCCCAGCACGAGGAGCGTCAGCCAGAAGAGGGTCGACGCGACCCGCCACGCGCGCTTCTTCTCCCCGCGTTCCAGGAGCTCGCTGAAGACCGGGACGAACGCGCCCGAGAGCGCGGCGTCGGCGACGAGTGCGCGGACGAGGTTGGGGATCTGGATCGCGACGGTGAACGCGTTGATGAGCCCGGCGACACCGAAGTAGTACGCGCTGACCATCTCGCGCATGAGGCCGAGCACCCGCGAGACGGCAGTCGCCAGCGAGAACACCGCGGTCGAGCGCGCGATTCGGCGGCTATGGCCGTCACCCTGGACGGGCGAGGGCGTCGACGTGTTCGCTGAGTTCTCCATGAGCCGTTGTCCGGAGCCGATTCTCCCAGTCGGTCCTGCTACCATCGCCCGGCCCGCAGCTGCGGGCGTTTTCTCGAATGGCGAACATCCAGCAACAGAAAAAGCGCGTCCGGATCCAGGCGAGGCAGCGCCTCGAGAACCTCCGCTACCGCTCGACGATCAAGACGCTCACGAAGCGGCTCGAAACCGCGGCCGCCGACGGTGACGCCGATCTCGTCGCGAACGAGCACCGCGAGCTCGTACGCACGATTGATCGTGCGACCACTCGTGGCGCTCTCCATCGCAACACGGCCGCGCGGAAGAAGTCGCAGGCAGCGAAGATCGCCGCCGGCGCAGCCTCGTAGCCCGGTTCTTTCATCTGGCGTGATCGCGAGGCGCCCGCCCGGGTTGCCAGGACGCGCGGCAGACGGGTCGTGCAGGCCGGGGCCTGTGCGACCCGGATGCCGTGCGGAGCGCACCGTCCAGGTGCGGCAGGTCGGGCAAAGCCCGGCGGGCCGTACCCGGACGGGGAGCGGCCTGGCAGTCCGGACGGGATGCGACGCCCGCGCCAGATGAAAGATCCGGGCTCGAGCGCAACCTACGAGACCCGCGCCGCTCCCGGCCGACGTGTGAGGTCGACGAGTGCCCGCTGGACCTCGAGATCCGCAGCGAGCCGGCTCTGTCCCTTGAGCGCTCCGTCGAGCTCGGCGAGCCTGACGACCGCGTCGCGCAGCTCATCGGCCGAAAAACCTTCGGCCTGCTCCGACAACTTCTGTGCGCGAAACGGGTGCATGCCAAGTTCCGCAGCCGCCTCCTTCGAGCCGACGCCGCGGCCCGCGAAACGCTTCAACGTTGCGAGGCGCGCCACGTGGCCGGCCATCGCCCCTGCCATTCGAGCGGCGACGTCACGACGGGACCGGTCGTCTCTCTCGAAGATCGCTTCGCTGAGAGCAACGACCGACGCGCCGTCACGGGCGCCCAACGCATCGGTGAGGGTGTAGAGCGGCTCCTCGCCGAACGGGGCTGCGAAGGCAAGGACCTCGCGCTCTCCGACAGGTTCCCCAGCCGCCCAGGTCGCCAGCTTGTCGACCTCTGTCGCAAGCGCCTGTGGGTCGTCTCCGACGAGCTGGACGAGTGCCGCAACTGCCTCGGGCTCGGCCCGCACGCCCCGCTGCCGGAATTGCTCGGCGACCCAACCCTGCAGGCTCTTCTTGGCGACGGCGAACTCCAGGATCTGCCCCGCCTTGGCACAGGTCTTCCAGAGGGCGGTCGTCTTCTTGACGTCCTCGCCGACGAGAGCGAGCACGGTGTCCGGGGCGGGATTCGTCAGATAGGCGCTCACGGCCTCGACATCGGCGGCCTTCCAGCCACCCTTGCGCCGGCTGTCCGGATCCCGTCGGCCGTCTACATCTTCGACGACGACGAGTCTCGAGTCGCCGAAGAGGCTTCCGGCATTGCAGAGCGCGACTGCGCTCTCGCCCGAGGTGTCGAGCGCGCTCACGAGGTCGATCGCCTCCGCTACGAAGTGTCCGCGAAGGCGCGCGAGCGCAGTCTCGATCTTCGGGCGGTCGCTCCCCGTCAGCAGGTAGACAGGCTTGTCTGGAGCTTCGGCCAATGCCGCCCTAGCCTAGTGACCTGAGTCGTTGATCCGCTGGCAGTAGGCCGCAACGCTTCCGAGGATCTCGTCCGCGCTCTTGTGCCAGACGAAGGGTTTGGGGTCGTCGTTCCAGTTGGCGATCCAGGTGCGGATGGACGCGACCAGGTCACGGACCGAGCGGTGCGTGCCGCGCTTGATCCATTTCGTCGTCAGCTCGGCGAACCAGCGTTCGACGAGATTGAGCCAGGAGGCGTAGGTCGGCGTGAAGTGGAGCGTGAAGCGGGGATGGCGCGTGAGCCAGCGCTGGATGGAGGGCGTCTTGTGCGTCGAGGAGTTGTCGAGCACGACGTGCACGTCGAAGCCTTCCGGCACCGAGGCATCGATCACGTTCAAGAAGCGCCGGAACTCCTCGGCCCGATGCCGCGGCGTCATCTCCGCGAGCACCTGCCCGGAAGCCACATCGAGGGCCGCATACAGGTTGGTCGTCCCGTAGCGGACGTAGTCGTGGGTACGCCGCTCGGGCACGCCGGGCATGAGCGGCAAGACCGGTGCCGAGCGGTCGAGCGCCTGGATCTGCGACTTCTCGTCCACGCAGAGCACAACCGCGGACTCGGGCGGGTTGAGGTAGAGCCCGACGACGTCGCGCACCTTGTCGATGAAGTACGGGTCGGGGGAGAGCTTGAACGCCTGCGTGCGGTGCGGCTTGAGCCCGAACGCGCGCCAGATGCGGCTGATCGCGGTCTGGCTCAGGCCGGTCGCCCGAGCCATCGAGCGGGTCGACCAGTGGGTGGCGCCGAGGGGCTGCTGCTCGAGCGTCTTCACGATCACCCGCTCGACGTCGCGGTCTGAGATCGAGCGCGGCTTGCCGGGCCGCGGCTCGTCGTGCAGGCCGTCGAGGCCTCGCCGCGCGAAGCGGCCCCGCCACTTGCCGACCGTACTTGCGTTACAGCCGAGCTCCGCCGCGATCTCGCTGCTCGACCGTCCCTCCGCCGCCGCCAAGACGATGTGGCAGCGAAAGGCCAACGCCTGCGAGGTCTTCGGCCGTCGCACCCAGCGCTCGAGCACCTCACGCTCGTCGGGGTCGAGCACGATCTCCGCACGCTTTGCCATGGTCGGCCTCCTATCGTCGTCGTCGATGACGACGACTTCGCGGCCGATCGCCGGGTCCCTGCGGACTAACGACTCAGGTCACTAGCCGAAGACGGCATGCACGACCAGTTCGGCGATGATCGCCGCGCAGACGGGCAGCGCCAACGCCCGGACGATGCCGGACATCGATGTCCTTTCTGTTGGCCGGACTACCCGCGTCCCGACATCGGATCAAGGACGCAGAAATCCCGTCTACGAGCAGCACTGTTCCATACGGGGCGGACGGAGCATGGTGCCGCCAGGGCGGGACGGTCGTAGACTCGCGCTTCCCAGCCCGAGGAGGCATCGGCGATGAAGCTCAAGTGTCCCTGGTGCGGCGCGAAAGGCACTGACGTGCGGCCCCCCGCCGAAGGTGTCACAGGGCCGTCCGGTGAGCCGATTCATCTGAAGGGTCAGGAGGACTACGCCTTCGAGGTGCGCGGCAACTACGCGGGGCGGCCGGTTAGGAAGTGCTTGAAATGCGGCAACGGCGTCCGGGTCACGGTCCTTCCGCCACGATTCAACAAGGTGCCCCGCGAGGAGTGGGAGTACCTCCAGGAGCAGTGGACTACATACA
>JBOHAY010000345.1:0-3091 GCA_050697935.1 Gaiellaceae bacterium | reverse complement strand
GATCCTCGTCGTTCCCGTCCTCGGGCTCTTCGTGTACTTCCTCTGGGACGCGTCGAGACCCCGATCCGCCTGACCGCGCAGGCCGGAGAGCTTCTGAGCGGAGGGGCAGGGATTTGAACCCTGGAGGTGCTTGCACGCCTAACGGTTTTCGAGACGGCCGCAAATCGCTCGATTTCCAGGACTTTTTCTGTCGGTGCGCCAGTGTGTTCGCCAGTCTCAGAGTTCTCGGGTGTCGAACGGTCACACAATCCTTTGGAAACAGGCTGCTTCCTCGCTCCTGACGATTGTCGACACCACGGAGGCGTCTCTCAGAGCCCTCTGGGGGACTCGCACCGCCGAACCCGTTCCTACCATTCGGGCTGCGACGGCGGGACGGAGGCAGCTGGCTTAATGCCTGCTTTGGCGGGGCCGGCGTCGGGGTCCTGGGAGACGACCAGACAGGCTGGCCCTCGCGGACTCGCCTTGCCGTGGGGGCGGGCTCGGCTGGGTCGGTCGCGAGAGAGCAGCGTGATCCGCTTCGCGCCGTCGTGACGACTCGGCGGTGGTCCTAGCCTGTTCGCCGAAATCGTTCACGGGCCGCGTCGACGGCGACGCGACTCTGTGATCATGGTGCGGTTGACGACAAGCGAGAGCGAAGCGGTCGGGCGGGATCCCGAGTTCGCCGTAGTGCACGGCTTCGTCGACGCGGTCGATCGACTCCCGGGACTGCTCGTCGTCGAGGGGGAGGCCGGTATCGGCAAGACGACGCTCTGGCGTGCGGGCGTCAACGCGGCCCGGGAGCGCGGCTACCGCGTCCTCTCGACTCTTCCGGTTCAAGCCGAAAGCCAGCTGTCCTACGCGGGGCTCGCCGACTTCCTCGACCCCATTCTCGAGGAGGTGCTTGCGGAGCTGCCGTCGCCGCAACGTCGGGCACTCGAGGTTGCGCTGCTGCGCCGACATCCTCGTGGGCGCGCGCCTGACCAGACTGCCATCGCGTTCGGGTTCCTCTGGGCGCTCCGTCTCGCCGCTCGCGAGCAGCCGGCGATCGTCGCAGTCGATGACCTCCAGTGGCTCGACGCTCCGTCGGCGTTCGTCCTCGACTTTGCGGCGCGACGTCTGCGCGAGGTCTCCGTGGGTCTCCTCGTCACCCTCCGACCAGAAGGGGATCGCGATGCTTTGACCGGGCTCGAGCACGTCATGCCCGAGAACCGCGTGCTCCGCATCCGCGTTGGGCCGCTGAGCCTGGGCGCGCTGCACCAGCTCATCCAGAACCGCTGCGAGCTCGTGCTTTCCCGTCCCGCATTGCAGCGGGTACGCGAGGCTTCCGGAGGAAACCCTTTCTTCGCGCTCGAGTTGGCCCGTGCGCTGAAGGAGAGCGGAGGTCAGCTGGGTCCTGGCGAGGCGCTCCCCGTCGGTGGTGCGGCTCGTCACCTTCTTCGCGCCCGACTTGCCACCCTTCCGCCCAAATCCCAGGATGCGCTGCTCGTCGTTGCCGCCGTGCCGCAACCCACGATCGCACTCGTCGCCGAAGCTCTGGGCGGGAATCCGCGCAAACCCCTGCGCCGATGCGTGGAGTCCGAGCTGATCGCAGTGGACGCCGAGCGGATCCGTTTCACCCACCCGTTGTATGCGTCGGCGGTGGCCGCGGAAGCCGACAGCGAACGCAGGAGGGCGATCCATCGGCGGCTCGCCGCGGTCGTCACGGATCTCGAGGAGCGCGCGCGTCATCTTGCGCTTGGCGCTGACCTTCCTGACGCCTACGTCGCCTCGGTGCTCGGAGCCGCAGCGCGAGCCGCACGCGCGCGTGGCGCACCACAGGCTGCGGCCGAGCTCAGCGAACTCGCTTTCCGTCTCACCCCGTCCTCGGAGGCGGATGCAGGGGATCGTCATCGACTGGACGCGGCGGCAGCGTACTTCGAGGCAGGAGAGAGCACCCGCGCCCGCACGCTCTTCATGGCGGTGGCGGAGCGTCAACCGTCCGGTTCCCTCCACGCCGAGGCACTCTGCCGGCTTGCATGGGTCCACCACTACGCCGGAGATCAGCGTGTCGCGGTCGAGGTCTTCCGGGAGTGCCTGGCCGATCCAGAAGCCGTTGCTGCCGTTCGGGTCGACGCCGCCGCGGGGCTGGCAAGCTCGCTCTTCTTCTTGCGGGAGGAGCTTGCTGACGCTTTGGCCCATGCACGCTCGGCAGTGCGTGTCGCGCGCAAGGCGGACGACCGCTTGCCGCTGGCTATCGCGCTCGGCACTCAGGGGATGATCGAAGCGATCCTCGGTCGGACCAAGGCCACGTCGACCCTCCGCTCCGCCCTCGTGCTCGAGCGAGCATCAGACCCGACACCACTCGTCAGGCAGCCGAGCTTCAAGGAGGCGTTCGTCCAGGTCTGGGGTGACGATCCCGTTTCGGCCCGGGCTGCCCTGGGACGCGTTCGGGACCGGGCGGTTGCGCGGCGAGACGAGAGCTCGCTTCCGTTCGTTCTCAGTTACCTGAGTCTCGCGGAGTGGCTCTCCGGACGATGGCCGGCAGCGCTGGAGGCGGCAGACGAGGGCGCGGCGGTCGCGCTCGCGGCCGGCCAGGAGACCGGCCGGGCCTTCGCGCTTTCGACACGGGCGCTCGTCGCGTCGTCGTTGGGGCGGGAGGAGACGGCCCGCTCCGACGCTGAGGAGGCGCTGGCACTGGCCGAACGCGGATCGTTGTTCGCCTCGCAGACGAGCTCGTGGGCTCTCGGGCTGCTCGAGCTCTCCGTCGGACGCGTGCGAGAGGCACACGTGCACCTCGAACCGCTCGTCGAGCGCGTCGAGACCGCGGGGATCGGCGAGCCGGGCTCGATCCGGTTCGTCGCAGACCATGTGGAGGCGCTCATTGCCCTCGGCGAGCTGGACACGGCAGCGCGCGAGCTCGCCCGGTTCGAAACCCTCGGTCGCCGGCTGGGCCGTCGCTCGGCGCTTGCGAGCGCACGCCGCGCGCGGGGCCTCCTTGTCGCCGCGGGGGGAGATGTCGCGGGCGCCCGCACGGTGCTCGAGGGTGCGCTCGCCACGCATGCTTCCGACTGGTTGCCGTTCGAGCGAGGTCGGACGCTCCTCGCGCTTGGCGAGGTGCAGCGGCGGGGGAAGC
>JBOHAY010000344.1:0-8393 GCA_050697935.1 Gaiellaceae bacterium | reverse complement strand
CCTGTAACGACGCCCCCCTGTTAGGACTCGGGACATCTGAGACAGATCGTTCTCGACACATCTGAGACGTTCTCGGGACATCTGAGACACCGCGCTCCAAGACGCGCAGCCTGCCTTCCGAAGCGCAAGCGAGCTTGGGAGGCAGGCATGGCGCTGAAGGTGGTGTCGATGAACGAGCTGAAACTGGAGGTCCTGCGGGAGCCCGAGCGCACCGGAGAGTCGGTCGCCGAGGTCTGTCGTCGACGCGGCATCTCGCGGGCGAGCTTCTACCGCTACCGACGTCGCTACCTCGAGGAGGGCGTCGCCGGACTCGAGCCCCGCTCGAAACGCCCACGGGTCTCGCCTGGGCGGATCGACCCCCTGCTCGAGGCGGAGATCTGCGAGCTGCGCCGGCGGCATCCGCGCTTCGGCGCGCACCGCATCCGGGCCGAGCTGCGCCGGGCTGGGATCGAGGCACCCGGGGTGGCGACCGTCCACCGCGCGCTGCGACGCAACCACCTGGTCGCGCCTCAGCCACCCAGGCGGCGGAGGGCGAGGAAGCGGTTCGAGCGCGAGTCTCTGGCAGATCGACGCGACCGAGCTCGCGCTCGCCTCGGGGGAGCGAGCCTGGGTCGTCGACTGCTTGGACGACCACGCCCGCCTGTGTCTGCACGCGCTCGCCTGCGCGAGTCCCACGGGAGACGCCGCCTGGGCCTGCTTCAGCGCCGCGGCGGCCGCCTACGGGCTGCCGCGGCAGCTCCTCTCCGACAACCACCTGAGCTTCACCGGGCGCCTGTACGGGCACGAGGTCGCCTTCGAGCGCAAGTTGGCAGAGCCGCTCGCTCGTGCGCAAGGTCGCTTCCAATGGCGTCTTCTGCTTCCGCAGGAGCTCCATCAACATCGGCGTGCGCTACGCCGGCGCGCGGGTGAGGATCGTCGAAGAGGGCGAGCTCGTGCACGTCTACTACGGGCAGGAGCTCGTGCGCTCGCTTGCTGCCGATCGCACTCGTCGCTACCAGCGTCTCGGCAGACGTCGAGCAGGGGAGGTGGCGATCAGGCCCTGACTCCTGTCTCACAACTCATGAGTACGCGGTGTCTCACTTGACCCGAGAACGTTCAGTAACGACGCCCCCCTCTTCCCTGTTGCAACATGCCGGACCATCTGCGCACCAGGGCGGCCTTGTCAACGCCACGCAAGGTGATGGTAGCGTCGCCCACGATGGAGCTCGCGTTCCTCTCGGCCGTCGAGCAGGCGCGGCTCGTGCGCGCACGCGAACTCTCGTCGACCGAGCTCGTCCAGCTCTACCTCGATCGAATCGCCCGGCTCGATCCCGAGCTCAACGCATTCGTCACGGTGCGGGAAGAAGAGGCGCTCGCGGAGGCCGCGGAGATCGACAGAGGTATTGGCGACGCAACGTTCCGCGGCGTGCCGATCGCAGTCAAGGACCTCACGCCGACCGCGGGCATTCGAACGACGTTCTCGTCCCAAGCGTACGCCGACTTCGTCCCCGATTACGACACCGCCGTGGTACGCCGCATTCGGGACGCTGGGTTCGTCATCGTCGGGAAGACCAACACTCCCGAGTTCGGAACGACAGCGTTCACGGAGTCCGATCTGAATGGATCGACAAAGAATCCGTGGAACCCCGCTTGTACGCCGGGCGGGTCGAGCGGCGGAGCGGCTGCTGCTCTCGCCGCAGGACTCATCCCGATCGCGCACGGGACGGACGGCGGCGGCTCGATCCGCATACCTGCATCCTGCTGCGGGCTCTTCGGCCTGAAGCCATCGCGCGGGCGAGTTTCGAGTGCGCCTTTCACGGCTCTCGAGGGCCTCTCGACCGCTGGCCCGCTTTCGCGGACGGTGGAGGACGCGGCAAGCCTTCTCGACGTGCTCGCAGGCTACGAGCCCGGCGATCCCTGGTGGGCGTCGCCACCCGAGCGCTCGTTCGCCGAAGCGGTGAGAGCGCCGTCGCTGGGCACGCTTCGCATCGCAGTCACGTCGACTCCGCCCATTGACACACCGGTTTCGAGCGAGTGTCTCACGGCACTACATGCAGCAGCCGCGCTCCTCGCCGAGCTAGGCCACGAGGTCGACGAGGCGACGCCGCTCTGGGCTGATCCCGATCTCTTCCACACGTTCATCGAGGTCTGGCGAGCAGGACCGGCACTCCACCCGATCGACGATCTCTCCCTGCTGACGCCGCTCAACCGCGCGCTCGTCGAGTCGGCGCGGGCGAGCTCCACGGTCGACTACGTTCGTGCTGTCGCCCGGCTGCAGGCGATCGCACGCCGGACGGTCGCGTTCTGGAGTGAGATCGACGTCGTCCTCACCCCTACTCTGGCGTTGCCGCCCGTGGCGATCGGATGGCAGGAGAGCGTCGAGGGCGCGATCGAACAGCTCCTCCGCAATACGGAGTTCACGCCCTTCACTGCGATCGCGAACCTGACCGGTCTCCCCGCAATGTCGTTGCCGCTGCACTGGAGCGAGGACGGGTTGCCGATCGGTGTCCAGGCGATCGGCCCGCCCGCCGGCGACGAACTACTGCTCAGCCTCGCGGCGCAGGTCGAAGCTGCATGGCCATGGTCACACCGCAGGCCGCCACTCATCTGACGGGCCGACCGGCTGGTCCGAAGTCGCGCCACGGCCGCGAAAAGCGGCCGCTGATAGAGATCGTCGCGCACGCGGAATCTGCGGGAGCGGATTCCGCTCTTGCGCAATCAGGGAAGCGTGATTCGGATCTCCTGCCCGGGCGAGGCATGGAGCATCCGCGCCGCGCTTCCCCGAGAGATCGCGAGCGACATGTTCTTGTAGCTGTCCTCGTACAGGATCACGTCGCCCGGCCGTGCATCCGCAAACGTGCGCGCCATCATCGCGTAGTACCTCTCCCCCGACAGCTCGATCTCGATCCGAGTGCCAGAGAGGATGCCCATCCCCTCGACATCGTCCCGCGTGAGATTGAGAGCGATGTTGCCGAAGCTGTCCACATACAGCAGCGTCGCGACGATGCGCCCGTCCGCTACGACGAGCTCGGGCAGGTCCAGCCGAACGAGGCCCTCGGGATCCACGGGCGGGCCGAGATCGGAGAGCGTGGCTCCTCGCGCCAGATGTGCCGCGGCGGGACTGAAGAGATCTCGGCCGTGAAACGTGCGCGAGATCGTCCCGAGGGCATAGTCCGGGTTCGCCAGCTCGTGCGCCGCCGCGATCCCCGCGCGACCCGCAGCGGGAAGGAGCAGGCCGTTGTCCGGACCGACGTACACGCGGCCCTCCTCGTCCTCGAGAACGAGTGGTCGCCTGGGGCCGCCGACTCCGGGATCGACGATGGCGAGGTGAACGCCGACAGGCATGAAACCGATCGTGTTCGCGAGCACGAGCGCGCCCTGGAGAACCGCCTGCGGCGGGATGCCGTGGGTGATGTCGATGATGTGCGCATCCGGGGCGATGCGCTTCATGACGCCGTGGCAGGTACCGACGAAGTCGTCCTTGAGCCCGAAGTCGCTCAGGAACGTGATGAACACGCCGCGGAGCCTAACGCCGTCGGACGACTAGCGGCGACGTGTCGGGTGGGCTGAAGGGCAGCGCCAGAGCCGCTCGCGCCGAGTCTCGCCACAAAGTCGCAGGCCGCGCGGCCTGATCCGCACGAAAGCGGTCGGAATCTGGAGTGGAAGCGGCCTGCCGATGCTCAGTGGCCTGGTCATTCGGCTCCCATCCCGCGTCTCCGTGCCCCACGCACGCGCGCAGCATAGTCGGCTGGGCGGCGGGTCACGCCTCTCGCGAGACCTCGACTGGAGCGACGTCGCGCCGCTCGGCTGCGTCGCGGCCACGCGCGAGCTCGAGCAACTCAGCGGTCTCGCGCTGGAGGCGGACGAGCTTTGCCGCGATGATCACGACGTAGATCAGGACGAAGACGAAGACGACGCCGTAGGCGGCCGCGACGAGCTCCGCCTGGCTCCAGCTCACTGCAGCACCTCGCGAAGCTCACGCAGGTCGGCGTCGAGCCTCTTCCCGGCAAGCTCGACCCGATACAGGACGTACGCGAGAAGCGTTACCGAGGCCCACGAGATACAGAACGTCGCGAACATCGTCCCGGTCATCTGCGGCCCTTCGCGCGTGAACACGGTCGGATGGATGAAGTCCTCCGCGAGTCGGATCGCGAGAAAGCTGACCGGGATGAGCACGACCCCGAACAGGGCGTAGACGGCGGAAGAGCGAGCGCGGCGCGAGCCCTCCTCGAGAGAGAAGCGAAGCATGAAATACGCGCAGTAGAAGAGGAACAGGACGAGGAAGAGCACGAGCTGGTTGGAGCTCCACGTCCACCAGACGTCCCACGACGCCCTCGCCCAGATCGAGCCGGTGATCAACGTCAGCGCGCCGAAGATAGTGCCCTGATGAATCGCAACATAGCTCTCGAGATCGTGACGCTCGTCTCCGCGCCAGAGCAAGAGAAGCGCCTTCCACGCTCCGAGGCCGAAGCAGAAGTACGCCGTCAGCGCGATCGGGACGTGGATGTAGAAGATCCGCTGCGAAATACCCTGGTCGGCATCCTCGGGAGCAACGATGAGCGCCAACGCGAGCGCGAGTCCCATCAGGCCCGCCGCGAAAGCAGCAAGACCGGGAAGGCTGCGAAGCGAGGAGATGCTCAAGAGGTTTACTCGGTGACGACGTACTCGAAGGACGCCCACGAGAGTACCGCGAATACCGCATCGTACAGGGCCAGAAGAAGGAGGAATCGCCCCGCTTCGGGCGAGATCGCCGCGCCGACGCCGCCGACGATGAGCGGAATGGCGAGCGGCAGCACGAGCAGCGGGAGGAGCACCTCCCGCGACCGGCTGGCCGCAGCCATTGCGGCCATGAGCGAGCCCACGGCACAGATGCCGACGTCGGCGAGCACCACTCCGGCGAGAGCCGTCAGGTCCAGAGGCGCGAAGAAAAGGACGAAGGCGGGGAGAGCGACGACCTGGGCAGCCAGGAGAAACGTCAGGGTCGCAAGCGTCTTCGCGAGCCAGATCGCACTTCGGTCCGACGGAGCGAGCACCAGTCCGTCAAGCACGCCGTGCTCCTGCTCGGGCACCCAGGCACGCGTAAGCCCGAGCAGCGCGGTGAACACGATCGCAACCCAGAGGAGCCCGTAGGCCGCATCGTCTGCAGTTCCCTCCGGAAGCGCGAAGTGAAAGACGACGAGCGTCGACAGGACGAAGAGGAGCATCGCGGGCAGCGTGTCGCGGGCGCGAAGCTCGACCCGTAGGTCCTTGCTCGTGAGCGCTGCGACGTCCGCGACGTAGGTCACGCGAGCGCGATCCTCGCCGTCGCCAGCCTGGCAAGGCGCTGCGGGTCGTGTGTGGCCACCACGAGCGTGCGTACGCCTGCCAGCGTGTCGAGCTCACGATCGAGCAGGCCAGCTCCGTCCTCGTCGAGCGCTGAGTACGGCTCGTCCAGCAGGATGACTTCGGGATCGTGAAGCAGCGCTCGACAGAGCGCGAGACGCTGTGTCATGCCCCGCGAGTACGTGGACACGCGCTCGTTTCGCGCGTCCCAGAGCCCGAATCGCTCCAGCAGCATCCCGATGCGCTCGCGACGCTCAGGCACGCGATACAGACGCCCGAAGAGATCGAGGTTCTCGAGTGCCGAGAGCTCGCGATACACGAGCGGCTCGTGCGCAAGGTATCCGACTTGTCCACGGTCGGCGTTCACCACGAGCTCGCCGCGGCTCGGTGCCGCAAGACCCGCGAGTACGCGCAGAAGTGTCGTCTTTCCGGAGCCGTTCGCTCCGGTGACGACGGCGAACCCACCGGCGGGCACGGCTAGGTCAACGCCAACGAGGACACGGCGGCGGCCGTACCGCTTTTCGAGACCACGCGCCCGGATCATCAGACGAGGACGTCGAGTGCGACGAAGGCGAAGAAGACCACGCTGATAACACCGTTGAGGGTGAAGAACGCAGCGTCGAGGCGACGGAGTTCGCCGGGGCGTACGATCGAATGTTCGTACGCCAGAAGGACAGCTGTCGCAACCACGCCCAGCCAATAGAGCAGGCCTATGCCGAGCCCCGCTCCGGCCGCCGCCAGCAGCGCGACGGCTCCGACATGGAACACGCGCGCCCACCGAAACACCCCGCGCTCCCCGAAGCGCACTGCCCACGAGTGGAGGCCCTCGCGGCGATCGTGCTCGAGATCGAAGAGCGAGTAGAAGAGGTCGAAGCCGGCAACCCAGAGCAGCACTGCCCCACCGATTGCCCACGCCTCCCACGGCGCCGCTCCCGACACTGCGAGCCACGCGCCGATCGGGGCGAGCGCAAGACAGGCTCCGAGCCAGAGGTGGCAGAGCCACGTGAACCGCTTCAGATACGGATAGACGACGAACATCGCCACAGGGATCGGCCAGAGGTAGCGAACGACCGGGTCGAGCTGGGAGATGGCGATGATGAAGAGCGCGAGAGCTGCCGCACACAGTGCGAGAACCTGGCCACGCGTGAGAACCCCGCTCGGGAGCTCGCGGGTTGCGGTACGGGGATTGCGAGCGTCGAGCTCGGCGTCGACGAGCCTATTGAGAGCCATGGCGAGCGTACGCGCTCCCACCATGGCCATGGTCACCCACACGATGTTCGCGAGGCCAGGCCAACCAAGGACCGCGAGAAACGCTCCGACGTATGCGAACGGGAGCGCGAACACCGTGTGCTCAATTCGGACCAGCGACGCGAGGCGCCGGGGCAGCGGCGTGGAAACAGCGGTCACGTCTGTCGGTGAGCGGTCGTCGTGTCGCCCGCTGCGAGCTCCAGCCCGTGTCGGAGCGCCGGTTTGATAACGGCGAAGCCGTCCCGGCAGCCGCCGGGGGATCCGGGAAGGTTCACAACGAGCGTCTTCCCGCGGAGCCCCGCGATGCCCCGGGAAAGGAGCGCGTGCGGCGTTCGCGCGATCGCGTCCGCGCGGATTGCCTCGGCGAGCCCTGGCGCCTCGCGCTCGAGTACTGCTCGGGTTGCCTCTGGAGTTACGTCCCGCGGCGCGAATCCCGTGCCTCCCGTTGTCACTACGAGCAACACCTCTTCCTCTGCGAGGCCGACGATTGCGTCGGCGATGGCTGTTTCCTCGTCCGGCACGACACGCCGAACGACATCGAACCCTTCTGCACGGAGGAGCTCGCTCAGCGCCTCGCCGCTCAGGTCCTCGCGGATGCCCGCGTGAACGCCGTCGGAGACCGTCAGCACGCCTGCCCTCACAGAGGTTCCTTCGTCTTCTCCACGAGCCCGATCTCGCTGATGACCATGCCCTTGTCGACCGCCTTGGCCATGTCGTAGACCGTGAGCGCAGCCACCGTTACGGCGACCAGAGCCTCCATCTCCACACCGGTCGACGCGGTCGTTTCGGCAGCGGCTTCGATTTCGACAGCGCCGTCCCCGACGAGGACTCGAACATCCACGTGCGTGAGAGGTAGCGGATGGCAGAGGGGGATGAGATCGGAGGTTCGCTTGGCGGCCATGATCCCGGCCAGTTGCGCGGTCACGAGCGCATCGCCCTTGGGAAGCGCGCGGAGTATCTCAACGGTCTCCGCGGCCATGCGGACCTCTGCCCGCGCTACCGCACGGCGCCGCAGGAGCGGCTTCGAGCCCACATCGACCATGCGCACGTCGCCGCCATCGCCGACGTGACTCAACCCACCCGTGCTCTCGCTCACGCCGAGATCGTAGTCCTCAACCGGTCGGGGAATGCAGCGATCTCTCGACGAGGGGCCGGCAACGAGCCCGCTCGAGGAACCGCAGCCCCGCGAGAAGCGCAGAAATCGTCAGGACATCCAGTACGTTCGCGTTCAGCTGGTCGACCGGCGCCGAAGACTTCGAATTCTTGCCGCTGCTTCCACAAAGGCCCTCGCTCGAGAGTCGTGATCTCCTCGGTCTGATCGGGCAGGTTCTCACAACAGTCTGGGCGACACACGTGCGCTCGATGCTTTCGCCGCGCAACCATGTTTTCGATGTGTGGACGTTCGCGAGTCTGCTTCCTGCCGGGGTCCCGCTTCGATCGATGCGGTGGGGCTCGCCTCGAGCTCGGTGTCGATCAGCGCTATCGCTCAGTTCTGGGACTGCCTCCCTCCGGTGTCAGAGATCAATCCGCACCGTAAATCCAGTTCCAGCATTCGCGATGCCGCCTCCGAAATGAGTCGTCGGGGAGGCTGTCGCGAACTCCGGAGCCGGCTTCCCTTGGAGAGAGGGGTCCCTACTAGGAGGGTTTGGCGAAATAGATCCGTCATGATGAACTGACCTCGTGGAACTGCCGCTGCTGCGCGTCTTTCAGAGCCAAGTGGAGCTTCAGCTTCAGGCGGTAGTCATTGCGGCACAAGACCTTCAACGAGCCATGACCGTTAGATCGATGCCATGGGCATGGGTCGCGATTCAGAACTTGCTCACTGCCGCAGCCAACGTCTCGAA
>JBOHAY010000343.1:0-4117 GCA_050697935.1 Gaiellaceae bacterium | reverse complement strand
ACGTCTCTTCGTCGGGAGCGGTGAAGTGCGCGACGCCCGACTTCGTCGCGTGCGTGCCTGCCCCGCCGAGCTCCTCGAACGAAACGTCCTCGCCGGTCACCGTCTTCACGACATCGGGACCGGTGATGAACATGTACGACGTCTCCTCCACCATGAGCACGAAGTCGGTGATGGCTGGTGAGTAGACCGCTCCGCCCGCGCACGGGCCCATCACCAACGAGATCTGGGGAACGACGCCCGACGCCTGAACGTTTCGCCAGAAGATCTCCGCGTAGCCGGCGAGCGAGACGACTCCTTCCTGGATCCGCGCTCCGCCGGAGTCGTTGATCCCGATCACGGGACACCCGAACTTGACAGCGAGATCCATGACCTTGCAGACCTTCTCCGCGAAGACCTCCGAAAGCGATCCGCCGAAGACCGTGAAGTCCTGTGAGAAGACGAACACCCTGCGGCCGAAGATCGTCCCGTACCCGGTGACGACCGCATCACCCCAGGGGCGGTTGTCGCGCATCCCGAACTCGACCTCACGGTGCCGGACGAACCGGTCGAGCTCGACGAACGAGCCTCGGTCGAGCAGTCTCTCGAGGCGCTCGCGCGCGAGGAGCTTCCCGCGCTCGCGCTGGCGCGCGACGTGCTTCTCGCTCGCCGGGTGGAGCGACTCCTCGCTCAGCTCCTCGAGCCAGCGGAGCTTGGCCTCGGTCGTGTCGTGGATCTCTCCCATTGACTTGGAGCCTAACCCTGCAACGCCGTTGATAGCGTCGCTCCGTGGGAACAACTCCTGTGGACCGCTCGACGACGTGGCCATACGAGGACGGCGAGCCGCGCGAGTTCACCTACTCCCGCTACTCGAGCCCGACCGTGGCCGAGGCCGAGCGGCGGCTCGGGGAGCTCGACGGCGGAGAGGCGCTCCTCTTCGCGTCCGGCATGGCGGCGTCGACCGCCCTCATCATGACCTACCTCTCCCCCGGTCAGACCGTCGCACTTGCTGAGGGTGCGTACTACGGAACCGGCGTCATGCTCGACGAGCTCGAGCGGTGGGGGCTGCACCACGTCGAGTACGACCAGAAAGGCTCGCCACCGGAGAGCGTCGATCTCATCTGGGTCGAAGCTCCCTCGAACCCGTTTCTCACGATGCCCAACTTCGAGGCCTGCGCTGCCCATCCCGCTCCAGTGGTTTGCGACGCGACCGCCGCAACGCCGCTGTACGTCCAGCCGCTCGAGCTTGGCTGCGACTTCGTGATGCACTCCGCGACCAAGTTCCTCGCAGGGCACGACGATGCTCTCGTCGGCGTCGTCGTCTGCAAGCGAAAGAAGGACGCGGCGCGGCTGCTCGAGTTCCGGTCACGGACGGGCCCGGTGACGAGCGCCGACACAGCGTGGATCCTCATGCGCGGGCTGAGCACGCTTGGAGTCCGCGTCGCCCGCCAGACGGCAAGCGCAACGGAGATCGCAGGGCTGTTGCGCGACCATTCCGGGGTCACAACCGTCCGCTACCCGGGCTTCGGAGCCCTCCTCTCCTTCGACGTCGCAGACGCCGACGCCGCGCGACGAGTGGAGACCGCGACGCGAACGATCGTGAACATGACGAGCCTCGGCGGCGTCACCTCGCGAATGGAGGCTCGCGCCCGCTGGGAGGGTGCGCGCGTTCCGCCCGGTTTGCTCCGACTCTCGGTCGGCCTGGAGGACCCCGACGAGCTGTGGGTCGACCTCGAGCAGGCGTTGGCAACGCTGGAGGAAACTTGATGTGAACGAGTCATGCCGCGGCCGCGAAGCGCACGCCTACGGGGGTCGTCGCGCGACCGAAATCCGCGCCCGCAGATTTCGACCTTGCGCAGGCTAATGGGCTTCCTCGACCGAATCCGGAATCAAGGCGCTCCGTCGACACCGCAGGAGACCGACCAACTCGTCCTGCGCCAGCTCACGGCACGAGGCGCGGACCTGACGAAGCCCAGGCACGTCATCCACTACCTGTATTTCACGGAGGAGACCGACGCGCGCACTGCAGCCGAGGTGATCGAACGCGCCGAGTGGGAGACGACCTTGAACCCACCGGACGAGAAGATCGTGGAGTGGTCGCTCCGCTCCGAGGGTTATCGGGTCATCGGCCCCGCGACCGTCGGAGCGTTCCGGGCGTGGTTCGAGCAGATCGCGGCAGAGTACGAAGCCGAATACGACGGCTGGGAAGCCTCCGCCAAGCCGTAACGAAACGACCTCGGCCGCTACTGTGAGCGCATGCTCTTCACGCGGAAGTCCACCGCCATGCCGTCGCCTGCGGAAGCACTTCCCGGTCGCGACGAGCCTATAGCCGTCCCTACTGCGCATCTCGTCCTCGGCACTCCGCTGACCCCTCCATTCCCGGAAGGAACCGAGCAGGCGATCTTCGGCATGGGCTGCTTCTGGGGCGCCGAGCGGATGTTCTGGAAGGCACCCGGCATCTACACGACAGCGGTCGGATACGCCGCCGGGATGACTCCGAACCCGACGTACCAGGAGGTCTGCTCGGGGCGAACCGGGCACAACGAGGTCGTCCTCGCCGTCTTCGACACTGCCGAGACCAGCTACGAGGCGATGCTCCGGGTGTTCTGGGAGGGCCACGACCCGACCCAGGGCATGCGCCAGGGCAACGATGTCGGCACGCAGTACCGCTCCGGGATCTACTGGACGACAGAGGCGCAACGCGACGCGGCACTTGCCTCGCGCGAGATGTTCCAGGCCGAGCTCTCCGCAGCCGGGTTCGGCCGGATCACGACCGAGATCGCGGAAGCAGGCGCGTTCTACTACGCCGAGGACTACCACCAGCAGTACCTCGAGGCGAACCCGAACGGCTACTGCGGGCTGGGCGGAACCGGCGTCTGCTGCCCGATCGGCTTCGCAACGTCTTCGTGACCGCTCGCTAGATCCTTCCGCCGGCCCCCGCCCCGGACGCGAGACGCTGCGCGATCCAGACGGGGATGATCGAGAGGAGGATCACGAACACCGCGACCACGTTCACGATCGGAATCTGGTTCGGCCTGGAGAGGTTCGCGAGGATCCAGATCGGGAGCGTCTCCTGCCCGCTGATCGTGAACGTCGTCACGATCACCTCGTCGCGGGGACGCCGAAGCCCACCGGGCAGGTCACGCCCGTTTCGCCGTGGCCGCAGTAGCCGTTCGGGTTCGCCTCGAGGTACTGCTGGTGGTAGTCCTCGGCGTAGTAGAACGGGCCCGCTTCGACGATCTCCGTGGTGATTGCGCCGTAGCCCGCGCGGGAGAGCTCATCCTGGAACATATCTCGCGAAGCCAGCGCCGCCTCGCGCTGGGCTTCGGACGTCCAGTAGATACCCGAACGGTACTGGGTGCCGACGTCATTGCCCTGCCGCATCCCCTGCGTCGGGTCGTGCTCCTCCCAGAAGATGCGAAGCATCGCCTCGTAGCTCGTCTGCTGCGGGTCGAACACGGCAAGGACGACCTCGTTGTGGCCGGTACGGCCCGTGCAGACCTCCTGGTACGTCGGATTCGGCGTGTAGCCGGCTGCGTAGCCGACTGCGGTCGTGTAGACGCCTGGGGCGCGCCAGAACATGCGCTCGGCTCCCCAGAAGCAACCCATGCCGAAGATCGCCCGCTCCGTTCCGTCGGGGAACGGTGGGCCGATGGGCGTGTCGAGGACGAGGTGCCGGCCGGGCACGACAACGGGCGTGTCACGCCCGGGAAGGGCCTCGGCGGTGGAGGGCATCGCAGCAGCCTTGCGTGCGAAGAGCATGCTCGGAGGGTAGCGGCTCGTTACGACTCGTCCGTCTTACAAATCGGTGTCGAACACCGACTTCCGACCGCTACGGCTTGGACGCGGCCTCCCACCCGTCGTACTCGCCGTGATGCTCCGCCGCGACGTTCTCGAACCACGAGCGAAGTGCCGGAACCGTGTCCGGTCCCACAGTGCGCTGGGCGTCGGCCTGCACGCACCACTGAGCGACCGTCTCGGTCGGCGGCTGTACGGACGTCCTCCAGGTTGCCTCCGCGAGCGCGTCGGCGGCGGTGCGTGCATCGTTCTCGTCCGCGAAGTAGAGGAAGTGGATGACGTGACGCGGCTTCGCGAGGTCGGCCCCGCGCCCTGCGAGCTGGCGGAGGGCAAGGCTGTCGGC
>JBOHAY010000342.1:0-7659 GCA_050697935.1 Gaiellaceae bacterium | reverse complement strand
CGAGCGAATCGAGGAGCGCCATCTGCTCCGCGAATACGGCCGTCGGAACCGTGATGGGATTCGGCGAGAGGTCGTTGACCTTGTGGTACATGAGCACGCGCAAGCTGCGGTCGGCTCTACCGTCGAGTGCACCGACGCCCTTCACGGCTTCGCCTGTCGCCCGGTACAGACCGTTCTTGGCGAGCTGCATCGTCCGGTACGCGCGCATCGGCGTGAGTGTAGGCATCCAAAGGTCATGTGCCTGGGCTCGCCTGGATCGTCGTGGAGCCGCCCTCCGTCGACATACTTAGCCGCAGGCGTGACACAAGCGGACAACAGTAAGCTCGTCCGTCGCTTCTACGAGGAGGCCTGGGGGCGGGGAGAGCTCGGCGTAATCGACGAGCTGTTCGCCGAGGATACGTCCGCCACGACCTGCGGCCCGGGAATCCGCCTCCCGGTCCGCACGGGAGGCGCGCGAGCCGAGGCCTGACTGCTTCTCACCGGAGACGACCGGGCCGCACGGGACGTATCCGCCGCGCGCGGAGTAGCCTCGAGGGTCGTCGCTCGCGGACGGAGCGAGCGTCTTTCTCGAGACCGGAACGGCGCGCAACGTGCCGCTGTACGAACGCATGGGGTTCCGCGTCGTCGAGCACACCGATGCGCCCGACGGCGGTCCGCACATGTGGTTCATGCGCTGGGACCCGTAATCGTGGCTATGCCAGGACGCTCTCGACGAGCTCTCGGATCTGGCCCGCGTACTCCTCGGGCGTCGCGAGCCACGGCTCGACCGCGACCCGCGCCGAGGAACCAAGTCGGTCGGCGAGTTCTCTGTCCGAGAGCGCGCGGACGAGGGCATCAGCAAGCGCGGTCGCGGCTCCGGGCGGCACGAGGAGGCCGTTCACTTCGTCCTCGACGATGTCCGGTATGCCGCCGACACGGCTCGCCACCACTCCGCGACCTCGGCAGAACGCTTCCACGACGACGCGCCCGAGGCCCTCCGAGCGTGACGGGAGAACGAGCACAGTCGCGTCGTCGAGGGCGCGAGCGACCTCGGGCGCGGGCAGCACCTCGGTCCAGCGTGTCTGCCCGGGGAGCTCGGCTACCAGCCGCGCAACGACATCGTGGAGAGCACCCCGCCCGACGATGTGCAGGGTCGAGTCGGGCACCTGCGGTGCGGCGAGGCGCCAGGCGTCCGCGAGCACGTCGACGGCTTTATAGCGCTCGAGCACTCCGACGAAGAGCGCGACTGGGCGCTGCGGGACAGGCCGTGGCTCCTGCTCGAGAAACGGCTCGAGATCCATGAACGCCGCGAAGGTCGCGGTCGGCTCTACTCCCGCCTCCCGGACGAGGCCCGACGTGTACGCCGAGATCGTGCGCACACCGTCCGCGTCGCGGAGCCCACGCCGCGCGAGCCAGTCCGCAAGGGGTGCGAGAGCCTTGCGAAACGGGGAGCCGTAGAGGCGGGTGGGCGCAGCGGGGTCGCCGTGGATGTCGGCGATCACCCGTGTCGGCATACGCGCCAACCTCCGGCCGAGATTCGCGAGCGCAGCCTCCTGGGCGCCCTGCGCGAGAACGGCATCCGGCCTGAAGTCGCGGATCTCGCGCGCGACACGGAAAGGAAGGAGCACGTAGAAGATCGGGCCGTCCAACGAACGCGGGCGCATTCGTCGAGCGAGCCGAAACCGCGCGTCCTGCCCGTGCCCACCGGCATCACTCGCGAGCACACGGACCTCGAGCTCCTTCGACAGCGCGTCGAACTTCTGCTCGAGGGACGGAGAGAGCGGGAGCGAGTACCGCATGCGGCCGACCATGAGGAGCTTCTTCTTCACGATCCCGCCGCCCGCGCGAGCTCTTCTTCGATCCGGGCGAAGACCGCTTCCTCGGTGAACGCGGCTACGGACGACGACGCGGCCGCTGCCAGTCGTCGTCGAAGCTCGTCGTCCTCGAAGAACCGTCGCATCGCGCCGGCAAGCGCAGCGACGTCGTTCGGCGGCACGAGGAGGCCGTTTTCGCCGTCGCGAACAACCTCCGGAACCCCGCCCACCGAGGTCGCGATCACCGGACACCCGACCATGAGCGCCTCCACGACCGTGTGTGGGAAGTTCTCCCAGGCCGACGAAAGAACCGAAGCGTCGGCTGCTCGGAACAGGCGCAGGACCTGCTCCCGCGACAGACTCCCCAGGAAGCGGGCTCGGCCCTCGAGCTCCAGCTCGGTGGCCCGGGCTTCGAGCGCAGCGCGATCGGGGCCGTCACCCGCCAGGACCAGCGTGACGCCCGGCACCGCCGCGAGCGCCGCGAGCGCGACTCCGAGCGCCTTCTGGGGACCGAGTCTTCCGGCGAACGCAACCACGTGACCCTCGAGTTGGAGCTCTCTTCGAAGCTCATCGCGTGCGGGCATTGCCGGTACCGGCGGAGGCGGGTTCGGAAGCACCGAGATGCGCTCCGGGACGAGACCCCACACGAGAGCGACGCCTCGGAGGTACGCGCTCGGGCAGAACACATGGCGCGCGCGGCGCAACGCGACACTTCGCGTTCTCCGCAGGAAACGGGTCCTCGCACCGCCGACGCGCTGGAACTCGTCGAGCGTGCCCCCATATCGCCCACTCCGCATCGCGCGCTCGAAGACCTCGTCCGAGACGAGCTTCACGACGAGCGGCCGCCGCGCAAGCCGAGACCCGATCGCTGCACGCCGGATCATGCTCGTCGCGTAGACGACATCAGCGCGACGTGCGCAACGGCGAACGAGAAGCGCGCAGCGCACGTGCCGGAGCGATGAGCGCCGGGAGACCCAGCGAACGGGAAACGTGCGGGCCGCCGGCGTCGCATCGGCAGTCGTCACAACCTCGACAGCGTGTCCGCGTCGATGAAGGAACTCGGCCAGCGCGGGGGCGTGACTAGCGGGGCCGCCGGGGTCCGGTGGCCAGATACCCGAGACAACGACGACCTTCACGACTGAAGTGCCGCTCCGCCCGAGCGCTCCGCCGCTGCGACCTCGGTACGCAAGCGTGATATGACCACGAGCCAGGAGGCCGCGAACACCACGGTCGATGCCAGCACCGCAACGGCAGCGCCGGTAGCCCCCCACTCGGATCCGAGAACCACAACGAGCGGAATCGCGACCAGCGTCTCGAGCCCGTGCGTCACGATACGCAGGCGTGGGCGACCGATCGTGACGGGGAGCGACTTCGTCCACCCGATCGTGAAATGGATTGCCGCGGCCAAGAGAACGATGCGGGCGGCGTCCACTGCAGCGCCGTACTCCGAGCCGAACACAACCTCGATCAACCACGGCATCGCGAGGAAGAAGACCGGAACGGTGACAACCATCACGGCTCCGGCCCACTTCGAGTAGCTTCGCACCCCGGCGAGGACGCTCGCCCGCGCGCCCTGCTCCCAGTCGCGCGTCTGCTCGGTCAGCATCATGAGGCGAGCGGGTGAGCTCGCTGCGGCGAGACCGGTCTGCGGGGTCTGCGCGATCCGGAAGAGGCCGACCTGCGTCGGGCCGGCGACGATGCCGAGCACGAGCGGCACGAGGGTCGTGCGTGCCGAGATCACACCCGTCGCGACACTCGACTGCACGACGAACGAGCGGATCTCTGAGACGTCGTCACCCAGCTCACGGGCCGGCGCGGACGGGAAGCGACGGAGCGCAACGACCCCAACGATCGAGATGCCGACGGTGGCGATCGCCTGCGCGACGACGATCGCGACGAGCGTCTCGGTGACGCCGAGCGGCGCGGCAAGCACGATGGCGAGCAACCGGAGACCCGCAGAGCCGGCCTGGTAAACACCGCGCAGGTCGTAGCGGCTGTGGAGCAGCAGCGCGGTCGCGCCCACGTTCTCGGTCGACTGGACGAGTGGCAGGAGCGAAGCCGCGACCAGCGCCTGCCCGACACCGTCGGCACCGAAGATCTCGTCCGCAAACGGTGCGAGAGCGACGAGGATGACGGTCGCGAGCGTCCCGCCGACGATCTTGAGCAGGAGCATCAGCCGGAAGAGCCGCCGCAACCGCCCCCAGTCCTCGGCGGCGACGTACCGAAAGCCGTACTTCGTGAGCGACTCCTCGACGGTCAGGTCGAGCAGGATCTGGAAGAAGCCGACGGCGGCAAGCGCGGTCGCGAAGACGCCGAACTCCTCGAGTCCGAGAATGCGCGCCGCAATGATCGTCCCGACGATGCCGCATGCAACAGCGGCGTAGATCCATGCGGCCGTCGCGGACCGGCGCCGAAGCAGGCGAGCAGCCATCGGACAGTCAGTCTAGGAGCAGGGGTCAGACCCCGGGCCATGTCCCGACGTGCCACGACCCCCGGCTGGAACGTCTGGAGACGAGGGAGTCAGAAGCGGGGCCACGTCTCGGGGTGGCATGTCCGGGGGTCTGACCCCGCAGGTCTGCGCCTTATAGTGGCGCGGTGGCGACCCCGTCGCTCGAGAGCTCGCGAATGCCGTCCCCCCTCCGCCGCCTCGTCGATCGTGAAGCCCTCGGGGCGCTCGTGCTCACAGCCTCGATTCCGTTCCTGTTCTTCCACGAGCGCTACCAGCCCGAGGTCAACGTTGACGTCGGCTCCACCTCTGTCGACGTGCGACTCTCCGACGCAGTCGTGCTCGTCGTCGTGGTCGCCGCGATCGTCGCCGCTGCGCGATTCGGCCTCGCGCGCCTGCAGCCGGCCCGGCTCCTCTGGGTTCCCGGCGTCGCGCTTCTCGCTTGGCTCGCGTTTGCGACCTTCAGGCCGGCCTCGCTCGACGACGCGCTCTTCGACGATCACCTCGTCAGCTTCCTCAAGCTCGGTGAGTATGCGCTCCTCGCAGTAGCGGTGCCGCTTCTCGTGCGCCGCGCGGAAGATCTGACGATCGTGGTCGGTGGACTCGTCGCGTGGGGCGCCGTCGCTGTGGGCGTCGCACTTCTCCAGTTCTTCGGGCTCGACGTCTTCGGAGCGTGGAACCCCGGTTGGCGTCAGCCGTCGTTTCTCGGGCACCATGATCTCGCGGCGCTGGCAGCCTTCGGCGTTTCGCTTGCGGCCGCGGGGATTGTTGCAGGGCGAAAGCGGATTCCCGCAGCGCCGCTCTTTTCTGTTGCGCTCGCCTCAGGAATGCTGGGTCTCGTGGTTGCGGGCTCGGTCGCAGCCGCCGGCGGGCTCGCGGTCGGGGCCACGGCTCTCTGGCTTGTTTCACGCCGGCGCTTCGCGCCGTCCGCACGCCAGGTGCTCGCTCTCGTCGTGGTCGTCGTAGCCGTCGCGGGCGGTGTGACCGCAGTGCGTGGGGACGCTCTCGAAGACTTCCTGCGCTTTGTCGGGGTCCGGGGCGACGAGCCTCCGATCGGTGTCGAGACGTACTCGCAGCGGACGGTGCTCGCCTACATCGGCCTCCGCATCTGGCAGGACAGCCCGATCGCCGGCGTCGGCTGGCAGCGCTCATCGCGTCCGGACGTCTTCGAGCCGTATGTCCCGGACGCGCGTGAGCGCTTTCCGGACGTCGTCGATCTTGCGTTCCCGGCAGAAGGTCGCGAGTGGGGTGTCCAGAATCTCTACATCCAGATGCTCGCCGACGCCGGAGTGATCGGTCTGCTCTTGCTGCTTGCCGTTGGCGCGGCCGGGCTGGTCCTGGCGTCGCGAACAGCGATCCATGGGCCGAGCCCGTGGGCTTCGGGAGCCGGTCTCGTTGTGCTGTGCGCACTCCTGACGCTCGCTGGAGAGTGGGCGTCGCTCGGGATCGTCGCGGGCATCCCGTTGCAGGCAGCGACGTGCCTCCTGCTCGGGTTAGCCGCGGCAGGAGCGGCAACCGTCGAGGAGGACACGGGTGGCTAGCTCGTATCTCGATCCGCCGCGGTCGATGCCGACATATGCGGTGCGGGCGCCGCTCGTTCGCTGGCTGCGCGAGCAAGCCGAGGATGCGTACGCCACGCTCGGACGCTACCGCGTGCTGGACGTCGGTTGCGGTGCGAAGCCCTATGAGTCGCTCTTCACGAAGTACGCCGCCGCCTATGTCGGGGTCGACCCGGTCGACAACCCGCGCGCCGAGTTACGAGGGTCTGTCGAGGAGCTGCCCGTCGACGACGGGAGCTTCGACGTCATCCTCTGCAACCAGGTGCTCGAGCACTGTGACGATCCGGCTCGAGCCGTGCGTGAGCTGAGCCGCGCAACCGCCGCAGGAGGCCGTGTCCTCGCGTCGACCCACGGCGTGATGCCGTACCACCCGTCGCCGACCGACTACTGGCGCTGGACGCACGCCGGTTTGGAGAAGCTCTTCCTCCAGAACGGGACGTGGGCGTCAGTTAGCGTGGCGCCTGCCTCAGGCACGACTGCCTGCATCGCCATGATCATCTCGCTCAATGCCAGCCTCGCTCTTCGCCGTATGCATCTCGGCGTGCTCGCACGGCCGCTCGTCGCTGCGCTCAACGGCATCGCGGAGACGATCGACGGTCATTCCACGCGACTTCGGACGCCGGGCCAAGGGGGCACGCTCTTCGCAAACTTCCACGTCGTCGCCGAGGTGGGGCGATGAAAGTGCTGGTCACCGGCGGCGCCGGATTCATCGGCTCGAACATCGTGCGCGCGCTCCTCGCCCGTGGGGACGACGTCCGTGTGCTCGACAACTTCTCGACCGGGAGCCGGCGGAATCTCGCCGGGCTCGACGTCGAGGTCGTGGAGGGAGAGCTGCGAAGCTACGAGCGCGTCCACAACGCTGTCCGCGGGACGGAGATCGTGTTCCACCTCGGCGCACTCGGGTCCGTTCCCCGTTCGGTCCAGGATCCACTGACCTCGAGCGCCGTCAACGTCGAAGGGACGCTCAACGTCCAGCTCGCCGCGCGCGACGAGGGTGTGCGCCGCGTCGTCTTCGCCTCCTCGTCGTCCATCTACGGCAATCAGCCCGAGCTTCCGCTGCGCGAGGAGATGGCGCCCGACCCGATCTCGCCCTACGGAGTCGCGAAGCTCGCGGCCGAGCGCTACTGCGTGAGCTTCAGCCGCATCTACCACTCGTTCGAGACAGTCGTGCTGCGCTATTTCAATGTCTTCGGGCCGCGGCAGGACCCGACGTCGCAGTACGCAGCAGTCGTCCCGCTCTTCATCACTGCTATCGCCGCCGGGGAGCCGGTGACGATCTTCGACGACGGAGAGCAGTCGCGAGACTTCACGTATGTCGACAACGTCGTGGCGGCGAACCTGCTCGCAGCGGACGCCGAGGGCGCGAGTGGACGGATCTTCAACATCTCAGGCGGAGCTCCGACGAGCGTGAACGCGCTCGCCGAGACCATCGGCCGCCTTCTCGGGAAGCCGGTCGAGCGCCGCTACCTGCCGCCCCGCCCCGGCGATCTGCGGAACTCGTGGGCAGACGTGAGCGAGGCGAGGAACCTGCTCGGTTTCGAGCCGCGGATCGAGCTCGAAGAGGGGCTGCGGCGAACAGCCGACCACCTACTTGGCGACTGATGCGGAACACACAGCGGCCGCATACGCGGCCGCCTTCAGGGATCCTTGCGCGATCGGAATCTGCGGGTTGGCGGAGTCCGCTCGTGCGCAACTATTGCCGGGAAGGAGTAGCGACGGATGACACACAACTTCGGCTCGATCGACGAGCTCGGTGAGGGTTATGGATTCCGCAAGGTACGCAAGCCCCTCGGCGTGAGCGCGTTCGGCGTGAACGCTGTCGTGATGCCGCCGGGATATCTCGGCTTCCACCACTACCACG
>JBOHAY010000341.1:0-11284 GCA_050697935.1 Gaiellaceae bacterium | reverse complement strand
CTCTCGAGACGGGGCTGCCGTTGAAGATCGCGGC
This sequence comes from Gaiellaceae bacterium, assembly GCA_050697935.1. Taxonomy (GTDB): domain Bacteria; phylum Actinomycetota; class Thermoleophilia; order Gaiellales; family Gaiellaceae; genus GMQP-bins7. The sequence continues at coordinate 11,250 of JBOHAY010000341.1, read as the reverse complement.
GAAGTGCCGCGAGCCGCTCGATATCCGCTACTTCGACGAATTCATTCGACCCCATCTCGGCGGCTCGATCGAGTACGTGGGCGAAGTCGGGCACGCCGACAAGGTCGAGCTCCTGATGGGCGCCCGCGCGCTCATCTCCCCGATCGACTGGGAGGAGCCGTTCGGTCTCATGATGATCGAGGCCATGGCGTGTGGAACCCCGGTGATCTCGACGCGGCGGGGTGCCGTTCCCGAGATCGTCGATCACGGGAGGACGGGCGTCGTCGTCGACAACTACCGGGACATGGAGGATCCGTCCGTCCTCGAGCTCGCTGACTCGCTCGATCCCGTCGTGATCCGCCGTGAGGTCGAGGAGCGGTTTTCGCCGGAGAACATGGTGGCGAACTACGTCGCGGCGTACGAGGCGACGATCGAAGCCAACGCCGCGTGACGCTTCGGCATCGCGAGCGCGCCGCAGCTGTGCGAGCGGACGTGGCGGTGCCGGCTCGAAGCCAAGTTACAAGTTGTTACAAGCCCGTTTTCCGTGTCTTTCAGGGCGATCTGGCACAAGTGACAACTTGTTACAAGGGTCTCGAGCTTCGTGAAGCAAAGGGTGGCGTCTGCGTGTGAGGCTTCGATCGAGATACGACCGCGAGATCGCCAGGCTCGCGCTTCCCGCGCTTGGCGCTCTCGCGGCGGAGCCGCTCTATCTCCTCGTCGACACGGCGATCGTCGGGCATCTCGGACGGTCCCAGCTCGCCGCGCTCGGCATCGCCTTCACCGTCCTCGGCGGGCTTTTCGCGATCTTCAACTTCCTCCAGTACGGGACGACGGCGCAGGTCGCTCGCGCGGGGGGCGCGGGCGAGGTCGAGACCGCGCGGAGGCTGGGCGCACAGGCCGTGTGGCTGTCGCTTGCATTCGGGATTGCCGTGTCGGCACTGCTCGCGGTGCTCGCTGAGCCACTCGTCTCGCTCATGGGCGGTGAGGGCGAGGCCGCCGACTACGCCGTCACCTACTTGAGGATCGCGGCCGTCGGCTTCCCTGCCGCGTTCCTCGCGCTCGGCGGGCAAGGCTATCTCCGCGGAGTGGCCGATCTCCGAACGCCGCTCCTGATCCTTATCGCGGGAAACGTCGTCAATCTCGTGCTCGAGGTTCTCTTCGTCTACGGGTTCAATTGGGGGATCGAGGGGTCGGCGTGGGGTACCGCGATCGCGCAGCTCGGGATGGGCGCGGCATTCATCGTCGTGATCGTCCGGCGGCTGCACCCTGGGGAGATGCGCGTGCAGCTTGCTCTCGCGCGCCGAGTGCTGTCGTTGGGGAAGTGGATCTTCATCCGCACGACCGCGCTCATGGGCTCCTTTGTCCTCGCCGGCGCCGTTGCGACGCGCTTCGGGGAAGCGTCGATCGCGGCGCACCAAGTCGCGTTCCAGCTCTGGATCTTCCTCGCGCTCGTCCTCGATTCGGTGGCGATTGCCGGGCAGATCATCGTCGGACGCGAGCTCGGCGGCGGCCGGCGAGACGAGGCCTATGGCGCAGGCGAGCGGATGATCTGGCTCTCCGTTGGGCTCGGCGTGGCTTTCGCGGCGCTGATGCTCGTGCTCTCGAACCTGCTGCCGCGCGCCTTCACGGGCGATGCGGCCGTCCTCGACGAAGCGGCGCTCCTGTGGCCGCTGTTCGCGATCATGCAGCCGCTGAACGGTGCGGTCTTCGCGCTCGACGGGATCCTGATCGGCGCGGGTGACGGGCCTTTCCTCGCGGGCTCGATGGTGGCCGCGTTCGTCGCGTGCGCGGGTGTGCTCATCGCCTCACTCGCCGGTGACTGGGGGATCCGCGGGGTCTGGGCGGCGCTCGTCATTCTTATCCTCGTGCGGCTGACGCTGATGACCGCGCGCTTCCGTCGAGGCCGCTGGCTCGTCACCGGTTGGGCGGCGTAGGGCAGTCGGCGGACTTCCGTTCAGCCTCCCCAGTACCCGACGTGTACCGCCGACGCCTGAACATCGAGCTGGGGTCCGCTGACCACGACCTCGTGCTCGCCTCGCGCGAATATCTCACGACACGGTAGAGCCAGAGCCGGGCTCTCGCTGCCGCCGACGATCTCGCGCAGCTCGGCTTCGCTCAAGGCGAAGACCACCCGCCGGATGTTGCTCCAGTAGATCGCGCAAGCACACATTGCGCACGGCTCCGTGCTCGCGTACAGCGTGCAGCCGCTCAGGAACTCAGCGTCGAACCGCGCACTGGCGGCGCGGATGAGGTTCGTCTCGTCGTGGCCAAGACAGTGCCCTTCGGTTACGACGGTGTTCTCGGCTTCGAGGACGATGCTTCCCTCCGCGTCGACAAGGACGGCGCAGGGACCGGTGTCTGCTTCCCTCCGCGTCGACAAGGACGGCGCAGGGACCGGTGTCTGACACCGATTGTTAAGAACGCAACATTTCTCTGAGTATTCATGCGTGTTTGCGGTCCCGCGACTCGTGCGCGGTGTCAGACACCGGACGCGCTGACGTTTTAGGCTGAAGCCGTGAACGTCCTTGGTGGCGCGCTCGAGCCCTGCTGTTTCGATCCGGTCACCGGGTTCTTCCGCGACGGGTACTGCCGAACGGAAGGTGTCGACGTCGGCTTCCACGTCGTCTGCACCGTCATGACCGAGGAGTTCCTCGAGTTCTCGGTGTCACGCGGGAACGACCTCGTGACTCCCCAGCCGCAATGGATGTTCCCGGGACTACGGCCGGGCGATCGCTGGTGTGTCGTCGCCGCTCGTTGGCAGGAGGCGCTCGAGGCTGGCGTGGCCGCGCCCGTCGTCTTGGAGGCGACCCATGCCTCGGCACTCGAGTTCGTATCGATGGCCGACCTCGAGGCGCACGCGCTCCCCGGGCGAGGCGGTTAGACCGCTGCCGCGTCGCGACGCTTCCGCCAGTAGCGCTCGATGCCGCGGAATTGGTGCCAGTACGGCGCGGCGCGGTCGTACGCGTCGGCGAGCTCGGGGTCCGTCTGCGAGACGTCGTGGCGGGCTGCAGCAACGAATGTCGGCTCGTCCATCCCGTTCTCGACCCACTCAGCCCACCGGCTCAGTGTCTCGCGCAGCGTCGCCAGGTGTGCCTCGACATCGTCGAATGCGCCGTAGTGGGTGAGGGCGAGACGGTCCGGAGCACGGCGCTCGATCTCGAAGATCGTCGTCTCCCACACTCCGAGATCGAACTCCGGAGGAGGGCACGGCGGCATCACGAATGCGCCACCCCCGACGCGCACGCCCGCGGCGTCACCCGCGTAGAGCGTGCCCTGCGCGTCGAGGTACGACACGTGGTGTGAGGCGTGCCCCGGCGTGGGAAAGCACTCGAGCCCCATGACCTCGTCACCGACGATGTGGACGTTTTCGGCCGGCACCGGCACGAGCTCGCCCCAGAGTTCGTCGAACGCGTCGCCGTAGAGCCGGCGGGCGCTCGCCTCGAGCTTCGACGGATCGATGACGTGCGGGGCGCCGATCTCGGAGACGTGCACCTGCAACCCGGGGTGCGCGCGGACGAGCGCGCCTGCCGCGCCGGCATGATCGAGGTGGATGTGCGAGAGGAGGAGGTGTCGCAGATCCTTCAGCTCGAGCCCACGCTCGGCTAGCCCAGCCTCGAGGTGCTCGACGCAGGTCGTCGGTCCGCAGTCGAAGAGCGCGGGGCCGTCCTCGGTCTCGAGGACGTAGCAGCCGATGATCCCCGGCGAGGTGTGATGGAGGTCGATCGGCTCGATCGTCACGCCGAGAGCGCGGAGTCGAGATCGGCGACCAGGTCGTGCGCCGATTCGATTCCGACGGACAGCCGGATGAGGGTAGGCGGGACTGGAAACGGTGATCCGGCCGTCGATGCGTGGGTCATCCGTGCGGGATGCTCGATGAGGCTCTCGACACCCCCAAGGCTCTCGGCGAGCTTCCAGATGCGGGTCTTAGCCACGAGCTCGACGGCGTCCTGCTCGTCCTCGAGGAGGAACGAGACCATCCCTCCGAAATTGCGCATCTGGTGCGCTGCGATCTCGTGGCCCGGATGCGTGGGTAGGCCCGGGTAGAGAACGCGCTCCACACGTGGATGCCGTTCGAGAAAGCTCGCGACCACTGCGGCGTTGTGACAGTGCCGGTCCATGCGGACTGCGAGGGTCTTCGCGCCCCGAAGGACGAGCCAGCAGTCGAACGGCCCCGGCACCGCGCCGAGCGACTTCTGCAGGAACGCGAGCTGCTCCGAGATCGCAAGGTCGTTCGTCGCGACGAAACCGCCTACGACGTCGGAGTGGCCGCCGATGTACTTCGTCGTCGAGTGGAGAGCGATGTCCGCGCCAAGCGCGAGCGGTTGCTGGAGGTACGGCGTGGCGAACGTGTTGTCGACGATCACGAGAGCGCCGGCCGCCTGTGCGGTCTCGGACGCCGCTTGAATGTCGACGATGTTGAGCGCCGGATTTGTCGGCGTCTCCAGCCAGACGAACCGCGTCCGCTCGTCCAGGTGCGCCGCGAGCCCGGTGGAGACCTCGTTCGCCGACAGGAAGGTAAAGCGGTATCCCTTCGGCTCGTACACCTGCGTGAACATGCGGTAGATGCCGCCGTACACGTCGTTGACCGCGATAACGTGATCGCCCGGTGCGAGGAAATGCATGAGCGTCGTCACGGCGCCGAGGCCCGCCGAGAACGCGTGCCCGTGCGCGGCGCCTTCGAGTGACGCGAGGCATTCCTGGAGAGCGGTGCGAGTCGGGTTGGCGACGCGCGCATAGTCGTAGCCCTTGTGGACACCGACGGCTTCCTGCACGAAGGTCGACGTCTGGTAGATGGGCGTCGTCACCGCGCCCGTGGCCGTGTCCGGCTCCTGGCCGACGTGAATCGCCCGCGTCTCGAACTCCATGCAGGGAACGATAGTTCTAGTCCGGGTCGGCTCGGAGCAGGATCGTCCCGATGCGGGCGATCTTCCCGAAGAGCTCGTCGAACGTCAGAAGAGGCGCGCCGGCGCGTGCGGTCGTGGCCGCAATCCAGATGTCGTTCGTCGGGAGCGGGGTCCCCGCGACTCGCAGGTCCGTCACGATCTCTGAGTACGTACGCGCGACATGCCGGTCGAGCGGCAGCTCTTCGACGAAAGGACTTGCCAGGAACTCGGCGAGCTCGGTCTCGTTTCGTGCGCGTTCTCTTCCAACGAGAAATCCGGTCCAGAGCTCGCCGAGCACAACCGTAGGCACACCGATCCACTCGGCCTCCTCGATGAGCCTCTTGATCCCCTGCTCTCCGCGCTTGAACTGGCTGTATGCGGAGGTGTCGAGGCTGTAGCGGCTCAGCGCCAGAGCTCCTCGTCGATTTGCTCAGTGAACTGCACTGCAGCCTCGAACTCATCGAACTCTTCCTGCGTCCACGTTCCGGCGAAGGCTTCGAGGCCGTTCGTCTTCGTCGTAGATCCGAGACCGAGTGCCTGTGCGAGGAGGTCGAGGACGGTGCGGTTGAGCGATGTGCCGCGACGACGACGCTCGACGTCGAGTGCGCCGGCGAGGTCGGGTGGAACCTGTCTGATGGTGAGATGTCTCATGCAGTCATATACGAATGCAATGAACGCACATTAGATGTGTTCATCATCGCGGTCAAGGACGTCCGCCCCGAGCCACGTTGCGAGGCTCGCCAGCGCTTCGTCCGCTCTCGACGTGTCTCCCCACGCTCCCAGCACCTCGAGCGTCTTCGTCTTGCGGTCGAAGCGCGGCTCGATGCGGCCGACGAGTCGGTCGCCGAGGAGAACCGGGAGCACGTAGTAGCCGTACTCGCGCTTCGCCTTCGGGACGTACATCTCGAGGCGGTAGCGGAAGTCGAAGAGCGCCTCGGCGCGGTCGCGATCGTGGATCAAGCGATCGAACGGGGAGACGAACGTCACGCGCTCGGGGACAGGGCCGTCGATCGCGTCGGGATGGGCTTCCCACCCTTGGGCGGTAAGCCGGACGCCCAGCGCACGGAACCGCTTCTCGGCGAGTACGCGCTCGGCCTCGCGCAGTGCGACGGTCTCCGTCTCGGGATACCAGCGCTCTGCGACATCCCACAGCCTCTGCCCGTTTCGCCGTCCGACGATTGCCACGACGCCGCGCCCGTGGAGGATCTCGAGCAGAACGGCGGTGTTGCGGGAGCCGTACCAGCCGTGCGACTTCCAGGTTCGCACCGATTCGTCGTCTAGCTCGCGCGAGAGCATCGGCCCGTTCTGCTCGAGCTCGCGCAAGACGTAGCGTTTGTACGCAGCGTTCTTGTGCAGGAACTCCGTGCCGCGCCGCTCCCACACGTACCTGGTGCGCCGTCTTCGCATACGGGCTCTGACCAGAGGGAGATCCTCGATCGGCCAGATGTACGCGTTCCACTCGAATAGCTTCTTCTCATCCCAGAGAAGCCGATCGAGTTCCGCGACGTCGTATGGGCCGAGCCGGCTCCAGAGGACGAGTTGCTGCGGGGGCGCGACTGTCGAGATCGGGTCGATCTGGAGGAAGCCGATCCGACGAATCGTGTCAAGGATTCCCGATGCCGAGCCGTCGAGGAGCTGCGCGCGGACAGCGATCCGGCGCGCTTCGTTCTTGGACACGAGCCTCATCGCACGACTCGCTCGAGCCCGGTGGTGCGACGCAGGCGATCCAGTGCGCGCTCGAAGGAGTCGTCGAGCGCCGCTGAACGACGGACTCCTCGTTCGAGGTGGAGCGCTCTGACCACGAGCGCCCCCTCTCGTCGCTCCGACTTGAGGTCCGCTCGCCCGACGATGCGGTCGCGCCAGAGGAGCGGGAGCACGTAGTAGCCGTACTGCCGCTCGGGAGCCGGCTTGTACACCTCGATCAGATGGTCGAAGCCGAGCACGCGCCGCGCGAACGGGCGATCCCAGAGGAGATTGTCGAAAGGGGAGAGAAGCGTCGCGGCGCTCGGCCTCGACGGGTCGAGATCGGTGCCCGCGGGAACGAGCACATCGGCTTCCCCGTCCTCGACTCGGAGCCGCTCGAGAACGCCCTCCCCGATGAGTGAGTCGACGGCCGGGCGGATCCTCGCGACCCCACCCTTGAGACGCCAGTGCTCGACGACGCCCGCCTCGGTGAGCGTCCCGCGCGAACGCACGGCGCGCGCGACCAGCTCTCTCAGGCGCGTCTCCTCGTCGGGCTCAGGTGCCTCGAGCACCTCGCGTGGAATCACCCGTTCGGCGAGATCGTACAGGCGCTGGAACCCGCTCACGCGCCCGGCGATCACGACCTCGCCGTTGTTCCAGAGCGCCTCGAGCATGATCTTCGCGGGCTTCCAGTTCCACATCCCGCCGCCACCCTGTCCATCGAATTCGCGCGACGCGATAGGCCCGCGCTCTCGCACGGCCGCACGTACCTCCTCGGCCAGCTGCGGGTGCTTCCCGATGACGTCGCCACGCCACGGATGGTCGTTCCGCATCACGGGCCGAAAGAGCGGCCACTCCTCGACGGGGATGAGACATGCCTCGTGTGCCCAGTACTCGAAGATGCGGCCCTTCCCGAGCAGGCGCGAGACAGTCTCCCTGGGATAGGCGCCCACCCGTGAGCCGAGCGTGATCCGGTGGCTTCGCTCGACGGCCGTGATCGAGTCGAGCTGTACGCAGGAGAGCGCGCGAATAGTGGCTTCGACTTCGCCACGAGTTCCGCTCCGCGAGCGCGACGCGTAGCTCTGCGCCTCGATGGCGAGTCGCCGCAAGGCGGTGACCGAGATCGCGCGCATGGCTCCAACCTAGCTAGCGATGTTTGCCTCGTTTGAGGACACCCATCTCAGGGAATGCGTTCACGACTGGGTCATTCGACTCGTCTACGTTATTCGTGTCGGTCGTTCTCACTCAAGGTGCCGGCGGCCAGCCCTCTAAAGGAGACCTCTGATGTCACGCACATCGCTGCTCGTGTTCGTCCTGGTCGTGGCCGGCTTGGCCACGGCTCTGATGGCCTACGCCACCCGCGACAGCAGTGGCAGCCCGAGCGCGGCCGCGATTCCACAGCCGACGGCTGAGCAGCTCGAGGCGGCCTACCTGGGGAAGCTCCCGATCGCTTCAGAGAGCAAGCGCGTCGATGTCGTCGCGCCCACTTTCACGAACCCGACCGCCATCACGAACCCGCTCTTCCCGATCAGCGAGCTCCATTCGGCGGTCCTGAGCGGAATGGTCGACGACAAGGCGTTCCACACTGAGACGACGCTCTTGCCGGAGACGCGGATCATCGAGTGGGCCGAAGGCCAGAAGGTCGAGACGCTCGTCTCCCAATATCTCGCGTATCTCGACGGGCGCATCGAGGAGGTCGCGCTCGACTACTACGCGCAGGCTGACGACGGGTCGGTGTGGTACTTCGGCGAAGACGTCTTCAACTACGAGGACGGCTTCATTGCCGACACCGACGGTACGTGGATCGCGGGCAAAGAAGCCCCTCCGGCGATGATCATGCCGGCCGATCCGAAGCGCGGGGACGTCTACCGGCCCGAGAACGCTCCGGGGCTGGTGTTCGAGGAGGTCACCGTCAAGACCGTCGACAAACGCGTAGCTGGGCCTTTCGACTCGGTCGACGGAGCGATCGTCGCAGGAGAGCTCCATCAGGATGGGTCGCGCGAGAACAAGACCTTCGCCCCTGGCTACGGCGAGTTCTTCACCGCCGCCGATGGCGACGTGGAGGCGATGGCGGTCGCCGTGCCCACCGACGCGCTCGACGGCCCGTTGCCCGACGCGCTCGAAACGCTGACCGTCAGTGCAGACGCAACCTTCGCTGCAATCAGGGCGGGCAACTGGACGGCCGCTTCGGGGAGCGCCGCCAAGCTCGACGGCGCCTGGACGAACTACCGCTCACAGCACGTGCCGCCGAGGATCGCCGCGGAAATGAGCTCGGCGGTCGTGGCCCTCGACAGAGCAGTCGCGGCTCGTGATCGGGTGCGCGCTGGGAACGCAGCCATCGACGTCGCGCAGTCGGCGCTCGATCTCCAGCTTCGCTATCGGCCCCCGACTGAAATCGACCGCGCGCGCTTCGAGCTCTGGACGCGTCAGCTTCTCGTCGACGCGACGGCTCGAAATGTGGCAGGTGTCCGAGGCGACCTCGCAACATTGGAGTGGATCCGGGACAGGTTCGCGGCCACTCTGGACAACGTCGATCTCACGCGCGTCGACACGCAGCTGGTCGGGCTGCGAGCCGCACTGAACGACGACGAGTTTCGTGGAATCTCCGCACGCGCCGCGCGCCTTCGTACCACGATCGCCGGAGTCGTGACGCGAGAGTAGATCTCCCGCGCCTTGAGTGAGGCTTGATATGAAACATCAAGCTTCTGGAGCTAATCCGGGGTTCGGCCCTCGAGGATCGCGGCGAGGCGGGCGGGGTCGATGTTCCCGCCCGAGACGATGCACACCACGCGACCGGTTCCGGCCAGACCGGCGACGGCGGCAGCGATCGGAAGCCCGGCAGCACCCTCGCCGACGATCCGACCCCGCTCGAGGAGGAGTCGCACGCCGGCGGCCGCATCTTCGAGCGAGATCGAGAACGCGCCGGCGAGCAACGGCTCTGCGTGCTCCCACATCTCCGGGAGAAGCGCCCCCGACCCTGCGCCGTCGATGAACGACGCCGTGTATTCGACCTTCACCGGCACGCCTCCGTTCGCGAACGCGGCAGTGACGGGAGCGCCCACCTCGGGCTCGCAGACGTAGATGTTCGTCTCCGGTTGCAGCGCCTTCAGTGCGCTTGCGATCCCGGTTGTGAGACCGCCGCCGCCCCACGGGATGAGGACGGCATCGAACTCGGCCAGGTCCTCGACGAGCTCGAGCCCGATCGTCCCGTTGCCGGCGATGACAGGGGCGTCTCTCACCGGGTGGACGAAGTACCCGTCGACCCCGGCCACGCGCCCCGCTTCCATCCCTTCCCACCACTCGTCCCAGGTGACTCGAACGACCCGACCGCCAAGCCGCTCCACGGCCGCGAGCTTCGACATCGAGGCGTTGTGGGGCGCGACAATCGTCGCGGTGATCCCGAGCTCACGGGCCATCCACGCCACGCCCTGTGCCATGTTCCCCGTGCTCGTCGTGACGACCCCAGCTGCGAGCTCGTCTCGGGGCGCGCTGAGGATCGCATTCGCAGCGCCGCGCAGTTTGAACGAGCCGATCGGCTGCAGGTTCTCGAGCTTGAGCCAGATCTCCGCCGGCGCGTCCGTGTACAGGCGAACGAGCGGAGTCCGGATGACTGTTCCCGCGATGCGCTCGCGCGCGCGCTCGATGTCGGCGAGCGGGATCAGAACCCGACCTCGGACCCGACTCCCTGCTCTCGCGCGCGCCGGACGACGAGCTCGGCGGAGGCGAGATCCTCGACCGCGATCCCGAGCGACTCGAACACGGTCAGCTCGTCCTCGTACTCTCGGCCAGGGTGCATGCCTGCGAGGACCTCGCCGAGCTCCGCCTTGATGTGGTCAGGGTCGACGGCGCCTTCCCCGGCCGCGAGGATGTAGTCGCCCGCCTCGTTGAGGCACGACTCGCGGCGATCGGTGAAGAACGACGAGTGGGCCACCGTCTCGGTGTCGAGCTCGCGTGTCGTCGGGAAGCACGAGCCCACCGCGTTGATGTGTGCGCCCCGAGCGAGCCAGCGCTTCTCGACGATCGGCTCCGTCGCCGCCGTGGTCGTGCAGACCACCTCGGCGCCGAATAACGCGGAGTCGACCGACGGAGACACCGTCGCGCCGACCTCGCCGGCGAGCTGCTCGGCGGCGTCGAGTGAGCGCGACCAGATGCGGATCTCGGGGTCGTCGAGCACGGCGCGCATCGAATGAACGTGACCGCGGGCCTGGGCTCCAGCACCGAGGATCGCGACCCGCTGGGCGTCGCGCCGCGCAAGCGCTCGCGTCGCGACGGCGGACACCGCGGCCGTGCGGATCTCGGTCACCGGCGAGGCGTTCAAGACTGCGATGAGCTCGCCGGTTTCGCCATCGTGGAGTAGGACGCTGCCCATGTGCGTGTCGAGCCCGCGCGCGGGGTTGTCGGGCACGATGACGATCTCCTTCAGCCCGTACGCGGGAGTCGCGCCACCGCGGTAGCCGGGCATGAGCCCCAGCAGCGTTCCGGCGTCGGGCGGGCGCGCGATCGAGCGGAGCGGCTGGTACAGATCACCCCGAGCCAGGGAGGCCAGCACCTCGGCCATCGCCTCGATGCACGATTGCATGTCGAGGAGGCGACGGACGTCGTGCTCGGAGAGGACCAGAACGCTCACGCGCGCGCCTCGCCGGCCACGGCTCCCGGCCGGCCTCGTACCCGGGGCCCCCAGAAAGTGCGCAGCACTCTCTGGGGC
>JBOHAY010000340.1:0-12084 GCA_050697935.1 Gaiellaceae bacterium | reverse complement strand
GCGAACGCCCTGCTTCGCGAGATCGGGAAGCTCGCGGTCGATCGTCTCGTCCAAGAGGTCCTAGATCGACTCGACCTCGTCGGGCGGGCGCGCCCAGTTCTCGGTCGAGAACGCGTAGACGGCGAGGGACTCGACTCCGAGGTCGATCGCGGCCTCGACCGTGCGGCGCAGCGCCCGGGCTCCCTCGCGATGTCCCTCGGCGATAGGAAGGCCGCGAGCCGCAGCCCAGCGCCCGTTCCCGTCCAGGATGATCGCGACGCTCTTCGCTGCCGCTACCGCATCGTCGGGCAGCTGTCAGACCTCCATGATCTCGGCCTCTTTCACCTTCAAGAGGTCTTCGATCGACTTCGTGTGCTCGTCGGTGATCTTCTGCACCTGCTGCTCCGCGCGGCGCTCTTCGTCGTCGCCCACGTCGCCGTTCGTGACGAGCTCGCGCAGGTTCTGCATCACGTCGCGCCGGACGTTCCGGATCGCCACCTTCCCGTCCTCGGCCACGCGGCGAACCACCTTGACGAGCTCCTTGCGCCGCTCCTCGGTGAGGGTCGGGATGGGCAGCCGGATGATCTTCCCGTCGTTCGACGGCGTCAACCCGAGATCGGACTCCTGGATCGCGCGCTCGATCGACTTCAGCGAGCCGGGATCGAAGGGCTGAACCGTGAGTAGCCGGGGCTCGGGCGCCCCGATCGAGGCCAGGCTCTTGAGCGGAGTCGGCGTGCCGTAGTAGTCGATCGCGATGCGGTCGAGGAGCGCCGGCGAGGCCCGGCCCGTGCGTATCGAGTTGAACTCGTGGTGTGTCGCCTCGATCGACCTGTCCATGCGCCGCTTCGCGTCGGCCAGGAATTCCTCGATTGCCGCCATACGCCCTCCTAGGGGGTGGAGATGATCGTGCCGACCCGCTCACCCGCCGCGACGCGGCGGATGTTGCCCTCGGCGAGCTCGAAGACGTAGATGGGCAGCCGGTTGTCCATGCACAGCGAGAGTGCGGTCGTGTCCATCACCTTGAGCCCCTGCTCGATTGCCTCGAGGTGCGTCAGCTCGGGGATGAAGCGCGCGTCGGGGTCCTCGCGCGGATCCCCGTCGTAAACACCCTGGACGCGGTTCTTCGCCATCAGAATCGCGCCGGCGCCGATCTCGAGCGCGCGGAGCGCCGCCGCCGTGTCGGTCGTGAAGAACGGGTTCCCGGTGCCGGCAGCGAAGATCACGACGCGGCTCTTCTCCAGATGCCGGATGGCGCGCCTCCGGATGTACGGCTCGGCGACCTCGGAGACGGTGATGGCCGACTGCACGCGTGTGTGGACGCCTAGCCGCTCGAGCGCGTCCTGGAGCGTCAGCGCGTTCAGGAGCGTCGCGAGCATTCCCGCGTAGTCGGCCGTCGCGCGGTCCATCCCCTCCGCGGCGGCGGCCATTCCGCGGTAGATGTTTCCCGCACCGACCACGACGGCGAGCTCGGTACCGGCCTCGTGCACGGCGACGATCTCTTCGCTGATCGCGACCACGGTCTTCGGGTCGATCCCGTACTCGCGCTCGCCGAGCAACGCCTCGCCCGAGAGCTTCAGGAGCGCCCGACGAAACGGCGTTCCGCTCGTCGCCGCGACTTCTTGCGCGACTTCGTCCGTGCTGGTGCTCACGTGCCTGCGACCGAGATCCTCGCGAACCGCGCGACGGATGCGCCGGCCTCGTCGACTGCCTGGCCGACCGTCTTCGACGGATCGTGGATCCAGGGTTGGTCGACGAGCACTCCACCGGGCGTCGCTGCGAAGAAGCGCTTGCCGAGCATGCCGTCCACGATTTTCTCACGTGCGGCCTCGGGCTTCGACTGCACTTCGTCCGAGTTCAGGAAGATGGCGCGTTCTGCGCTCACGGTTTCGGCAGGAACATCCGCCCGCGTCGTCCATTCGGGGGCCGCGAACGAGATGTGCATGGCGATCTGACGCGCGAGCTCGGCAGTCCCGCCGGAGAGCTCCACGAGGACGCCGATCTTGTTCGCAGGCGGATGAGCATATCCGGCGACGACGTTCCCGTCGGGTGCGTCGAAGCGCTCGGCTCCGACGATCACGATGTTCTCGCCGAGCTTGGCGATCAGCTCCACGCGCTCCTGCTCGAGGCTCTCGACGACCGCCGAGCCGTCGGCGTGGACCGCGCGCAGTACCTTGATGCCGAACGCCTGGAACTCGTCGTTCTTCGAGACGGGCTCCGTCTCACAACCGATTCCGGCTATCGATCCGATGTTCTCGTCGAGGATGAACCCGACGAGACCCTCGGTCGTGGTCCGCCCCGCTCGCTTGCCCGCGGACGCCATGCCGCGCTCGCGCAGCAGCACGCGAGCGCCCTCGAGGTCGCCTCCTGTCTCCTCGAGGGCGCGCTTGCAATCCATCATCCCTGCACCGGTCTGGTCGCGCAGCTCCTTGACGAGCGAGGCGCTGATCGTCGCGCTCACTCGGTCTCCCCGCTTTCGGCAGCGACGGTTGCCGGCTCGAGCTCGGGTCCGGCCTCGGGCTCGGGATCGACGGCGGCGACCTCAGCCTCGGCCTCGGTGGGCTCCTCTGCCGCCATCACGTCCTCTGCGGTGAGCTGGGCCGCGGTGACCTTCATCTTCCCCGCCGCGATACCGTCCGCGAGCACGCGGGTGACGAGGTTGCACGAGCGAATCGCGTCGTCGTTGCCCGGGATCACGAAGTTCGCCTCGTCGGGGTCAGCGTTCGTGTCCACGAGGCCGATAACGGGGACGCCCAGGCGGCGCGTCTCGCGCACGGCGAGCTGCTCCTTCTTCAGGTCGACGACGAACACGGCGTCCGGCTGCCGCTTCATGTCCGCGACACCACCGAGGTTCGCCTCGAGCTTCTCGAGGTCGGCCTCCATCGCGATGCGCTCCTTCGACGGCAGGAGGTCGAGCTGTCCGTCGGCCTTGAGCCGGCGAAGGTCGTGTAGGTAGGCGATTCGCTCGGAGATCGTGCGCCAGTTCGTGAGGAGGCCGCCCAGCCAACGGTGGTTCACATACGGCATCCCGACGCGGGCGGCGTGCTCCTTGACGGCATCCTGTGCCTGCTTCTTCGTGCCGACGAAGAGAACCGTTCCCCCACGATCGGCGACGTTTCGTACGAACTCATACGACTCCTCGAGCAGCTCGAGGGTCTTGGTGAGATCGATGATGTAGATCCCGCCGCGCTCGCCGAAGATGTAGCGGCGCATCTTGGGATTCCAGCGGCGCGTCTGATGCCCGAAGTGCACGCCGGCCTCCAGCAACTCTCGCATCGTGACGACTGACACGTGATCAGCCCCTTTCTTGGTGGTTGACGGGTCATTCACCGGCGGGCCGGGCGGAACCGCGCGCAGAGCTGCGGCACCCCCGCCTCGGCAGGTTCGCCGGGTCGAAGGAACAGAACCGCCGGATTGTAGCCGTAGTGGCGAGGCTCGCCTCGCCTCGGGGTCGGGTGTGCCCGGCCCCTACGAAGCGCGAGCGCGGTCGACAGCGGTCTTCAGATCGTATGGAAGCTCAGACGTCACAGTGACCTCCTCGCCGGTGCCCGGATGCGGAAAGCGAAGCCGGTGCGCATGCAGAAACTGCCGCTCGAGCCCGAGGTCCCCCTTCACGCCGTACTGCACGTCACCGGAGACCGGGAGATCGATCGCGGCCAGGTGAACACGAATCTGATGCGTCCGTCCTGTCTCGAGCCGCACGTCGAGCAGAGCATGGGCAGGCATCGTTTCGAGCACTTCGAAGTGCGTGACGGCCTCGCGGGGCTCGTCCGTGTCGAGCGACCGCCGGGTCGGATCCCGGCGATCACGGCCGATGGCAGCGTCGATGCGACCGGTTCGCGAACGAGGACGCCCACGGACGAGCGCCAGATAACGGCGCTCCACCGCTCTTCGGCGGATCGCGTCCTGCAGCGCGGCATGCGCCTGCTCGGACCGAGCGACCACGAGCAGCCCTGACGTCTCCCGATCGAGGCGATGGACGATGCCCGGTCGCTCGGGATCATCGCCACCGCGGGCTCCGAGCGACAGGAGCTGACCTGCGAGTGTCCCGGAGCGAACACCCGCGCCCGGGTGCACGGTGAGACCTGCCGGCTTGTCCACAACGAGGAGATGCTCGTCCTCGAACAGCACTGGAACGGTTGCCGGCTGCGGCTGAAGTCCTCCCGAAACAACAGGAAGCTCGACGTCGACCACAGAGCCGGCCTGCAGGCGATGGCTCTTGGGTCGAACTGTGCCGTCGACGAGAACGGCGCTCTCCAGGAGTAGACGCTCGGCGACCGAACGCGACGCGATCTCGCTTCGCGCGGCGAGCACTCGGTCGAGGCGCGAGCCTGCGTCCTCGTCAGCGACCGAGAAGCGAAGCGTCGCCATCGCGCGAGCCGTGCATCCTGTGCGATCGGTCGCCGAGGACGAGCGCGCCGAAGAGGATTGCGACCCCGACGACGATGAACGTGTCGGCGAGGTTGAACGCAGGCCACGCGACCAGGTCGAGGAAGTCCGTCACGTGCCCGAGTCGCACGCGGTCGATCAGATTCGCGATGCTCCCGCCGAGGACGAGCCCGAGGGCCACCGGGAGCACCGGATGACGTTTTCCCGAACGCGCGAAGAACCAGAGCATCAGTCCCACGGTGAGCCCGGTGACCACGATCACCGGCACAGTGCGGCTCGCGAAGAGCCCGAATGCGATCCCGGAATTCTGGACGTGGTGAATCGAGAACGGGCCGGTGATGGCGACACTCTCGCCGAGCGCGAGCGTGCGCCCGACGACCTGCTTGGTGACCTGGTCGGCGACGATCGCCGCGCCCGCGACGAGGAGGAGAGCGACCCATTGAGCCGAGCCTGCGGCCAGTGAGCGCTCCGCGCTCGAGATCGGCTGGAGGGCGTTCGCCGTCGACCCGATTCGGACGTCGACCAACGAGGAGTCGTTCCGTGCCGGCTCGCTCATCGGCCTCGCTCGAGCGCGCGCTTGTCGTCGATGCACAAGGTCGCGTACGGGACCGCTTCGAGCCGTTCCTCGCCGATGGAACGTCCACACGCGACGCACACGCCGTACGTGCCGGCGTCGATCCGCCGAAGCGCGCTTTCGATCTCCTCGAGGATGTGCGTCGCGTTCTCCCCGAGACCGTCGTCGAGCTCTCGCATGAAGGTGTCCGTCGCGCTGTCCGCGAGGTGATCGCCCGAGCCGATCGCGAGGTCTCCGGTCTCCTCGATCAACGAGCCTTCGTGGTTCACGGCGGTCAACGCGTGTCGAAGGCGAGCCTGCTCGGACTCGAGCTCGCGGCGAAAGCGATCGAAGTCGATGCTCATCGATCTCGCTCTGCGGCAGCGGCGAGCATGTCGTCGGCCGCTTCGCTCGTCAATCCTCCGACTACCACGACCTTGTCACGCGAGCCCTTTCCCGCAGTCAGCTCGAGCTCTCGCCGCGGCAGGTGGAACGTGCGCGCGAGAAGATCGAGCACGGCGTCGTTTGCCTTCCCCGCCTCCGGAGCAGCCGTGACGCGAACCTTCCAGGCATCGCCGTGCCGACCGACGATCCCGGGACGCGGTGCTCCGGGAACGACGCGCAACCGCAGGCTCGTGCGCGGGCGACTCACGGCTCGAAGGATAATCCGTGTGTCAGGACGAGGTCGTACTCATGCTCACGCGACGACCCCGGCCTCCTTCGGGGAAAGGTCGCGCAAGCTGATCCCGACGTGGCACATGCCGCCTATCCTGCGACCTTGCGGATCCCGCTGTCCGCGACCTCCCCGATTGCAGGGCGGGTCTCCGAGACGTCGCCCTCCTTCTCGGCGGCATCCGGCTCGCCAGGCCATTCACCGAGCGACTCGAGCGCGGCGCGAAGCTGGGCGCGGATTTTGACCATGTCCTCCTCGAGCCGCCGCTTCTCAGCGGCCGATTCGCGCGTAACTCTGCGCGACTCCGCGTGTGCCTCCTGGACGATCAGGTCCGACTCGCGACGCGCCTGCTCTTTCATGTCCTGAGCCGCGCGTTCTGCTGACACGAGCGTCGAGCGTAGGAGCGCTTCCAGCTCTCGGTGCTTGCCAGCCTCGGCTTCGAGCTCTTCGAGACGATCGGACAGATCGGCCCGCTCGCGCCACACCTCCTCGAAGCTGTCCGCGATCTCGGTGAGCAGGCCGTCGACGCCGGGCTTGCGGTAGCCCCGGAACCACGCGCGGCGCAAATCGATGTGGCGTATCTCAACTGGAGTGAGCGGCATTGGACCTCCTACAGCAGTGCCCCGATGAGGCGGTTGACGATCCTCTCCGCAACGAGCAGCACGACAACGGCCACGATCGGCGACAGGTCGAGTGGCCCGAGTGACGGTATACGGCCTCTGAAAAGACCAAGGTACGGACGGCAGACTTCGTCCAGAAACTTTTGCACAGTTGCGGCGATACCGGAATAGGGAAGCTGAATCCACGACAGCAGCACGTACGCGAAGATCAGCAAGATGTAGATCCCGACGAACACGGACACGAAGCTTTGCAACGACGAAGCCGTGTCGGCGAGTAGGGCTGAGAAGGCGTAGACGCCCATCGGAGGCGTGTTCGCCGCGGCGGGCGGGGTTCCTACGGAGCTGAGAATATGAGGGGTGCCCCCGGCTACGCCTGATTGAAGAAGCCGCCGCGCTCCATGGCGCGTGCCCGCTCTTCAGCCGACAGCTCGACGTCACGGGGGGTGAGCAGGAAGACCTTGTCGGCGACGCGTTGCATGCTGCCGTCGAGCGCGTACGTGAGACCGCTTGCGAAGTCGATGAGCCGCTTCGAGAGCTCCGTGTCGGCGCTCTGGAGGTTCAGGATCACCGGAATCTGGGCCTTGAACCGATCGGCTATCTGCTTCGCGTCGTTGAACGTCCTCGGGACGACCAGGTGCACCTTCGCCGGTGAGGGCGCGTCGACGCTGCGGAGCCGCGAGGATCGCTCGCGCCGCGGCGCCTCCTCCGAGGGCCATTCGTCGTCGGCGTCGGTCGCACTCGGGAGTCGCCGGACGTTCCGACGTTCGCGACGGCGGTAGTCCTCCTCGAGCTGCTCGTTGGTTTGGTGACCGTCGTCGTCCCACTCCTCGTCCTCGGCAATGCCGAAGTACACGAGCGTGCGGTTCCAGAGATCGGTGAACCCCATGACCGCGCGATTCTAGCCCTGAGTGGATCCGAAGATCGTCGCGCCCACTCTCACGAGCGTTGCACCCTCCTCCACCGCGACGCGGTAGTCCTGCGACGTCCCCATGCTGCGCTCGGGCAGACCATGCTCGGCTGCCAGTTCCCGGAGACGGCGAAAGTATGGTCGCGACGCCTCGGGGTCACCTGCGAGCGGCGGCATCGTCATCAAGCCGCGAATGAGCGGGTACCGCTCCACGTAACTGCCGATCTCCTCTGGCGGGATCCCGGACTTCGTCTCTTCCCCCGCGAGATTCACCTCGAGCAACGCCGGAATCGTGAGCCGTGTAGCCGCCGAATCAGACGAAAGCGAGTGCACGAGCTCGCAGATCGCGTTCACTACCTTCACTTTGTTGGATTGGAGATGGCCGATGAAGTGCCACCGAAATGCGTCACCGTAGATCGCGTGCTTGCGCTCGAGGTCCTGAGCTCGGTTCTCGCCGACAACGTCGACGCCCGCGTCTGCGAGCACAGCCATCTCGTCGACCGAGACGTACTTGGTCGCGACGACGACGGTGACCGCCGGTCCGACCTCCTCGCGAATCCGTCGGTAGCGGACCTCGATCTCGTGAGCCGAAGCCACGGTCACGGTGTCACCGTGGCCGTTATGAGCTCGCGGGCCGCAGCCAGCTCCGACTCGCGTCCTCCCAGCTCGCCGTTCAGCTTTCGGCGCCGGAGCTCCGCCAGCACCTCGCCGATTCGAGGCGACTCGGAGAGGCCCATCGACATGAGGTCCGCACCGCCGATCTCGAGCTTCACGGAGCGCAGGCGAGTGAAGTAGTCGCGCAGTGCGTCGTGGTGTTCCCGAGCAAGCGCGAGCAGCGGTGCGTCGGGCGCGAACGGATCTGCAAGCGCCACGACCTGGGCCGGATCGAGCTCGTTCTCGCGGAGCTTTTCGGCGATCCTGGGCGCGACCGTGATCGCCCCGACGATCCTGTCCACGTCGCGACGACGAACCTTCAAGCGGTCAAGCCAGTCGAACGCCTCGTCAGAGGTCATGTGGCGGGCCAGCACGGCAACGCCGAGCCTCCACACGGGCACGCCGACGTGAAGCTCCTCCCGCAGCGCGCGAGCGCGCTCGAAGAGAATGGCTGCATCGGGATCGCCGCGGAGATGCGGATGAATCGCCCGGTCGACGCCTAGCTCCCCGAGTCGCTCGATCCCGCTCGGTGCACCGGAATCCTCGAGCAGCTGGACGAGCTCGTCGCGCAGCCGAACGGACGAGAGATCCCCCACGAGCCCCATTTCGATACACCCCCGCGCGAGACGCGTCGTGTGCTCGTCGAAGCGAAAGCCGTAACGGGCCTCGTAGCGGATGCCGCGGAAGATCCGCGTCGGATCGTCGATGAACGAGAGGTTGTGGAGTACCCGAAGCACGCGAGTCGCCAGATCCGAGCGACCGCCGTAGGGATCGACGAGGTGGCCGAAGTCCGCCGGCTTCAGCGACGCCGCCATCGCGTTGATTGTGAAGTCGCGGCGGCGCAGGTCCTCGCTCAGTGCCGCCCGCTCGACAGTCGGAAGCGCTCCCGGCGCGTCGTAGAACTCGGTTCGCGTTGTCACGACGTCGAGTCGCTCGCCGTCGCCGTACGACACGATCGCGGTGCCGAACTTGTCGTGCGGCGTGAAACGCCCGTCGAGCGCGGACGCAAGAGCGCGCGCGAACGCGATCGCGTCGCCTTCGACAGCAATGTCGATGTCGAAGTTCTCCTCACCGAGGAGAATGTCGCGAAGCGTCCCACCCACCAGATAGACGCCATCCGCCCGATCGCCGCGAAGTGCCACCGCTTCGACGATCGGCTGGAGTTGCTCGAGAGCGCGGAGCTCCTCTGCAACGCTTCCCCCCTCGGTCGCCGGTGCGGGTTCGACCCCCTCGAGCGCACGGAGCAGATCGGCGCGGCTGACCACGCCGACGAGGTCATCGTCCCGAAGCACGGCGACCCGGCCGTCCTCGGCGGTCGTGACCAGGGCTTGCAGCTCGGCAAGCGGAGCGTCTTCGGAGGTCACGGCGACGTGACTGCTCATGATTCCGCGCACGGGTGCGTGTGACAGATCGTGCCCGACGGCCTTGTCGAGATCTTCACGGCTCACGCCGCCAACGACTCGTCCGTTCTCGACGACGAACACGCCACTTTGCCCGTGTCGCTGACAGAGCGTCATCGCTGAGCGAACGGTTTCGTCTGGGCCGACGGAGCGAGGCGGCGTGGACATCACGTCGCGTGCGCGGCGCGGCTCTCGCAGTGCTCGTGCCAGTGTTTCCAAGATCATCGCCCGTGCCTCCTCGAGCCCCACGCGAGCGATCGCCGACGCCGCCTGCGGATGACCTCCGCCCCCGAGCGCAGCGGCCAGGACAGATGCGTCGATGCGGTCGGTTCGACTTCGAGCGACGACGAACACACGAGCGTCCATCTCGACCAGCAGCACGAGCGCGCGGGCATCCGTGAGATCGACGATCTTGTGTGCCAGGTTCGAGACCCCTTCCACGTACTCGGGCCACGCGATCGCTGCGAGGAGCACCTCCTCCCCGCCTGCGTCGGCCGGCTCGAGTGCGTCCATCAGGCCGTGCAAGAGGTCGCGCTCGCCGGCTGAAAGTGGTGTATGGAGATAGGCGGCGACGAGATCCTGGCGCGCGCCGTGGCGGAGGCACCATGCGAGAGCGTCCGCGTCGCGCTGCGTGCTCGAGGCATAGGTGAGCGATCCGGTGTCTTCGTGGATCCCGAGCGCGAAGGCCGTTGCCTCGAGCGGCGTCGGAAGGATCTCCCGCTCGGCGAGGATGCCGACGAGTGTCGTCGTCAGTGCGCCGTCCGTCGAGAACACAGCGGCCTCCTCGTGCACCCACTCGGGGGCTCCGGTCTCGCCGTGATGGTCGAAGAGCGCCTTCTCGACAGCCGGATCCAGCGCGACGGGCTCGAGCTCGCCGAGCCGCGAAGCAGTCGTCGCCTCGACCACGACCAGCCGCTTGATCGCGTCCAGCTCGAGGCTGCCCGTCTCCGCTATCGCGCCCAGCTCGTCGGCGTGAAGACGGTAGAAGTCGCGCACGTTGCGGTTGAGCGACCCGAGAGCGACGACAGCTCCGGGGTACAGGAGCCGCGCAGCGAGCATCGCCGCGAAGGCGTCGAAGTCGGTGTTCCCGTGGGTGGCGATGACCTCCTCGGCCCGCATGGGCTCATTCTGCCCCGACGGAGAGCGCGTTACGGCGAACGCTGCGTGATGGTCGTCTCGACGATCGCGGGCCGAGTCGGTGCCTCGTGGATCTCACGCGGGATGAAAAGAGCAGCTGCGAGATAGCCGAGACCGAGAATCGTGAGCCAGCACCGACGAGAAGCCAGCGCCAACTCCCGATGCCACCACTCGTCAAATGTGGGCGACCGCCTCGATCTCGACGAGCGCGCCGCTCGGGAGGCCCGAGATCTGCACCGTCGAGCGCGCCGGAGGATGATCGCCGACATGTTTCGCGTACACCTCGTTCATCGCGGCGAAGTCGCCGAGATCCATCAAGAACACAGTCGTCTTCACGAGTTTGTCGAGCGCACTTCCCGCCGCCTCGAGGATCGCGGAGAGGTTCGCCATGATCTGTTCGGTCTGCTCCGCAACGCCTGCGCCGGCAAGTTGACCCGTTTCGAGGCTCAGCCCGAGTTGCCCTGCGACGAAGACGAAGTCGCCGACCCTGATCGCCTGGTTATACGGCGCGCCCTGGAAAGGCCCGGGCGCCCGGTCCGTGCGTACGACCTCTTTCTCTGCCACGTGGGCCCCTTTCGCACACTTAGGAAGGTGAGCAGGCGCGCGCAAGTGCCACGCCGAGCGCCTTGAAGATCGCCGAGAGGACATGCTGTGAGTTCTCGCCTTCCAGCAACCGAACATGGATCGTCAGCCCGGCGCACTCGGCGAGGTCGTGGAGGAACGTTGCCGCGAGGTCCGTCTGGAGCCCGCCGGCCCTTGTCGAGGTGAGGTCGGCGTTCGAGGCGACCAGTGGTCTTCCCGACGCCTCGACCACAACCATCGCGAGCGCCTCGTCGGCCGGCACGATCCCGAAGCCGCGCCCGGACGCGCCGCCGGCTGCCAGGAGCGGGACGAGCGCCTCTCCGAAAGCGGCTCCAGCTTGACCGACCTCGGCTTCGGGCTCATCCGGCGCGATCTCCAGCTGTAGCTCGAACCCGCCGGTTCGTGCGAGCTCCTCGAGGAGATGGTCGAGGACCGCGACTCCGGTCGCGACACGACTCTCTCCCCCACTCGAGAGCGTGATCCGGGCTGCGCTCGCGTTCGTCACAGCTCTGAACGCTCGACCGCCGCGCCGAGTCCCTGCAGTCGTTCGTCGATCCGCTCGTATCCCCGGTCGATCTGGCGGATGTTCCCGATCGTGGATGTTCCTTTCGCGCACAGCGCGGCGATGAGCATCGCCATTCCCGCGCGGATGTCGGGACTCTCGAGCCGCTCGCCGTACAACGTGGCGGGGCCTGTGACGACGACGCGGTGCGGATCGCAGAGGATGATCCGCGCCCCCATCGAGACGAGCTTGTCGACGAAGAAAAGCCTGCTCTCGAACATCTTCTCGAAGATGAGGACCGTTCCGTGCGACTGCGTCGCGCAGGTGAGCGCGATCGACGTGAGGTCTGCCGGGAAGGCCGGCCAGACGCCACTTGCGATCGACGGGATCTGCCCACCCAGGTCGTCCACGATCTGGAGGTCCTGGTCGGGCGCGACGCGGACGCGCCGATCCGTGACGTCCAACGCGATGCCGAGCTTGCGGAAGGCCGGAACGATCGCGATGAGGTCGTCCGGCTCGACGTCCTCGATCGTGACGTCGCCTCCCGTCAGCGCGGCGAGCGCCGCGAAGCTCGCCACCTCGACGTGCTCGGGCCCGATGCGGAACTCGCCCCCACCGAGCGCGTCGACCCCCTCGATGTGCAGGACGTTGGACCCGATGCCCTCGATGCCGGCGCCGAGCTGCACGAGGA
>JBOHAY010000339.1:0-5349 GCA_050697935.1 Gaiellaceae bacterium | reverse complement strand
GTCTGGGACGGCGGGGCCCCAAACGCGTTCGAGTTTCGTGGGGAGCCCAGTCCCCCACTAAAGGAAGAGCGGCCGCTGGGTACGGCCGCTCAGAGGGGGAAGAACTGGGGAGGATTGGGTACTCAGGTTTTCGTCCGAACCACCCGTTGTCTCGTCCCCCTTTCGGGGGGAATCGACGACCACGAGCCGGTGCGCTGCGGGAGGCTCGGAAACTCAATCTGCGTCTTCGTACAGCTTCTCCCCGCGGTGGAGCCGACGTGCGATGTCGAACGTCTGCCGCTGCGAGCGCGTTGTCGTGGCGTGTGCGGCGAGGTAGCGCGCCGCGGCGATTAGCGGCAGTGTCGCTTCCACGGAGCCACGCAGCAGCTCGTGTTGCCGAACCGCGGCCTCGACGCACTGGATGGTGTGGAAGTTGCGGTCCTCACGCATCAGTGCCGCGCCGAGAGCGGAGACGAGTCGATCGGCATCGCCTCCCGCATTCAGGAAGGACGCGACGACCACACTCACCTCGTCGACGGGCTGCTTCTTGTTATCGAGCCGCCGCAGGTCGTCGAGGAGCGTGTCGGGATCTGCGCGGTCCTTGGCCTGTGGAATCCGCGTGGCGGGAACGTTTAGGAAGCGGTCGAGGTAGACACTCATTGCGGCATCGAACACGCCACGAAGGAGCTCCTGCGACGGTGAGCGCCGCAGGCCCTGCTCGACCGCGTTGGCGAACGTGAAGGTGTGCAGCGCCGTGTCCCAGTCACCGAACTCGTTCGTTGTCGGGAAACGCGCGATGCGAGTCGCAGCTGCGAATGAAACCGCAGAGCCCACCTCGACCTCGGATGCGCCGTCGCGGAGAGCCCGGAGCAGCTCCTCCACGCCGGTACCCGCGTTGTCTCCGAGCACGGACTCAACGAGGTCGGAGCGACCGGACCAGCTGCCCCTCACAGGCTCGCCCCTTTCGAGCGCGTCTGGGATCAGCTCGAAGGCGCTCTCGAGCAGATCGACGACATCGACGGGATTACGCCAAGCGTTGCTCTCCTCCATGCGCCGCGCATGTGCAATCTGTGCGGGCAGCGAGGCCAGTACCGCTGCGGCTCGATCCCAGCCTGCGACGTCGAGGGCCTCCAGGGCCTTGTTGACGAAGTCGAGTGCATGGCCGGAGTCGAGGTAGCGGTGGTCCGTCGCCGACGCGAAGAGCATGTCGGCAAGTTCGTTTGGCGACGCGCCCGCGCGCACTGCCGAGACGAGGGCGCGCTCCGCGCCCTCCGCGTCGCGCACCTCGACGAAGCCGCGGAACCAGCGGCCGAGGGCCACCGGATCGACCTCCGTTGATGGAAGCGGATCGAGCGGGAAGCGCGGCGGATCCCAGGCTGCCTCTGCGCTGACGTCTGCGAGTCCGTGGTACAGCGCTACCGGGACGTCCTCTCCATCCAGCCACGGCACCAGGTTCATGAAGCACGTGAGCGTCGTGAGGCCGCGTCCCCAGCCGCTTCCCCGTCGCTCGACGCCGAAGTCGAGTCCGTCCCTGAATGCCTCGACTCCTGTCGGGTTGGCCTCGGTCAACGTGATCGTCGCTTTCGCCAGCACCAGCGGAAGTCCCCGCTCTAGTCCAGTGCGTAGCCGATTGCGCTGGTGCGCGACGAGATCTTCGCGCGGGGTCACGTCGACGTAGACGTCGTCGCCGCGGAGCTCGACCGGAAAGCGCTGGAGTTCGTCTGCCCACTGATCGAACGTGCCACCGGAACAGAGATCGAAGCGTGCGTGGTGCCAGTGGCATGTGAGGATGCCGTCCGCAACGCTGCCGCGATGCAACGGAAAGCCCATGTGCGGGCAGCGGTTGTCGACCGCGTGAACATCGTCGCTGTCTGCGAACAAGCAGAGCGCATGTCCGCCCACGCTGACGACGAGCCGCCCTGCGGCTCGAAGCTCGGAGAGCGACGCCGCCCGTACGAGCTCGTCGATTTCTGTGACTGCCATGTCTCCTCCTTCGGACGTGTGAGACGTCGGGCGTGGCCACGCTCGAGCCACATGGATGGAGGATAAAACCTCAAGTAATCTTTAAGTCAAGAGCATGACTTCGGAGCTGACCATTGGCGAGGTCGCGGCGCGAAGTGGCGTCGCACCCTCCGCTCTTCGCTTCTACGAGACCGCGGGTCTCATCGCTTCTCGCCGAACCAGTGGGAACCAGCGCCGCTACGGGCGAGCGATTCTTCGCCGGATCGCCGTCATCCAGGCCGGTAAGGCCGCGGGCGTCCCGTTGGCCGAGATCCAGGCTGCGCTCGCGACTCTCCCGGACGATCGGGTGCCGACCCGGAGAGACTGGGATCGGCTCTCGCGCTCCTGGCGCAAGGACGTCGACCGACGGATCGCTCTACTACAGGGGCTGCGCGAACGCTTGACCACCTGCATCGGCTGTGGGTGTCTCTCGATCGACCGCTGCACGCTCGTGAATCCCGACGACGAGGCCGTACGACTCGGGGGCGGGGCCCATTACCTCCTGAAGGACGGGCCTAGAAGCCGTAGCGCTCTTCCTTGAAGGGGTCGGCGTCGTTGTGGTACCCGTAGCGCTCCCAGAAGCCGGGGCGATCGTCGGGCGTGAGCTCGATTCCGCGCAGCCACTTGGCGCTCTTCCAGAAGTATTTGCCGGGGATCACGAGGCGGAGAGGGCCGCCGTGCTCTGGCGTGAGCGGCGCACCGTCGGCGTGCGTCGCGAGCAAGGAGAGTGGATCTCGGAGGAAGGTGATCGGCATGTTCGCCGTGTATCCCTCCTCTGCGTGGGCGACGACGAAGCGGGCTGACGGAAGGGGATTCACGAGCTCCTCGAGTTCGTTCCAGTGGACTCCTTCGAACGTGACGTCGAACCGGCTCCAACGCGTCACGCAGTGGATGTCCTGCGTGTGCATCGTGCGAGGGAGGCGGTTGAGGTCATCCCATGTCAGGCGAATGGGGGTCTCGACCTCGCCGGAGATATCGAAGTCCCACAAGGCCAGATCCGTTGTGGGTATCGAGCCGGCGTGGAGGACCGGCCACTTCTCGGTCAGGTACTGACCGGGTGGCAGTCGCGCCGGGTCGTACCCGGCATCCACGACCTTCTTCTCTGCGCGACCCCTGAACACGTTCCTAGACTAGAGGCGATGGCCGTCACCGCATTACGAGTTGCGCATCGCCCGAGGGAGTTCGTCGGCGTGCGCGGACAGGACGCGGCGTCGTATCTGCAGGCGATGGTCTCGAACGACGTCGAGGCGCTCGCAATCGGCGATGCGTGCGGGGCGCTGCTCTTGACCGCAAAGGCGCGGGTGATCGCACCCCTCACGGTGCTCCGGCGGGGAGTGAACGACTTTCTCCTGCTGACGGAACCGGCGCTCGGCGAACGTGTGCGCTCCGTGCTCCTTCGCTCGCGGTTTGCGGCGAAGTGCGAGGTCGAGCTCGAGGAGCACGAGTCCGTCATCGTTCTCGGCGAAGCTGCCGGGATTTCGAATCATGACTACGGCATCCCCGCGGTCGAGGTGCTCGACGTTGGTCATGAGGCGACGGTGGATGCGGACGAGCTCGAGCTTCTCCGCATCAGGGCGGGGACGCCGCGCTGGGGTCGCGAGATCGACGACAGGATCCTTCCCGCCGAGGCCGGCCTGGATCGGTGGGCGATCGACTTCGAAAAAGGGTGCTACCCGGGGCAGGAGCCGATTGCCCGCCAGCACTACCGCGGTCGTGTGAACCGTGCCCTGCGTGTGCTCGAAATCGAGGGCACCGAGCTCCCTGAGTACGACGCCGAGCTGACGTCCGAGGCGAAGGTCGTCGGACGCGTCACGAGCGCCGCGGTCGAAGGTGACCACGTGATTGCCCTCGGATTCGTACGGGTCGAGGTGCCGAACGATGCAACGCTCCGCGTCGGAGAGCTGGCGGTCAGACAGCTAGACTCACCGTCCCCGCGCCCGTAGCTCAGGGGATAGAGCGCTGCCCTGCGGAGGCAGAGGTCGCATGTTCGAATCATGCCGGGCGCACTTTCGCCTGCCGCCTGAAGCCAGGCCCTCGCCTCTGCCCGGTGGCTCGACCTCGACTCCTATCCGAGAGGCAGCCGTGCGCCGGCGACGGGGATGCCGGCTAGGCGCGAGCTGATGACCTCCTCTGCTGCCTCTGCACTCGGAGCGTGGCTGGTGACTGCGGCGAGGAAGTCGTCCCGATCGAGTGCATAGAGAACCGTGTCGGTCGCTGTCGTCACGGTTGCGGTTCGCGCCACGTCGCGGATCAGTGCGATCTCTCCGAAGTAGCCGCCGGGGCCGAGCTCCGCAACGGCCCTGCCGTACTCCGAGACCTCGACGGTGCCGTCGGCCACGATGAAGAATCGGTCTCCTGGATCGCCTTCTCGCACGACGACGGTTCCAGGCTCCAGGCGAAGTGGGATGAGACGCCCCGCGAGATGCTCGATCGTCATCCCCGGCAGAGGAGCAAAGATCGGCACAGAGCCTAGGATCCTCAGCTCCTCGGGGTCAGGTGGCGCCGCCGCGGCGTCGATACGCGCAACCTTGCGCCAGAAGACCAGTACGAGCACCGGTAGCAACGCCCCCGTCACGATCAGCGCTTCGTCGAGCCCGAGCCAGCTGATGAGCAGCGGCGCGATCATGGCACCGATCCCGACGGAGCCGAGCCACAGCATCTGGATCACCCCGAACACCCTCGCGAGAATCTCGTCCGGTACAGCGCGCTGCACGAGCGTGAAGGCAGCGACGTCCACCAGCGAATTGCCGACGCCCAGGAGCGCGAACAGGAAGAGTGCGGGAGCAACCGACTGCCAGAAGCCGAGCGCGATGAGTGGAACGCCCCAGAGGACGACGCCCAGCATGAACGCCGGGCTCAGCCGCCGAGCTCCTGTCAGCGAGAACGCAAGCACGCCGCCCACGAGCGCGCCGATCCCCATGGCCGAGTTGAGGTAGCCGACTCCTGCGTCTCCGAGGTCGAGAAGTTCGATCGCAGCGACGACGAGGTACACGTGCGCCGCTCCGGCGACGAACGTCTGGGCCGTGAAGAGCCCCACGAGAACGCGCAGAGCCGGCTCTCGTGCGACGGTTCGGAAGCCGACTAGTGTCTCCGAGACGATCGTGGACGCCTCGAGGTCGCGTCGCCGCGCGGATTCGGGCGCGCGAATGCGGAGGACAAACAACGTCGACACGGCTACGAGACCAGCCGTGATCGTGAAGACCGTGCCCGTGTTGGCCACCGCGAGCAGCAGCCCTGCAATCGCGGGGCCTATGAAGGCAGCGAGGCTTTCGACCGTGCTCGCGACTGCGTTCGCCGCGGTGAGCTCTGACGGCGAGCGCGCGAGTGACGGCGTGAGGGCCGCTTGCGCGGAGCGGAACGGCGTCGTCG
>JBOHAY010000338.1:0-5121 GCA_050697935.1 Gaiellaceae bacterium | reverse complement strand
TTCGTGGAGATCTCCACTGCCTCGCGTCCCCTCGCAACGCGCACGAGCTCGTCGAGGGTCAGGTCTCTGCCGGTGAGCACGACCGTCATGGCCGGACTCTACGGTGGTTGCGGCGCGATCGACGCGTCGGGATCTCCCACGGGGACGATTCATTCGCCAAGCCCGCCGACGGCCCATCTCACGCCTTTTCCGTGGAAGCTGGATGCCGAGCGGACGGCGTCCAGGACGTTCCGCCCACCCACAGGCCACTCCCCGCGGTGAGCGCTGCGACGACTGCGATGGCCTGGCCGGCGCCGAGCGCATCCGCAACGGCACCGCTGATCAGGGCGCCCGCGACGAAGCCGATGTCGCGCCAGAAGCGGTAGACGCCCACGGCAGGGGCTCGGTCGATCGGCTGCACAGCGTCGGAGACTGCCGCAATGAGGGTGGGGTAGACGAGCGCTGTTCCGACTCCGAGCAGAGCAGCCGCGACGACGGCCGGCGCGAACGTTCCTCCGCCCGCCACGAGGAGGACGAGCGCGCCCGCCTGCACCAGCATCCCGGACGTGATGAGCGGCTTCCGCCCGACGTGATCGGACAGCCAGCCGGTGAACAGTTGGCCGGCTCCCCAGACGCCAGGGTAGACCGCGGCGACGACTCCCACCTCCGAGATCGTTGCGCCGTTCGCGGCCAGATACAGCGGGGCGAGACCCCAGGCGAGCGCGTCATTGAGGTTGTTCACAAGCCCTGCCTGTGAGCAGGCG
The DNA here is from genome assembly GCA_050697935.1 of Gaiellaceae bacterium. Classification (GTDB taxonomy): domain Bacteria; phylum Actinomycetota; class Thermoleophilia; order Gaiellales; family Gaiellaceae; genus GMQP-bins7. Next base: position 4,378 of record JBOHAY010000338.1, on the reverse strand, counting down.
CGGAGCACCGGATCACGCGTCGTGCCTCGTCTGAACGCTGCCCGCAGGGAACGAGCCTCCGCTCGCCCGTGCGAACGCTGCTCTGCCGAAACGTGCGCGCCGGTATCGCGCACGAAGAGCACAGAGATGGCGAGCCCGAGAGTCGCTACGACGAGGCCTCCAACCCAGATCACCGTTCGCGGCGCGTACGTCGCGGCGAGCGCGCCGGACACGAGCGCAGCAAGCGCGACTCCGAGGTACCCGGCGGACTCGTTGAGCCCGAGGGCGAGACCGCGCCGCCTCGGCCCGACGAGATCGATCTTCATCACGACCGTCATGGACCAGGCGAATCCCTGGCTTGCTCCGAGAAACAGGTTCGCGACGACGACGAAGGCCCAGGTGGGTGCGGTGCCGATGAGCACCGGAACGGGCAGCGAGAGGAGCCATCCGAGGATGAGGAGGCGCCGACGCCCTACCCTGTCTGCTAGGCCCCCAGCGGCGAGGTTGGCGAGTGCCTTCGCCAGTCCGAACGCTACGACGAACGCCAGGATCGCACTCGTCGAGGTGAGGCCGAAGTCGTCTGCGCCGACGAGCGGAAGAACGCTCCGCTCGAGCCCGACCATCGCGCCCACAAGCGCATTGAGGGCGACGAGCAGTGCGAACTGGGGTGCGTTCTCGCGAAGGCCCAGGCGGACCGTCACGCGGGTGCGACGATCTCGTGCGGGTGCGGCCGGCATTCCTCGCAGGCGCCACGGAGTACGACGTCGTGGGCGGCAACGGCATACCCGCGGCCATCGGCCACTCGCTCGATCGCGGCCTCGAGGGTCGGGTCCTCGAACGGTTCGACCTTGCCGCAGTCGTCGCAGACCAGGTGATGGTGATGGTCGCCTCCGGGAAGGGCGGGCTCGAAGCGCGCGACGCCGTCGCCGAGGTCGACGCGCTGGACGAGACCGAGCCCGTCGAGCCCCTCGAGCGTTCGGTACACGCTCGCTATCCCGACGCGCGATCCACTCGTCCGTAAGCGGTCGTGGACCTCCTGGGCCGACAGGCAACAGCCCTGCAGACCCAGCAGCTCCACGACTGCTCGGCGTGCGCTCCCGCTGCGCCCACTCGACTCGCGGAGACGTCCCAAGGCCGCTGCGGTCCAGGCGATCTCCGTCATCGACGATAATGATACCCGTTCTCAAAGACGTGCTACGGTGACCGCCGTGCGAGCGCTCGCGATCCTCATCGCAGTGGTGTCCCTCACGGGGTGTGACGCGGGGGAGCAGGCGGTGTCCGAGTCGCGCAGTGTCGTTACCGGCCTCTACCCCCTCGCCTGGGCCGCGGAGCGGGTTGCCAGCGACTCGGTCGACGAGGTCGTCAATCTCACGCAGCCGGGAGCGGAACCGCACGACCTCGAGCTCTCTCCGCGGGATGCCGAGGCAATTCGAGATGCCTACGTCGTCCTCTATGCGGGCAGCGGATTTCAGCCGGCGATCGAAGACGCCGTTGCGTCACGTCAGGGGCTGAGTGTCGACGTCTCGGATGGCGCGCGCGATCCACATGTGTGGCTCGACCCTCTTCGCTTCGCACAGATCGTGGACAGGATCGCCACGACACTGGGCGACACTGGTTCGGCGCCTGGCGAAATCCGAGTGCTCGAGCGCCTCGATGCCGAGTACCGGCGCGGGCTCGAGGCCTGCGAACGGCGGACACTCGTGACTATGCATGCGGCGTTCGGCCATCTCGCCGCGCGCTATCGCCTCACCGAACTCTCGCTTGCCGGACGCTCACCGGAGGCTGAGCCGAGCCCGCAAGAGCTCGAACGACTCGTCGAGAAGGTTCGCGCCTCGGGTGCGACCACCATCTTCGCAGAGCCGCTCGTCTCCGACAGGCTCGCCGAGACCGTCGCCCGAGAGACCGGCGTCGAAGTCGCGGTGCTCGATCCCGTCGAGGGGTTGAGCCAGAAACGGTTGGACGCCGGTGAGGACTACCTCTCGGTGATGCGCGCGAATCTCGCGGCGCTCCGAAAGGCGCTCGGGTGCCGCTAGCCGTCGAGCTCGAGGGTGTCTCCTTCGGCTACCGGCCTGGTCAGCGCGTGCTCGAGAGCGTCGATCTCCGGCTCGGAGAGGGTGAGTTCGTCGCGGTTGCCGGGCCCAACGGCGGCGGGAAGACGACGCTCGTCCGGATCATTCTCGGCCTCGAGCGCCCGTCCGCTGGAAGGGCGCTGCTCTTCGGCGAGCCGGCTCATCGGTTTTCTCGACGCAAGACGCTCGGCTACCTCGCCCAGCGCTCCGTGCTCGGCGGTGATGCGCCCGCCACGGTGCGCGAGGTCGTCTCCGCCGGACGTCTCGCAGCCGGCGGGCTGATCGGTCCCATGCGGCGCCGCGACCGAGAGCTCGTGGCCGAGGCGGTCGCTCGCGTCGGCCTCGAGCAGCACGCGGACTCCCCTGTGCGAACGCTCTCGGGCGGGATGCAGCAACGGGCATTCATCGCGAAGGCGCTCGCCGGCGAACCGTCGCTTCTCGTGCTCGACGAGCCGACGACTGGCGTCGACGTCGAGTCACAGGAGTCGCTCGCCGCGCTCCTCGACGGCCTGCATTCCGATCTCGGGGTAACCGTCGTGTACGTCTCGCACGAGTTCGGTGCCGTCGAGAGCTTCGTCCAGCGCCTCGTCCTCGTCCGGCGCTCGATCGTCTTCGACGGTGCGCCGCGCGAGCTTCCTGGCGTCTGGCACGACCCCTCGCACGTCCATGCTTGAGTTCGAGTTCATGCGGCTTGCGCTCGGTGCGGGCGCCGTCGTCGGAGTCCTGGCGCCCGCCGTCGGGTTCTTCCTCGTTCAGCGGCGGCAGTCGCTCACGGGCGACGGGATCGGACACGTCGCGTTCGCCGGTGTCGCAGCGGGGATCCTGCTCGACGTTGCACCGGTTCTCACGGCGCTGGTCGCGGCCATTCTCGGCGGCATCGCCATCGAGCTTCTCCGCTCCCGCGGCGGCACCGCGGGGGACCAAGCCCTCGCACTTGTCTTCTACACCGGGATCGCGCTCGGAGTCGTGCTCGTCTCGGCTGCTGGGGCTTTGAACGTCGACCTCTTCCAGTACCTCTTTGGCTCGATCCTGACTGTGACGCGCTCGGATCTCGTCGTCATCGCCGCGCTCGGTGCGGTCGGGCTCGGGGTCGTGGGGCTGCTCTATCGGCCACTCGCGGGCGTCGTCATCGACGAGGAGGGTGCACGCGTCGCCGGCGTCCCGATAGGTGCGCTCAACATCACCGTTGCCGCGCTCGCGGCCGTCACGGTCGCGCTGTCGATGCGCGTCGTCGGGATCCTCCTCGTCGCGGCGCTCATGGTGCTTCCGGTCAGCGCCGCCGAGCGCATCGCGTGGAGCATGCGCTCGACGCTCGTGCTCGCCATGGCCATCGGGCTCGGCTCGTCACTCGCCGGCCTCACGGTCTCGTATTACGCGGACCTCCCGCCCGGTGGCACCATCGTCCTCGTCGCGGCCGGAACGTTTGTCGCCTGCGCGATCGCCGGTTCCGTGCGCGGGCGCTGACGTCTAGGCTGCTGCGAGCGCGGCGCCCACGCCTGGCTCATGGCAGCCGCGGCACCGGGCCTCGTACTGCTCGGCTGCTCCGACGAGGACCGTCTCCCCCGAGTACGGAGCCGGGTAGCCGTCCACGAGGCGCTGTGTCGTCGTCGCGGGACCGCCACAGCGATGGCAGACGGCTTGGAGCTTGTCCACGAATTCCGCGTACGAGAGAAGGTCGGGGATCGGCCCGAATGGCAGCCGACGGAAGTCCTGGTCGAGACCCGCGACGACGACGCGCACTCCGCGGTCGGCGAGCTCGAGCGCGTGCGGGACGATGGATGGCTCGAAGAACTGCACCTCGTCGATCCCCACCACGTCGAACCCGTCTGGATGCGCGACGACCTCGGCAACCGACGACACGGGAACCCCTCGCATCCGCGCGCCGGCGTGGCTGACGACGTCCGCGGCGTCGTAGCGGTCGTCGATCCGCGGCTTGAAGATCACGACGCGCTGCCCGGCAATCTCCGCACGCCGCAACCGTCGGATCATCTCCTCGCTCTTGCCGCTGAACATCGGACCGCAGATGACCTCGAGCCAGCCACCTCGCCGAGGGGGTATCCGGATCACGGCGGCGATCTTAGTGAGGGCATCGGCGAGCAGTGAAGCGTCGCTGCGACCGCGGCCGCATGCGGCCGCGCTTCAGGGATTTTCGCGCGACCGGGGACTCCGCGCTAGCGGATCTCCGGTCTGCGCATGGCGATACCCTTGCTACACTCTTGCCCGCGCGGCGGCGTAGCTCAGTTGGTTAGAGCAGCGGAATCATAATCCGCGTGTCGCAGGTTCGAGTCCTGCCGCCGCTACTCGAACACCCCTTTTTCGTCCCACCACTA
>JBOHAY010000337.1:0-7479 GCA_050697935.1 Gaiellaceae bacterium | reverse complement strand
AGGTGAAGCCGATCTTCATGACACGGCTCGTCGACGAGAGCGGCTGCAGCATGTCTGGCGGCGCCGCCCACGTCGGCAGCGTCGGGGTGACTGCCGCGACCCGCTCCTGCACCAGCTGGCGCGCCAGTAGGAGGTCAGTGCCTCGATCGAAGAGCATTACGACGTCCGAGAGCTGAGGGACCGACTTCGAGCGAATCGTGTCCAAGCCCGGGAGCCCGATGAGCGCTTGCTCGATCGGGACGGTGACGAGCTCCTCGGTCTCCTCTGCGGACAGCCCGATAGTGACGGTCTGGACCTCGATCTTGGGCTGCGAGAACTCGGGGAAGACGTCCACCGGCGAGTCGCGGAGGGTCGAGACTCCGACGACGATCAGCGCGACGCTCGCCGCGACGACGAGGTAGCGGAACCTCAAGCTGGCACCGACGATCCACCGCATCATGGCTCTCTACGCCTCCCCTTCTCCCCCGTCGACGGTTGGATTACTGGCCGAGACCCGACTCGGCGCCATAGAGCTCGGCCACTCCGACGGTCGCTACTTTCACACCGGTCGCCGGACCCTTCGACAGGTAGGCCTTGCTCCCGTCGATCCGGTCGATCACGATGGCGTGGCGCAGGAACGTCATCGGCTGCTCGCTCACATAGGCCCAGGTCTCACCGGTCGGCGAGTAGAGCACTGCGGAGTACGGGATGACCTTCGCCGCACCGCTCCCCTGCACCGAAGCGGTCTGGATGTCGAGACGCTCGGCCGCCTTCGCGGTCAAGGTGATGCGACTGAGGTCCGTGCCCTCGATCAGCTCGACCGTGGCGGGGCCGCTGGCCTCCTCCGAGCTCGAGCCACTTCCGCCGCACGCAGTGAGGAGCAGCGGGAGAACCATCGCGATCGCGACGATCCATGGAATCCGGTGAAGCATCTCTGTTCCTCCCAGCGCTCGATGTGAATGCCTTCTGCTCATGTTCCCGGCTCCGGCTGGACGTTCCGTTGCATGGCGGCGCCGGACGGACTCGGCGCTTCGAACTGCGGCGCACGGTCGTCGGGCATGCGCACATTCGTAAGACCAGCCTCGGACTCCACCGCCGCACTCGCGCCGAACCGCAGGTACACGACCGGTACGACGAACAGGGTGAGCAAGGTCGACGTGATGAGACCGCCCACCATGACCACTGCCATCGAGTGAGCGAGCTCGTAGCCGGCGATCTCGCCTCTGACCACGAAGGGCATGAGCGCCAGAGCGGTCGCTAGCGCCGTCATCAGGACCGGCGCGAGGCGTTCGCTTGCGCCGCGCAGAACGAGCCCGGGACCGAAGCTCTCGTCCCCGTTCAGCTCGAGCTGACGCATTCGCTCGATGAGCAACATGCCGTTTCGCAGACCGATCCCGAATACTGCGAAGAGCGCGATTGCCGACCCGAGCGTGAGCGTGCCGCCGTCGACGATCGCCACCATCAGCACGCCGCCCGTCACTGCGACCGGGAACGTGAGGGTGCAGAGCGTCGCGAGACGCCAGCTTCCGAAGCACGCCTGCAGTAGGAGGAAGATCCCGACGAGAGCCGCGATCGCAAGACCGATGAGCCGACTGGTCGGCTGACCACGCTGGGCGAGAACCTCGGTCGTGTACTCGATGGGGAACTGCATCTCGCCGAGCCTGCTCTTGACGTCCTGCACGACAGAATCGCGGTCACGCCCGCTCACGCTGGCTCCGATGTCGAGGAAGCGCGAGACAGCGTGGCGCTCGATGATCGTCGGATTGGGTGCGATGCGCACGTCCGCCACGGCACCCAAGCGCACATGGCGACCGTCCGGCGTCTCGATCAGGAGCTGACGGATGCTCGTCAGGCTGGTGCGGGTCTCGGGCGTGCCCCAGACCACGACGTCGAACACCTTCTGCTGCTCGAAGAGATTGCCGACGCGGATTCCCCCGAGCAGGGTCGCCGCGGCCCGGCGGACGTCGCCCGGCTTGATTCCCTGCGCCTCTGCTGCCGCCAGGTCGACCTCGACCTCGACCGTTGGCTCGGTCGTGGGGAGCTCGACACTCGAGCCGGCGATGCCGTCGACGCCCGCGATGGCCTGCCGTACTCTCTCCGCCTGAGCACTGAGCACGTCCGGCTCCTCGCCGTAGAGGCGAACGACGACGTCTCGCGACGTCCCTGTGTCCGAGAGCACTGCCTTCGCACGCTCGTTCGAGAACGCCTGAATGCTCTGAGACACACCGGGATAGCCGGCCGCGACCTCTTTGATCGACGCCAGTGTCGCGTCGTAGTCGGCCGACGTGTCGATGCTCACCCACATCTCTGCCGTGTTCGCGTTGACCGACAGATCCGACCCGATGGCTCGGCCGACATGAGCGCCGACATCCTCGACGCCGCTGACGCTGCGAAGCTCGCGGCTCGCCAACGCCGTGATCCGGTTCATCTCCGGAAGAGACGTGCCTGGCGGCGCGTCCCACCGGAGTAGCAGCTGCTCTTCCTTGAAGGTCGGCAGTAGCGACGTCGACAGGAACGGCACGGCAGCACACGCGGCCACGACGAACGCCCCAGCCGCGACGTATGCCCAGCGAGGCCGGTGGATGATCCGCGCCAGCGTCGACTCGTAGCCGCGCTGCAACCAGCCGACGACCGGAGACCCGCCCTCGAACGAGACCCGCGGCAAGAGCAGGATTGCAAGCGCCGGGGTGACCGTCATCGCGACGACCATGGACGCGAGGAGCGCAAGCAGGAAAGCGCCTGCCATGTCGGGGAAGAAGGACCCCGCCAGGCCGTTCATGAAGAACACCGGGAGCAGAGCCAGCGCGATGATCAGCGTCGCGTACGTAGTCACGCCGCGCGCCTCGAGCGTCGCCTGCAAGACGACTGCCGCATCGGACTTGCCGTTTGGCCCCTCACGGTGCTGGCGCAGTCGTCGCGCGACGTTCTCCACGCCGATGACCCCGTCGTCGACCGCGAAGGCGAGCGCCGCGATGAGCCCCACGAGGATGATCGCGTTCATCGTCGTCCCGAGCTGCCACAGCACGAGCGAGGCGGCGACCAGCGAGATCGGGATCACCACGAGGGCAATCAGAGCTGTCCGGAAGCGGAAGAAGAACGCGCCGAGGACGAGTGCCAGGAGCACGCCGCCGACGATCAACGCAAGCGTGAGGTTCTCGATGGCAGTGTCGAGGAACGACGCGGGTCGATAGACGCTCGAGTCGAGCTCGACGCCGGCGAGGCCAGGCCCCAGCGACGCGATCGTCGACTCCAGTCCGCGAGTGACCTCGAGCGTGTTGGCCTCCGGAAGCTTCTCGACGACGAAGAGGAGGTCGCCCTCGCCTCCCGAGACGTTGGCGTCGCCGATGAGTGGCTGGTGATCCTCGACCACCGATGCCACATCACCAAGAACGAGCTTCTCGGCGCCCGAATCCTGGAGCCTGACCTTCGCGAGATCAGCTGCAGAGCCGATCGGCGAAAGGTGCTGAATGCCGAGGCGCTGGTTCGGCGTGTCGATGAAGCCGCCGGTGCCCGGTGTCGACGCTTCGACGAACGTCAACGGCGAGAACCAGAGTGCGTTTGCCGTGCTCTCGATGACCTGCACCAGTCCGACATCCATGTCGCGAAGACGTTCCGGGTCGACCTGAACCTGCAGCTGACGGTCTCGGAAGCCCCACACAGACACGTTCGCGACACCCTCGACTCCGATCAGGCGTGGCGCGATCGTCCAGCGTGCGAGCACGCCCATTTGCAGCGGCGTCAGCGTCTTCGTGGACGCGCCGACGATCATGACGCGGTTCGTCGACGACAGTGGCTGCTGCATCTGCGGCGGCTTCGACACGTTGGGCAGCGCGTGCGCCTGAGTGAGGCGCTCCGCAACGACCTGACGAGCGCGGTAGAGGTCAGTGCCGGGCTCGAACACGAGGAAGATCCGCGACAGCCCGGGAAGCGACTCGGACCGGATGTCGTCGAGGAACGCAACACCGACGAGCAGGTCCTGCTCCATCGGGACCGTGATGAGCTGCTCCACCTCCGCCGCAGATAGTCCGAGTGCCTCGGTCTGGATCTCGACGGTCGGCGGCACGAACTCCGGTAGGACGTCGACCGGCATCGCGCGTAGCTGCGAAACACCGATGACGAGCGTTGCCGCACCGAGAGCAACCACGAGGAGCCGGAACTTCAGGCTCACCCCAACGATCCAACGCATCATGTCTCGAGACCTCCCAGCCGAGTCGAGCCTCCGTTTTCGAAAGCGCCGAGCGGGCGCCCTCGCCGCCGTGTACAGAGGGTCGTGAGCCGCCGAGGGCGGCGTCTGGCCGTAGGCGCGTACCGAGGCGCTGCCCACGAGCAGCATCGATCCGAACCACTGATCCGCGCAACCGCCAAGGCAGCCGCACAGGCCCTGTTCTGCCGCATTTCAACCCTCTCCCCAGTGCCCTCGAACGGGGGTGCCCCGTTTGAGGTAGTCGTCATCTAATAACAGAAGACGTGACCGACTTCAATAGGTCCGCCCCAAAATTTTCGCACCCTGGACTTTCGGCTGGCCGAAAGGCGAGTCTTCATTGACGTTTCACCGCGCAACCGCGATATTCAGAGAGAACCTTGAGAGGAGGAGGAGGGTGAGAACAACCTGGGGGCTCCACGCGCGCCCGTCGCGGCGCGCGCTCATCTGGCTTGGCGTCGCCGTCGCGGTCGTAGCGGTGGTGAGCGTTTGGCGACTGCAAGGGAGCGCTGAAGCACAGGCGTCGCAGTCCGTCGCCACGGCAACGCGTGGTCCAATCGTCGTCACTGTCGGGGGCGTCGGCCAGATCGTCGACGGGCTTTCCGGTCAGAGCACGACGTCGGGTTCGTCTACAACCGGCAGCGGCACGTCGACGCCGACGAACGCCGTCTACCCGACCGCACCGGGTAGGGTCTCGAACGTCCTCGTCACTCCCGGGCAGAGCGTCAACGCCGGCCAGACGCTGATGGTCATCAACGACGGCGGAGTGGCCGACTCGGCCGCCGCACAGGCGCAGATCGATCTCGAGACGGCCTTGCTCGAGCTTCCTCCATCAGCCCGGGCAGGAGCACTCGACATCGCTCTGGCCAACGTCGCGCTCGCCAAGCAGCGCCTCGCGTTCGCCCGCGGACCTGCATCCAGGTCGGATCTCAGCGCTGCCGACGCCGAGGTCAAGAAGGCCCGCGCCGAGCTCGCCGCGCTCTTGCGGCCCGCGCAGGCACCGACTGCCGAGTCGCTCACCGCGGCCCGCAGCGCAGTGTCACTCGCGGAGCAGCGCCTTGCGAAGCTGAACGGGCCGCCGGACGCGGCGGCAGTCGCAACAGCCGAGGCCGAAGTCAAGAAGGCCGAAGCCGATCTCGAAGCGCTCGTTCGGAGCGATCGGACCCAGCCCGTGACACAGAAGGAGATCGACGCCGCACGGGCAGCGATCGCGGCCGCGAAGGCGAGGCTGGCGAAGCTCCTCGGTTCACCGGATGCCGCTGACGTGAGTGCTGCACAGCTCGAGCTCGACCGAGCTCGAGCCGAGCTCGCCGCTCTCCTCCGGCCCGGCGTAGCGCCCTCTCCCGAGGCGATCGCCTCGGCCGAGCAAGCTCTCGAAGCTGCGAAGCAGAAGCGGATCCGCCTCCGCCAAGGATCAACGCGGGCGGACGTAACCGCAGCACAGCTCGAGCTCCTGCGTGCACGTGCCGATCTCCGCACGCTGCGAATCGCGACGCGCAAGGCGTCGAACGGGAGCTCCAGCTCGACGGCCGACGTGCCGGTACGGCTCGGGCTCCTCAAGATCCAGGGTGCACAGAACAGACTCTCCGCAGCACGCGCCGCGCAGGGCCAGCTCGCGGTCACGTCACCATGGAGCGGCACCGTCTCCGCTGTGTTCGCGGCAGAGGGAGCGCGAGTCGACTCGACGACCGCCGTCGCTTCGGTCTCGGACCTCGACAATCTCGCGGTCAACGTCAACCTGAGCGAGTTCGATGTCGCTCAGGTCGAAGTCGGAATGAGAGCGGCCGTGAGCGTCGACGCACTCGGCGGCGAGGTCTTCAGCGGCGCGGTCGAGTTCGTCGCTCTCACCGGCGTCGACACCGGTGGCGTCGTCACGTTCCCTGTTCGGGTCAGCCTCGGAGACTCCGAGGGCCTGAAGCCCGGCATGAACACGAGCGTTCGGATCATCGTCGCGAAGAAGGCGAGCGTCATTCGCCTGCCGCTCGACGCGGTGAGCACAAACGAGGAGGATCAGGAGTTCGTGGTCGTCCTCGACGAGTCAGGGCAGGAGACCGAGGTCGAGGTGGAGACCGGGCTCGAGAACAACGAGCGAATCGAGATCGTGAGCGGGATCAGGGCCGGCACACGCGTCGTTCTCCCCGAAGTGACGGCGGTGGAGGAAGAGTGAGCCTCGCTCACTGCTCCCCGACCTCCGTGGGGGGGCTTCCTGGCCCCCCCACGTTCCATTGCGGCGCGCACGAGCGAGGAGTTGCCGGGCCATGAGCCATGACGCCGGTCCGGGCATCATCGAGCTCGCCGACGTCACGAAGGTCTTCCAGTCCGGCGAGGTCATGGTCGAGGCGCTTCGAGGCGTGAGCTTCGACGTGGAGCAGGGGGAATTCGTGGCGATCATGGGCCCCTCCGGCTCGGGCAAGACCACGCTTCTCGGGATTCTCGGCTGCCTCGATCGGCCCACGGAGGGCTCGTACTCACTCGTGGGGCAGGAGATGTCCTCGCTCGACGAGACGCGTCGCGCGCGCGTCCGGGGCGAGAGGATCGGATTCGTCTTCCAGGCGTACAACCTGATACCGCGGACGACGGCGTACAAGAACGTCGAGCTGCCCCTCGTCTACGCGGGGGTCGCCGGGGATGAGCGCCGTGAGCGGGTTCTGCAGGCGCTCGCGAGCGTCGGCCTTGCAGAGCGGGTCGGGCATCTCCCGAACCAGCTCTCGGGTGGCGAGCAACAGCGGGTCGGGATCGCGCGCGCGCTCGTCGTGGAGCCGAGCGTGATTCTCGCTGACGTGCCCACGGGAAACCTCGACTCGGCAAGCGCCGAGGAAGTGCTTTCCATTCTCGGCCGCCTGAACGACGATGGCGCGACCATCGTCATGGTCACGCTCTCGAGCGAGGTTGCCGAGCACGCGTCCCGCATCATTCGGTTCGCGGACGGGCTCGTCGTCGCGGACGAGCCCACGGAGCGCTCGAGGCCGGCGGAGCCTCTCGGTGCCGTCGGATGACGACGCTGCTCGAGCACAGCCGGATCGCGCTCAGCTCACTTCGAGCGAACTGGTTTCGCGCCGCGCTTACCGCGCTCGGGGTCGTCATCGGCGTCGCCTCGCTCGTCGCGGTTACGGCCGTCAGCGCGGGCGCCCAGAAGGAGGTCGCGGACTCGATCCGTAGGCTCGGCGGCAACGTCATCAAGGTCGACGGCGAGTTCATCACCATCGGCACACGCCAGTCCGCCAGCGACCGGACGATCACGCCGCAGGACATCGCTGCGCTCTCGCAGCTTCCAGGGGTCACGGCCGCCTCGCCTCATC
>JBOHAY010000336.1:0-2179 GCA_050697935.1 Gaiellaceae bacterium | reverse complement strand
ACCCCGTGTTGACGCCGCTCATGTCGGCGGCGGACGTGACGACGGTCATGCTTCCGTCCGTGTCGACCCGGCAGACCGCGGCGGCCGGCTCGTTGCCACCGGGCCAGTAGCCGGCCGCCATGCCGATGCCCTCGTTTTCGGGAAGCGATCCACGCGCGTTCCACAACGGGTGGTCGCGGATCCGCTCCAGGACCTCAACCGCGCCGATGGTCGGGTACGGGTTGCCGCTGATCCCGATGTCGCCCTCGACCACGGCGTTTCGAAGCCTGAGCTCGATGGGGTCGATCTGGAGCTTGTCCGCGAGCTCGTCAAGCAGCGACTCGAGCGCGAACGCCGCCGTTGGAGCGCCCGGAGCGCGATACGCGCCGAACGTAAAGCGGTTCGTCTGAACGCCGTACGCGCTGATCTCGTGCGCCTCCCACCGATACGGACCGACGACGAGGGAAGACGTGATCCCTTCGACTCCCCAGCCCGCGTTCGAGCCGCGGTCGACGAGCATGCGCGCCTCGATCCCGGTGAACGTGCCGTCCTTGCGTGCGCCCACGCGGATGTGCGTGATCTGCGCCGAGGCGGGGTTCGTCGCCTGGAAGTCTTCGCGACGGGTGAGGACGAGGCGCACTGGGCGCCGCAGCGTGAGTGTCGCACCCGCAGCGAGCGGCTCGACCAGGGCGAACTTCCCGCCGAACGCGCCTCCGAGAGGCTCCGCGACGACGCGGATTCGCTCGAGCGGGAGGCCGAACGCCCGGGCGAGCTCATTCCGGGTGACGAACGAGCCCTGCGTGCTCGTCGAGACGACGAGGGTTCCCGACGGCTCGAGCCATGCCGTTGCGACCTGAGGCTCGATGTACGCCTGATACACCCAGGGAGTTCTGAACGTCCCCGAGACGACTGCATCGCTCGCGTCGAGCGCCGCAACAGCGTCTCCAGACGTGCGATGAACGCGATCGAGAACGTTTCCGGAGAGCTGCTCCTGCTCGTCGTCCGCCTGCCCGTGATCGACGCCGGCGTGAATCGACTCGAGGTCTCCGCCGCCTTCTGCCTCCTCGACCATCCGCGCGAGCGCCGCGCCGGGTCGCGTTGCCTCCTCGAGGTCAACGACGGGTGCGAGTGTCTCGAGCTCGACGACGACGACCTCCGCGCCATCCTGTGCGGCGACTTCCGTCTCGGCGACCACTATCGCCACGGGCTGGCCGGCAAAGACGACCTCCTCGCGGGCAAGCGGCTCTGCCGTTCGATCGGTGCCCGTTGTTGTCGTGGGAAGATCGGCGGCCGTGAGAACCGCCACGACGCCCGGGACGGCGAGCGCATCATCGCGATTGACGGCTCGAATGCGGGCGTGAGCCTCGGTCGAAAGGACGAGACGCGCGTGCAGGAGTCCGTGCACGTACCCGTCCGCTGCAAACTTCGTCACGCCCGTCACCTTGTCCGGAGCGTCGATTCGCGGGCGCGCAACCCCAATGAGTGCTTCGCTCACACGTCCTCCTTCGCCCTCACGGCGGCGAGCTCGACAGCGCGACGCGCGACGACGGCCGCCAGCTCGCGGCGGTACTCGGCGGGCGCGAAGCGATCACCGAAGATCTCGGCCGCCTCGAGCGCGTTCTCCGGGTCGTCGCCGCCGACGAGGAACGGCTGCGCCGCGATTCCCGTCACGGCCACTCGAGAACGTCCGTCGGGCCCGGCCAGCGCTGCAGCGCCGGCGACTGCGAACCCGGACGCGGGGTGCTCGACCGAGACGTAGGCCGAGCCCGAGCCCGCCGCGGGAACGGGTACCACGACATCGGTGATGATCTCCTGGGTGTCGAGTACCGTCGTGAAGGGACCGAGAACGAAGTCCTCGAGCGGAACGGTGCGCTCACCCGTCGGCGATCGCAGCTCCAACGTCGCCCCGAGTACGAGGAGCACGGCTGGAATGTCCGACGCGGGATCCGCGTGGGCAAGGCTTCCGCCAACGGTTCCGCGATTTCGCACCTGGAGGTCGCCGATCCCACGTGCGCACTCCGCAATCGCCGCCAACGCAGGCCGGCGGAGCTCGGGCGCCTCGAGCAGCTCGTCCCAGGTCGTGAGTGGGCCCAGATGGAGCTCGGCGTCACGGATCTCCACACCATTCAGACCAAGCCGCGAGATGTCAACGACGACGGACGGCCTGGCGATCCGCAGCTTCATCACCGGGATCAGCGAC
>JBOHAY010000335.1:0-4612 GCA_050697935.1 Gaiellaceae bacterium | reverse complement strand
TTGCGATGAGTTCACCCCTCGGCGGACCGCAGGGGGCTGACGGACGCTCGAGACGAAGTAGCGGCGACGAGCGCCCCGCATTGCCTCAACGCGGTTGCCTAACCGACTGGGAGTACGGGTCTTTGGCTGGTGGCTCGCCCGCTTCGCCCCGCGTGACGACCCCGGCTTTTCGTCGACTGCAAGCGCTGGGGCGCAGGATCCGCTCGACGCGTCCCCGGAACCGCTCGTCGCCGAACATTTCCTTCGCGATCCGGCGCCCGCTCGCTCCGCCAGCGCTGCACCCGCCCACGTGAGCTACATCTTCCGGCCTACCGGCCCACCGAACGTCGAACGTTCGGCGGGCCGGGTCTGGCAACCTCCCTAATCTCAAGACGATCTGGACGTCGAACACCCGGGGTATCTCTCGTCGAACTGGGTCGAAGCACGATCTCCGGTCATTTCTGATGGCCAACTTGGGAATCATTCCCTTCCCCGAGGCCCCGGTCAGTAACGCCGACGCGCCGTCCGCGCAGTACCCGACCTTATCGAGGAATCACATGTTCAACTACGACCCTCCCGACGGGGAGAGCGTTCACATCGGCATGTGGTCTCCGCCCGACGACGGCCAGCCGGGAGTCGGCGCCGAGTTCGTGGTACACGGCACCGACAAGGCCGACACAGCTGAGCGCTGGCGGGCCGAGCTCTCCGCCGGCAGGCTCCCCGAGAGCAGCGAGAACGTGCCGTAAGGACGCGAAGCGTCTGGTTGAGCCACCCGGCACAAGACCGCGGATCTGCCCGATGGCTCGCCGTGTCGTGCTTTGCTGGAAATGCGACGGGCTGCCTCCGACCGGGAGGATACGTTCACTTCCAGCGATCCAACGTCGGTGGGAGGGCGTCAGGCTGGCCGGATCTACCCCCGGGTCACCATCGCCGTTGCCACGAACTCGGTGATGAGCGGCCAGTACCGATCGGGGGCGTCCTTCCAGGTGAAGTGGCCAGCTCCCTCGATCACCTCGAGCCGCGCGCTTCCATCGGGCAGCGCGTCCCGATCCACTGGGCCAGCTTCATTCCCCCGCGCTCACAGGTGAGCAGTGTGAGCATCGAGCAACCGCGCCGTTTTCTTGTGAGCAGCGGTGTGAGCGATGTGACGGACCTCGACTGGCGTACGGCCCCCGCGTACCACCGCCCCTCATTGCCAAGTTGACGGTCCGCTGTCGGCGCTCGAGACGAGGCTCGTGCGTGGAGACATCGAAGGCCGCACTCACCGCGGTCAATCAGCAGCGCACTACGGGAGCGAGTGCTACAGAGAAATGGCGGACTGTCGGACGTCAGAGATGAGAAGGCTCGACCCCGAGCCGCGGAGGATGTCCTCGTGCGTGAGGCCAAACTCGTGTCCGAGCGCACCGAAGATGTAGTAGATGGCCTCGCGGGCCGTGAGGTCGTACTGCGGATCGGAGAGGTGCTCGATGCCGCGCCCGCGCATCAGCAAGCGGTAGAGGCCGCCGCCCGGAGCGGGTTCGAGAATGAGCGTGCCCGCGCGGAAGTCGAAGATGCTCGCCTGACTTGAGTTCGCCCCCTCTCCGGGAAGCGGGCAAGCGCGTTCGTGAGGCTCGCGAGGTCGCGCGCCGAGGTGTTGGGATCGCGAACGCGGGCTTCCAGGATCTGTCGCAGCGAGCTCCATTGGCGCGGACTGTCGATACCGGGATCGCGCTCTTGCGGGCTTTCGCCCCCATCACGAGCGCGCTTTGCTCAAGCGACGTGCCGGGCGATGAGCGAAGGCGCACCGTCGTAACGGCGGGCAAGCTCACGCTGCGGCACGTCGGCATCGACGGCAGCGAGCAAGTCCGGGTAGTCGGCGATCGTGATCTTCGCGAGTGTCTGCACATAAGTGACTGTACTGTCGGCGATCGTCCCGCCACCAATTTCCCCGAACCTCTTGGTGCGGAAAGCATCAGAGGCGGGGGCCGTGCACGTTGCTCACACCGCTGCTCACACCCGGAAACGGCGCGCTTGCTGGATGGTCACACTGCTCACATGTGAGCGCGGAGGCCAACAGGTCACCTCCGCGCGCGGACATCGCCCGGACTGTTAGCTGCGGGGCACGTCAGCGCTCGGATTCATCGGGGCGCTTGGCGACGATTTGCCGAACGCGCTCGCGACTGAGGCCGGCGGCTCGCGCGACCTTCGAAGCTGGGACTCCCTCCCGGACGGTTGCGCGGACGCGTTCGTAGAGGACAGCGCGGGCGGCCTCTAGCTCACTCACCGCGCGGTGGTAGGCCCTGCCCGCGTCGGCGACGTCGTCGAGGAGCGGCACGCCAGGAGTATCCACCGCGAGGCGGTCGTCTCATACGCCATTGACTTGCATTTTGTCCAGGCTATTGACAAAACGACAACAGGCGTGGAGGATGTGCGCGAAGCATGAAGCTGACAGTGGAAACCGGCTCTGCGCGACTCCTCTGCGACCTACCCGAGACGGAGACGCCCACCCATACGCTCCTCGATCGCTCGTTCGCGCCCGGCGGCCCGACGATCCGCAGCCTGACGGACGGCATCGGTCGCGGGCGCCCAAGAAAACGAGGCGTCGTGAGCGCGCGCGGCGACGATGAGTTCATGGAGATCGTCCGTCACAGTGCGGGCGACGACGACGCGTTCGAGGCGGCGTTGCTCGAGCGGGCCAGGCGGGAAGTCGTGGAGACGCTCGCCGCGCTCTTGCGGGCGGCCGACAGCGGCACGCCGGGAAGCCTTCGAGCTGCGGGCCATGCCGAGCTGGCCTCTCTCGGGCGTCAGCTCGCCGCAGCGGCCGCGCCGGTCGCCGAGCACGAGGCGAAAGGTAAGCACAGGTGACCGACGGCCGCGAGGACGAGGTCGCGGAGCCCGCTTCTGCCCGCGCTCCGCGCGCGCCTCGAAGCCCTGCGCGCCGAGCTTGAGCTCATCGAGTGCGTCCTCGTCGAGCGGGAGCGGTCCGCATGGGAGCGGAGCCCGCCAGTGTGTGCGGCGTGGGAGGCTAGGGTGGCCCAGGTGAGATTCCTGAGGGTGGTGTTCGGCCCCTCGCGCTCGAAGCGGTTCGGCAAGGCGGTGGCCGAGGCGCAAGGCGGCTCCGGCGAGTGCAGCGAGCTCGCGCCGGGCAGGTACCGGGTGCGCTTCGTCCTCGGCGAGGACGCCGCCGCCTACTTAAGCCTCGCCCGCCTGCTCGAGCGCGTCCGCCACTGGCGGGCGAGCGAGGTGTCCGAGGAGGGCGAGTCAGTCTCCACCTCCCACGCGCGGGAGATGGCCTGGTGTGCCTCCTCCCAGCTCACCTCCTTCAGAGCCTGCCGCGTGCGCTTCTACTGGGGCATCCACCCCAAGTGCTCGCTCTGTCCGCTGTTCGACGCGGAGCGGGCGGTCCGGGACGCGTTGGGCGAGAACCCGCCCCCGGGGCTCGTGCTCGAGATCAGCTTCGGCCCCAACCTCCGCGGTCTGGTGGAGCTCCCTCCGAACGTCGACCCCGAGTGGCAGGCCCCCGACTACCTGCCAGCCGAGTGGGGACAGGACGCGGGTGAGGAACCAGCAGGCTGAAGACCCTTCAACGAGGTCAGTTGATGATTGTTAAATTTCTATCCGGGTCGCGGACGAAGCAGATCCGCGAGCCTCCCGCGCGCACCTGGTAAGGCGGGCGCTCGGGCTCGATGCCGTGCTCTGAGGCGAGCGCGGCGAGCGTGCCGTCGAGGTCGTCGACGCCGATCGCGATGTGCCCGTACCCGGTGCCGAGGTCGTAGGTGCGCCCGTCGTGGTTGTACGTCAGCTCGAGGACGTTCGTCTGGTTGCCGATCGAGAAGAAGTAGTTCGTCGCCTCGATCTGGCCGTTGCGGACGATGTCCATGTCCCGGGTGAACGTGAAGCCGAGCGCCTCGTAGAAGCCGCGGCTTCGCTCTGGGTCGGTGACGCGAACCATGGTGTGCAGGAAGGTGGCCATGTCGCGAGCCTATCCAGAGAGCCGCCCGTGGGCGCGGAGGATCTCGAGCACGTCGTCGTGCGGGAGCTCCCGGCCGACCCGGCCGAGGCGCCCTACCACCTCCGGCGCAGCCCACAGAGCGTTCAGCACCGCCTCCTCGGTTGCGTCGACGACGGCCTCGAAGACGTCGTTCAGGTCGTAGTCGGGCACGGTTGCTAGCGGCGCCTGGCCACGTGGGCGGCGGCCGGGCGGCGCGAAGGCCACGAAGATCTCGCCGCTTCCGTGGTGCCCCACGGAGCCGCAGCGCGCGAGCCCCAGACCGGCCCGGCGCGCCGCGCGCTCGAGCTGATGGTGGGAGAGCGGCGCGTCGACTGCCACGACGGCGATGCAGCTGCCGGCTTTCGAGCGACGCGTCTCGGGCGGCACTCCGAGCAGCTCGCCCACCGGAACGCCGTCCATGACGAGACCCGGCGGCGGATAGAAGTTCGAGAGGACGAGGACGCCTACGGCGCCGCCGAGCGATGGAACGATCCGACTCGCCGTCCCGATGCCGGCCTTGTAGCCCTTGGTCGTCATCCCCGTCCCGGCGCCGACGGCTCCTTCGGGCACCGCACTACTTACTGCGGCTGCGACCGCTCGGCCTGCGTCCTCGGCCTCGACCTGGACGAGCCGCCCTTCCGAGAGCCAGCTGTCGTCGCACTC
>JBOHAY010000334.1:0-9947 GCA_050697935.1 Gaiellaceae bacterium | reverse complement strand
ACCTTCACGACGTCCGCTCCGAGCGCGCCGAGGATCTCGGCGCAGTACGGCCCCGCGATCGACGTCGTCACGTCGACGACGCGCATCCCGGCGAGAGGGCGGAGCGGCACCGGCCAATCATCCCCTGCTGAGAAGATGCGCGGATGCCCGACTGGCTCGACTTCGACCGCTTCACCGAATGGGTCTCCGGCGAGTGGTGGAGTTACCTCGTCATTTTCGGGGTCGCCGTCGTCGACGCATTCTTCCCGCTCGTCCCGAGCGAGACGCTCGTCGTCATAGGTGGGAACCTCGCGAGCACCGGCGATCTCGTGCTCTGGCTCGTCATCCTCTCGGGCGCGGCCGGCGCGATCGTCGGCGACAACATCTCGTTCTGGATCGGCCACTTCGTCGGCGAGAAGACGGTCAAGCGGGTCTTCGGCAGCGAGAAGTGGCACAAGCGACTCGAGTGGGCCGAGCGAACGCTGGACGAGCGTGGTGCGTACATCATCCTGATCGCCCGCTTCATACCTGGCGGCCGCACGGCCGTCACGTTCTCCGCCGGGTACGTGAACACGTTCCCGTGGCGTCGCTTCATCGTGTACGACGTCGTCGCGGGTCTCCTGTGGGCGACGTACGCGGCGTTGCTCGGCTACTTCGGCGGCAAGACCTTCGAGGATCACCCGCTGTGGGGCGTCGCCCTCGCTCTCGGCATCGCACTCACCCTCGGACTGCTCGTCGAGGTCGTCAGGCACTACCGGCAGCGGCGCTCGACTGCCTGAGCCCGAGCTCGCGCGCCACGCGCTGCGCGTACAAAGAGCCCCGCGATCAGGACAATCAGAGCAAGGAAGCCGTGCAGGCCGTTGATCCAGTCGCCCTGCTTCTCGGTGTCGCCGAGGAAGCCGAGCTGAGCGACCGACAGGACGAGGAAGCCGATCGCCGTACACACCGCGGCCCAGTTGCCCCAGTACGCCACGATCGCGCCGATCACGATCGCAAGCTGCCCGAGATGGACGATGAGCGAACCGGCGCCATGAGCGTCGAGCGCCCCGTTGCCTGCTCCCCGGACAAAGCCGCGATCGTGGCCCTCTCGTACTGCGCGGGCGCTGACAACCTCGAGGCGGTGTGAAAGACTCGCGCCGTGGCGAAGATCCTCGTTCACGTCACGTGCGGCCCCGAGAACCCGACCAAGGCCGCCCTCTCGTTCCTCGTCGCGAAAGCGGCGATCGAGGAGGGACACGAGGTCTCGATGTTCCTCGCGGGTGACGGCGTGCAGCTGCTGCGCGACTCCGTCCTCGACTCGCTCACCGGGCTCGGAACAGGGAGCCTGCGCGAGTCCTACGAGGCTATCGTCGCCGCCGGAACGACGCTCTATGCGTCGGGCATGTCGAGCAAGGCGCGCGGCGTCACGGAGTCCGACCTCGACGGCAAGCCCGTCGAGTTCGCGATGCCGAATCGGCTCGTGCAGCTCGCGTTCGAGGCGGATCGCGTCATCACGTACTAACGCACGTACGCTCATGGCGTGAATCGCCTGGCCGGCGCAACGAGCCCGTACCTGCTGCAGCACGCAGAGAATCCCGTCGACTGGTACCCGTGGGGGGACGAGGCGTTCGCGCGCGCGGAAGCGGAGGACAAGCCGCTGCTCGTCTCCGTCGGATACAGCTCGTGCCACTGGTGCCACGTCATGGCGCACGAGTCGTTCGAGAGCGCGACGACGGCTGCAGTCATGAACGAGCTATTCGTCAACGTGAAGGTCGATCGCGAGGAGCGGCCCGACGTCGACGCCGTGACGATGGAGGCTACTGTCGGCATGACCGGCTCGGGTGGCTGGCCCACGACGGTGTTCATGACTCCCGACGCGAGGCCGTTCTACGCCGGCACGTACTTCCCGCCGGAGCCGCGTCACGGAATGCCGAGCTTCGACGACGTTCTCCGCGCCGTCGCGCAGACCTGGCGCGAGCGCCGCGGTGACGTCGATCGGCAGGCAAGTCGCATCGACGACGCGCTCCGAAGCGTGGCGAACGCGCCGCCATCTCACGAGCCTCTGACCACGTCCCTGCTCACCGAAGCGGCACGTGGCATCGCGCGCACGTTCGAGCCGTCGTTCGGAGGATTCGGCCGCGCGCCGAAGTTCCCAGCGGCGTCCACGCTCGAGTTCCTCCTCAGGCGAGGAGACGACAAGGCGCTCGCCATGGTGACCGCCACGCTCGACGGGATGGCCGCCGGTGGGCTGTACGACGTCGTCGGAGGGGGTTTCCATCGCTACTCGGTCGACGATCGCTGGCTCGTTCCTCACTTCGAGAAGATGCTCTACGACAACGCAGTGCTGGTTTCGATCTACCTGCACGCGTGGGTCGTCACCGGCCGCACCCGATATCGCGAGGTGGTCGGCGAGACGATCGACTACATGTTGCGGGAGCTCGCCCTTCCGCAGGGAGGGCTTGCATCCGCGCAGGACGCCGACACGCACGGCGTCGAAGGGCTCACGTACACGTGGACGCTGGACGAGGCAGACGCCGTCGGGCTGTCGCGCGAGCTGCTCGAACCGTTCGAGCACGACCGGCTCATCGTCCGTGGCGAGCTCGAGCCGCAGCTTCGGGCGCGGGTACTCGCCGAGCGGGCGACTCGTCCGCAGCCATTCCGAGACGACAAGGTGCTCGCGTCGTGGAACGGGCTCGCGCTCGCAGCCATCGCCGAGGCTGCGTATCGGCTCGAGCGCGACGACTGGCTGCAGGCTGCACGCGGTGTGGGAGAGCTCCTCCTCGGCGCACTCTCGGACGAGGAAGGGAAACTGCTGCGTTCGCGGCGCGATGGTCGCGCCAGTGGGCCCGGCTACCTCGACGACTACGCGAACGCCGTGTACGGCCTGATGGAGCTGCACGTCGCCACCGGCGAGCTGCGCTGGATGCTCGAGGCCCGCCGGCTTGCCCTCCTCGCGATCGAGCTGTTCGAGGACGATCTCCACGGCGGGTTCTTCCTCTCGGCTGCGGATGGCGACCCACGCGTTCCGCGGACGAAGGAGCTCCAGGACACTCCGATCCCGTCGGGGAACTCGATGCTTGCGCTGGTGCTCGTGCGGCTCTCGCGCATCTGGGGCGACAATGAGCTGGAACGGCGCGCGGTCACCGTCTTTCGACTCGCCGAACCTGCGCTCAGGCGTGCGCCTGGCGCCTTCGCCTGGGCGCTCTGCGGCCTCGATCTGTGGTTCAGCACGCCGCGGGAAGTTGCGATCGTGGGCGATCCCCGCTCGCCGGTTGCGCGCGCGGCGCTCGCTCCGTTCCAGCCGAGTACAGTCGTCGCCGTAGGTCCGTCGGACGAGGTTCCGCTCCTAGCAGGCAAAGGTCTCGTGGACGGCAGGCCCGCGGTCTACGTCTGCGAACGCTTCACCTGCCGGAAGCCGATCACCGAGCCCGAGGACCTTGCCGAGGTTCTCGCATAGCCATTTGTGGCTCTGAGCCACAAAGTGGCTCAGACGCGTGCGCCGTAGCCTTTGTGGCTCTGAGCCACAAAGTGGCTTCAGACGCTTCCGCGCTAGCTCGTGTCTCTGCAAATTGGTTCAGACGCTTGCGCCCGAGCCTTTGTGGCTCTGAGCCACAAAGGCGCTCTTAGCGCTTGCTCCTGAGAGGATGCGGTCAGTGCGCGTGTGTCTTATGATCGAGGGGCAGGAGGGGGTCACCTGGGACGACTGGGTGCGCCTGGCGCGGCTCACGGAAGAGCACGGGCTCGAGGGCCTCTTTCGCTCGGATCACTACACGGCCATCATCCGACCCGACGCCGACGCGCTCGACGCCTGGGCGACGCTCGCCGGGCTCGCCGCGATCACCGAGCGAATCCGCCTCGGCACGCTCGTCTCGCCGGTGACCTTTCGGCATCCGAGCGTTCTCGCGCGTATGGCGGTGACGCTCGACCACATCTCGGGCGGTCGGGTCGAGGTCGGGATGGGGTCGGGCTGGTACGAGCGCGAGCACGCGGCGCACGGGTTCCCGTTCCTCGACGGAAAGCAGCGGTTCGAGCTCCTCGCTGAGCAGGTCGAGATCGTCGTCCGCTCGTGGACAGAGGAGCGCTTCGACCACGAAGGACCTGCATACAGACTCCAAGATCAGCAGGCTCTCCCGCGACCGCTGCAGCAGCCGCACCCGCCGCTCGTCCTCGGCGGAACCGTCAAGCCACGCTTCGCTGCGCTCGCCGCTCGCTACGCCACCGAGGTGAACACGCTCGGCGCACCCAACGACGAGCTGCGCGAGCGCAGGCAGGCACTCGATCGAGCCTGTGTCGAGGCACGGCGCGATCCCGCCACGCTCGGGCTCTCCGTGATGACGTCGTGCTTCCTCGGCGAGAGTCGAGCCGACGCGGTCGAGCGCGTTGCGCAGTTCCTCGCTCTCCGCGGAGACGACGCGGATCCCGAGACGTTCCTGGAGGAGCGGCGTCAACGCTGGCTCGCAGGGAACGTCGACGAGGTCGCCACGCGAATCCAGGAGCTACGCGAGCTCGGCGTGACGCGCGTCTTCCTCCAGCACCTGAACCACTCGGACGACGACATGGTGCGCCTGATCGGCGGACGGCTTGTCGCATCGCTCAGGTAGCTTCCCGCGCATGACGACAACAGAGCTGACGGGTGCAGAAGACGTCGCGTGGGACCTCTCCGACCTGTACGAGAGCGGCGACGACCCACGCATTGAGCAGGACGTGCGGGAGGCGGATGCTGCCGCCGCGGAGTTCCGTGAGCGGTACTACGGCCGGGTCGCTCAGCTGAGCGCCGGCGAGCTCGTCGAGGCGATCGACGAGCGCGAGCGGATCGAGTCGATCTTCACGCGCGCGATCTACTACGCGCATCTGTGGTTCTCGACGGACATGGCCGACTCGCAGCGCGGTGCGCTCCTCGCCCGCCTGACGGAGAAGGGCGCCGTGCTCGACACGCAGCTGCTGTTCTTCGGTCTGGAGCTCGCTGACCTCGACGATGCCGTCGCGGACGCGTTCCTCGCCGACGCGGCGCTCGAGCGCTGGCGCCACTGGCTGCGCTCTGTCCGCAAGTTTCGCCCGTACATCCTCACCGAGCCGGAGGAGAAGATCCTCACCGAGAAGTCGGTCTCCGGCGTGAGCGCCTGGGATCGGCTCTATGACGAGCTTCTCGGTGCCGTGCGCGTCGATCTCGACGGGACGGAGATCAGCTTCGAAGAGGCGATGGCCAAGCTCCACTCGGCTGACAGGGATGAGCGGCAGCGCGCCTCCGACGCGGTCACCGTTGCGCTCGAACCCGGTCTGCGCACTCGCACGTTCATCTTCAACACGATCGTGCTCGACAAGTCCGTCGACGATCGGCTGCGGGGCTACGAGACCTGGATCTCGGCGCGCAACCTGCGCAACGACACGACGGACGAGGCAGTGCAGGCGTTGATCGACGCGACGGTGGCGCGGTACGACGTCGTCCAGCGCTACTACAAGCTGAAGGCGCGGCTCCTCGGTCTGGATCGGCTCGCGTTCTACGATCGCATGGCGCCGATCGGTGAGGACCCCTCGAAGACATCGTGGGAGGAAGCGCGGCAGATCGTGCTCGACGCGTACGGCGACTTCTCCGGCCATGTGGGGGACATCGTCGGCCGTTTCTTCCGCGAGAACTGGATCGACGCGCCGGTGCGCGACAACAAGCGAACGGGCGCCTTCTGCGCCACGAGCGTGCCGGGCGTTCATCCGTACGTGTTCATGAACTTCACGGGCGACCGGCGATCCGTCCTGACGCTCGCCCACGAGCTCGGGCACGGCCTTCACGGGTACCTCGCGGAGCCGCTCGGCCTCTTCAACGCGAACACGCCGTTGACGACCGCCGAGACAGCCTCGGTCTTCGGCGAGGCTCTCACCTTCAAGCGCCTGCTCGCGATCGAAGAGGATCCGAGTCGCCGCCTGAACCTGCTTGCCGGGCGCATCGAGGACTCGATCGCCACCGTTTTCCGGCAGATCGCCATGAACCGCTTCGAGGACGCCGTCCACACCGTGCGGCGCGGGGAGGGCGAGCTCTCGATGGAGAAGCTCGAAGAGCTCTGGCTCGAGACGCAGGTGCGTCTCTTCGGCGACTCGGTCGACGTCGACGGCTACGGGACCTGGTGGAGCTACATCTCCCACTTCATGGGCTCGCCCGGGTACGTCTACGCATACGCGTACGGCTTCCTCTTCGCGCTCTCCATCTTCCGCAAGTACGAGCTCGAGGGCGACGCGATGGTCGAACCGTACCTCGACGTCCTCCGCGCCGGCGGATCGAAACCTCCGGAGGAGCTTGCGCAGCTGGTCGGGCTCGACCTCACCGATCCCGGGATCTGGGAGAGCGGAATCGAAGCGCTGGCGGTCGAGCTCGACGAGGCCGAGGCGCTCGCGACCGACATCGGCCTCGGTTAGGCGTCGCGAATCCTGACACCCAGGAGAGCGGCCTCGACCTCTCGGAGTCGCTCGACGTCGCCGCGCATCCCTGCAGCGTCGTTGTACAGAAACGCCTCGGCCAGACGAACGATCGCGTAGCCCAGGGTCGCCGGTTCGACGGGTGGTTGGTACGTTTCTGCGCGAACCTCGTCTTCGATGAGGCGGACGATTCGCTCGACCATGCGCGGCTGCACAGTGCCCGTGCTCGAGGTCAGAATCCTGAGGGCGTCGCGTTCGCGCTCGACGAACCAACGCAGGGCCGGAGCCTCCGCCAGGCTGCGGTTGATGCGGTCGAAGACATCGAGGAGCAGCGCACCCCCGGAGCCGACTGCCTGGGCGCGGGCGGTCTCGATGAGCGGCTCACCCGCGAGGACGATCACCTCGCCGACGAGGCCCTCGCGCGATCCAAACCAGCGATAGATCGTCGTCCGGCCGAGGCCGAGCTCTGTGGCAATCGACCGGACATCGATCCGTCGACCTCGGAGGTACCGATCCAGCGCCGTCTCGAGCACGTCGTCGCGGCTGGCGGCCGGCCGCCGGCCGCGGCGTGCCTCCGAGGTGGCGAGGGCACTCATCGGCCGAACAGGACGGTTGGAGTTCGGAACATTCGATTGTCCGTGTATTGATACATTCAAACTGATCTGTCATCATTGCACGCGACCTGTGTTCGGGACGACCATCTCCCAGGCGCCGACGGCTAGCCGAGTCCGAGCAGCTCGGCTAACCGAAATGACCGGGAGACGTCGAAAGACCGGGACTCACCTGAGTCCCTGGCGGCAGGGTCGCGGCAGCGCTACTCTCGCGGCTGACAGGCAGGACTCGGAGAGGGATTAGAAGGAGGAGTCGGTGCGAAAGATCATTGCGTCTGCGGTCGTCCTGGTTGCAGCGCTTGCGTTGACGGTGCCCGGGGCGCTCGGTGGCGCCACTCAGACACCGGGCGTAACAGCCAAGTCGATCACGATCGGCGGGACGTTCCCGCTCACCGGGCCGGTGGCGTCCTACGCGCCGATCTCGGTCGGTATCAAGACGTACTTCAGCTACATCAATTCTCGCAGGGGGCCGGACGGCAAGCGCGGGATCATGGGCCGGCAGGTCATCTACAAGGCCTACGACGACGGGTACAACCCCGCAAACACGGTTCAGCTGACCCGTCGGCTCGTCGAGCAGGACAAGGTGTTCGCGACGGTCGGCCAGCTCGGGACGGAGCAGAACCTCGCTATCCGCGCCTATATGAACCAGCAGAAGGTGCCGCACACATTGTTGTCGACTGGCGCGTCGTACTGGGGGTCGCAGTACAAAGAGTTCCCCTGGACGATCGGCTGGCAGCCCGACTACATCGCCGAGGGACGCCTCTACGGTCAGCACATCAAGGCGAACTCCAATGGCAAAAAGATCGCGATCCTCTACCAGAACGACGACTACGGTAAGGACTACCTCTACGGATTCCGCTCGGCTCTCGGCAAGACCTACGCCGACGCGAACATCGTCGCGGCGGAGGCCTACGAGGCGACGGCTCCGAATGTGACCTCACAGATGGTGAAACTGCGTGCCAGCGGTGCACCGGTTCTCATGATCTTCGCGACACCGCCTTCCTCGATCAGGGCGTACGCGGCTGGTAAAGCCCTCGGCTACAACCCGCAGGAGATCTATCTCAACTCGGTCGCAGCGACAGCGTTCTGGATGAACCTCACCGTTGGTGCGGCCGGAGCGCCGTACGTCAACGGGTCGTACTCGATCGTCTATCAGAAAGACCCCGCCAATCCGACTCAGGCCAACGACCCGGCGATCCGCGAGTACAAGCAGATCCTCGAGAAATACGCTCCCGGCACGAACGCCGCAAACGGGCTCTACATCTACGGGTTCGGGGTCGCCGAGACGTTCGTTCAGGCGATGTACAAGGCGGGCAAGAACCCGACGCGGGCCGGCTATATGGCCGCGCTGCTTAGCTTGAACAACACGAACCGTTTCCTCCTTCCGGGTGTGACGATGAGGACCAGCAAGTCTGACCACTTCATCGTCAGCCAGATGCGGCTCCAGCGTTTCAACGCCACGGCCGGATCTTGGATACCCGCCGGCCCGCTCATCGAGGGTCGCCCGGGCCGGCCCTAGTCGCGAGCTTCGAGGTGCACTCGTAGGGGCCGGCTCGTCCGGCCCCTACTCGTTGTTGGCGTGCAACCGGTACTGCTCCCAGTAGCGCTCCATCGTCGTCTGGCGATGTGACTGGTGGAGAAGGTCGTAGGCGGCGACGTTGACCGCGCGCACGATCCACTCGCCGTTCTCACCCAGGTCGAGCACGTTGACGCACGCGGGCGCCTGCTCGAAGTGGCCGAGGAACATCCGCTCGCCGGTGAGCGCGTAGGACAGGATCGCTCGATTGACGCCACCGTGCAGAACGGCGAGTGCCGTGTACCAGTCGTCGGCGGCCACGAGACGATCCAGCGCCGGGAGGACGCGGTCGAAGAGCTCGCCGATCGACTCCCCGCGCAGGAATCGCGTGTCGTTCGGGATGACACCCCGGAAGGCATGCACGAACTCGTGCTGCAGCGCGTCGGTCGGAATCTCCGAGAGGCGCCCGCCGCGGATCTCGGTGAGCTCGGGCCATGATTCCGCCTTGTGGCTCTGAGCCACTATCCGCGCTGTTTCCACCGTGCGCGGCAAGCCACTCGTGATCACTCGGTCGAGCTCGACATCGGCGAGTGCATCCGTGGTCGCCCTGGCCTGCGCGACGCCCTCCTGGTTGAGGGACACATTCACGGGGTCCACGGGTTGACCGTCGGCGCCGAAGTACGAGACCTCGGCGTGGCGCATGAGGTAGAGGCGGCGGCGCATCGACGTAGGATCGCACGGTGCGTACGGGCGACATCGTGGAAACCGCAGCCGACGCCGAAGGCCTCAGGAAGCCTCCCCTGCTCGTACTCGATGGCGTGGTCGCGTTTCTCGACCAACACGGGCTCGGCTCGGGAGAGCTGCGCGCACGGCGCATCGGCGAGGGCGGTGGATCCAATTTCACGTTCCTGCTCGAGCGGGGCGAGGGTGCCTACGTGCTCCGGCGGCCGCCACGCCCGCCGCTACCGCCGTCTGCCCACGACGTCGTGCGCGAGGCGAGGCTCCAGCTGGCATTGCGAGACGCCGGCTTCTCACGCCTGCCGACGATTGCCGCGGTCTGCGAGGACGAGAGCCTGCTCGGTGTGCCCTTCTACGTCATGGAGTACCTGGACGGCTTCGTCCCGACGGACGAGCTTCCGCCGGGGCTCGAGAGCGAGCAATCGCGCCGCCGGCTAGCTGACGACCTCGTCGACACGCTCGTCGAGATCCACGCGGCCGACGTCTCGAGATCCGGGCTCGCAGCGTTTGCTCGGCCCGGGAACTACAACGAGCGCCAGGTGCGGCGTTTCGCACAGCTATGGGAGATCAACAAGACGCGCGAGCTTCCACGGGTGGAGGAGGTCGGCGAGTCGCTCGCGCGCAGCGTTCCCGAGCCGCTTCCGCCCACGGTCGTGCACGGTGACTTTCGCCTCGGCAACACGATGGTCGCGTCCGGCGACCCGTCTCGGATCCTCGCC
>JBOHAY010000333.1:0-4578 GCA_050697935.1 Gaiellaceae bacterium | reverse complement strand
CCCTTCAGGAGCTCGGGCACCTGGCTCGACGAGATGCGCGACGCAAGACCTTCGACGACGGCGGTCTTGCCGACGCCAGGCTCGCCGATGAGCACGGGGTTGTTCTTCTGGCGGCGCGAGAGGATCTGCATGACGCGCTCGATCTCGGTCTGCCGGCCGACGACGGGGTCGAGCTTGCCCTCGACGGCGAGTTTCGTCAGGTTGCGACCGAACTGGTCGAGGAGCTTCGAGCTCTTCGTCTTCTCGCCGGGAGGCGCGCTGCCGGTTCCGGCCTGGCGACGGCCGGGGCCGGAGAGCATGCGGATGATCTCGTTGCGGATCTTTTCCGCATCTGCGTCGAAGTCGAGGAGAATTCGCGCAGCGACGCCCTCGTTCTCGCGGACGAGACCGAGAAGGATGTGCTCCGTCCCGATGTAGTTGTGGCCCAGTGAGAGAGCCTCGCGCAGCGCCAGCTCGAGCACTTTCTTGGCGCGCGGCGTGAACGGGATCTGGCCGGTGGTGACCTCGTCGCCCTGGCCGACGATGCGTGCGACCTGGGCGCGAACCTCTTCCACCGTGATGTCGAGCGACTCGAGAACCCGGGCGGCAAGCCCTTCTTCCTCGCGCAGAAAGCCGAGCAGGATGTGCTCGGTGCCGATGTAGTTGTGCTTGAGAGCTCTGGCCTCGTCCTGGGCGAGAACCACGACCTGCCTTGCCCGTTCGGTGAATCGCTCGAACAACTCCTTCGACGCTCCTTTCCGCAAATTTCCGGAGGCCGACGCTGCTGCCTGACTCCGGGCCGAAGGTTCGTGCTCTGATCGTAGCCGACTGGTCTCGTGCTGGGTTTCACTCGCCGGGTTCGCCCGCCGGCCTCGGTACCCTTCTCGGCCGATGAGCACCAAATCCTTAGTCACCGGAGGCGCCGGATTCATCGGCTCCCACCTATCAGAGCTGCTCCTGGACGAAGGTCACGAGGTCTGGGTGCTCGACGACCTCTCCACGGGATCGCTCGACAACGTCGAGCACCTCCGCGATCGGCCAGGGTTCCATCTCGTCGTCGACTCGGTCCTCCACTGGTCGGTCGTGAACGAGCTCGTCTACAAGTGCGATGTCGTCTACCACCTGGCGGCAGCGGTCGGTGTGCGCCTCATCGTCGAGCAGCCGGTGCAGACGCTGGTGACGAATCTGCGCGGGACCGAGATCATCCTCGAGCACTGTCACCGCTTCGAGAAGCGCGTCCTCGTCGCCTCGACGTCCGAGGTCTACGGCGATCATCGCGAGGAGCGCCAGCTCGAGGAGACCGACCGGCGCATCTACGGGCCGACAACACAGAAGCGCTGGGCGTATGCCGACTCGAAAGCCATGGACGAGTTCCTGGCGTTGGCGCACCACGCCGAGCACAACCTCGACTGCGTCATCGTCCGGCTCTTCAACACGGTCGGTCCGCGACAGAGCGGCCAGTACGGCATGGTGGTACCGACGTTCGTGCAGCGAGCGCTCGCCGATGAGCCGCTAGAGATCCACGGGGACGGCGATCAGACCCGCTGTTTCTGCCACGTCTCGGACACAATTCGCGCGCTCGCAGGGCTCATGGAGGGCGGCGTCTCGGGGGAGATCTACAACGTCGGCTCGGACGAGCGGATCTCGATCAACGAGCTCGCCCGTCGGGTCGTCGACCTCACCGCCTCGAGTTCCGACATCACGTACGTCGCATACGAGGACGTGTACGGGATAGGGATCGAGGACATGCTCCACCGCATCCCGTCGACCGCGAAAGTCGGGTCCGCGATCGGCTGGCAGCCCGAGCGTTCTCTCGACGACATCCTCGCCGACGTGCTCGCCTTCGAGCGGGGAAAGGTCGAGGCCGCCGCGTGAGTGAGGGCGAGGCAAGCCTCGCCCCTACGACACTCGCTGTGGATTCTCAGGATCGAACGCCCAACGAATCGGATTCGTCGCGATGTACGCACGAACTCGCGCCAAGTCGTTCTCGTCGCGGATCACGTGGTCGTAATAGCCACGCTGCCAGATTCGAGAGCCCGCATTGCGAGAGCCGCCGGACTTGAAGCTCCCGATGATCGTCCCGAGCCGTAGGGGCGAGGCTTGCCTCGCCCTCGGGGACAGACCCACGATGATGTGAACATGATTGGGCATCACCACGAACATGTCGACCTCGACCTCCAGCCGCTGAGGTAGTGCCTCGATCTGAGCGCGAACGATATGGCCGGCGGGACTCAGGCGGACGACATCGGCGATGACGTCTCCAAACAGGCGCTCGCGCGCGCAGACCGTGACGTGATAAGGGCCGTCGTTGGCGTAGTCGAAGGCGCGTAGCCGAAGGCCCTTCCGTCTCTGCACGATCCAAGGATCCCGCCAGATGGCCAGCGGAACGCAACAACTTCGCGCCATTCGCTAGCGGACGAGGCAAGCCTCGCCTCTACGAGTACGAACGAAGAGCCGGAAACAAGATCACGTCGCGGATCGTCTCGCGGCCCGACAACAGCATTACCAGGCGGTCGATCCCGAGGCCGAGCCCGCCGGTCGGCGGCATGCCGTAGGACAGCGCCTCGATGTAGTCGGGGTCGCCGCGGACGCCCTCGACGTGCTCGGACTGCTCGTCGAAACGCCGCTGCTGCTCCGCGGCCTCGTTGATCTCCGTGTAGGCGTTGCCGAGCTCCATCCCCGCCGCGAAGTACTCGAAGCGCTCCGTCAGTGAAGAGTCGTGGTCGGTCG
This sequence comes from Gaiellaceae bacterium, assembly GCA_050697935.1. Classification (GTDB taxonomy): domain Bacteria; phylum Actinomycetota; class Thermoleophilia; order Gaiellales; family Gaiellaceae; genus GMQP-bins7. The sequence continues at coordinate 1,869 of JBOHAY010000333.1, read as the reverse complement.
TTCGCGCGAACGGCGAGAGCTCAACCGGGTAGTCGTGCACCATCGTCGGCTCGATCAGGCTTGGCTCGACGAAGTGGGAGAAGGCGTGATCGACGAGCTGTGTCCAGTCCTTGTCTGCTTCGGTAGCGACGCCGCGCTCGGTCAGCCGCGCGCGCAGCTCGGCCTCGTCACGTGTCCAGAGCTCGAGCGCTTCGAGCGCCTCGACGAAGCGCACGCGCCTCCACGGCGTCTTGACGTCGACCGCATGTCCTCTGAACTCGATCCGGGTCGTTCCGAGCACTTCGAGGGCGACGCGCTCCAGCATCTGCTCGATCCGAGCCATCGTGTCCGTGTAGTCCGCGTAGGCCTCGTACCACTCGAGCATCGTGAACTCGGGCTGGTGCTTGTACGACACGCTCTCGTTTCGGAAGTCCTTCCCGATCTCGTACACGCGTTCGAGGCCGCCGACGATCAGACGCTTGAGGTAGAGCTCGGTCGCGATGCGGAGATAGAGATCGGCGTCGAGCTCGTTCGAGCGCGTGACGAACGGATGCGCGAACGCTCCGCCGTAGCGCGGCTGCAGGACAGGTGTCTCGACCTCGACGAAGCCTTCCTCGTCCAAGTAGCGGCGGATCGCGGAGACGACCTTGGTTCGCAGGAGGAACAGCTCACGCGACTCCTCGTTCATGAGCAGGTCGAGGTAGCGCTTTCGGTAGCGGGTCTCCGTGTCGGTGAGACCGTGGAAGGTGTCGGGAAGCGGGCTTCGGTTGCTCGCGAGCACGGTCAGCTCATCGACCGCAAGAGAGGGCTCGCCGCGGCGCGACTTCGCAGGCTTGCCGGAGATGCCGACGAGGTCGCCGAGATGGACATCTACGTCGCCGATACGCCCCGTGTTGCACATGAGCTGGATCCGGCCAGAGCGGTCGACGAGGTCGAGGAAGACGAGCTTCCCCATCTCGCGCCGCGCCATGACGCGACCGGCAATCCGACAGGCATCGTCGAGCTCTCCACCCGCTTCGAGCTCGGTGGTCGCAGTGAGGATCCCGGCGATGTCGATCCGTCCGGGGAAGCGCTTCGCCGCAGCCATGGCGGTCGAGTCTAGTTGCAGGGGTCTGCGAACTCCTCAGCGAACGAGGCGCACGCGCGGACGCTCGACGCTCACGATTTCCGCGCCCTCGAACGCAGGATCGTGCTGAAGCCCGCACCGCGCCCGGCACGCAGGATCGTGATCGGGCTCTCGGAGATGTCGCCATTCTCGTCGAACGTGAAGTCGCCGAGAAGGCCGGCGGTCACCTGCGTCCGGAAGCGCTCCTCGATGACCGATGTCCGCGTGCCGTCCGAGTTAGGAGCGGGTGACCGGAGATCGCGGCCGCGTTACGCGGCCTTGATCTCCATGATCTTGAACTTGACCTTTGAGCCGCGCGGGGTGATGACCTCGACGGTCTCGCCCTTCTTGCGGCCGATGATCGCCTTGCCCACCGGCGACTCGTTCGAGAGCTTCCGCTCCGCGGGGTTGGCCTCGGCCGAGCCGACGATGAAGTACTCGACCGTCTCCTTGGCGTCGACATCCCGAAGGCGAACGACGGACCCGATCGAGACGACGCTGGTGTCGACCTTCTTGACATCGATCACGCGCGCGTTCGCGAGGCGCTCCTCGAGCTGAGCGATGCGATGCTCGAGCATCATCTGCTCGTTCTTCGCGTCGTCGTACTCGGCGTTCTCGGCGATCTCGCCGAACTCGCGAGCGGCGGCGATGCGCTCCGCGATCTCGCGACGCTTGTCCGTGCGCAGACGGTCAAGCTCGCTCTTGAGCTGCTCGTGGCCGTCCGGGGTAAGGATCACGTCCTTCACGAAACGCCTCCTGTCATGAGATCGCGGGGCCCCCCGGCC
>JBOHAY010000332.1:0-2837 GCA_050697935.1 Gaiellaceae bacterium | reverse complement strand
CCACGGTGCCGATCCTGGCGCAATTCGCCGCTACCGCTTTCGACATCCGACGGCCTCGGGGAAGACGATCGCCGCCGCTGGCTTCGTCGAAGCAGCTCGCGGGCTCGGCGTCCTCATCCTCACGCACCGCCGACTGCTCGTCTCCCAGTTCAAGCGCGACCTCACGACCGAGGGCTACGCCGACCGCTTCGCGGACGCGGTGGTCAAGGGTACGCACGCCCCACGCGAGAACCCCATCACGATCCAGACGTACGCCTGGTTCGCGCGCCACGGCAGCGAGCTGGATCGGGACACGTACGACCTCGTCCTCTGTGACGAGGCGCACACGGCACTCGGGGAGAAGACCAGCGCCGCCATCCGCGCCTTCCACGAGCCGCTGTACATCGGGATGACCGCGACCGAGCAGCTCATCGCGAAGCAGGTCTCCGACGTCTTCCCGGCTTCGGTCGACGACCTCCCGCTGGCCGACGCCGCTCGACGCGGGCTGATCGCGCCGCTGCGCAACCTTCGGGTACCGCCGGCGGCCGCGATCAACTCCGTCCCGATCGTCGGCGGCGACTTCGAGGAGCGCGCTCTCGCCGCTGCTCTCGACCACGAGGCGCTCAACCAAGCGGCAGCGAGCCTCTACCGCGAGCGCTTCGGAGCGACGCCCGGAATCGTCTACGCAGCCGGCGTGGCACACGCGTACAACCTCGCGCAGGAATTCCGCGCGGCCGGCCTCAAGGCAGAGGCCGTCTCGGGCAAGACCCCTCCGGCGCGACTCGCAGAGACGCTCGCCGCGTACGAGCGCGGCGAGATCAACGTCCTGATCAACGCACAGCTGCTTGCCGAGGGGTGGAACTCGCCGCGAGCGACCGTATGCATGCACCTCGCCCCGACGGCCTCGCGTCGCGTATACCAGCAGCGGATCGGCCGGATCATGCGCATGCACCCGCGCAAGGAGGCCGGCATCGTGGTCGACTTCGTGCCCAAGGGCTCGACCCACAACGACCGCGTCGTCTCGCTCCACGCTCTGCTCGACGCCGACTTCTACCGCGAGGGCGCTCGGGTGACCCCGGCGCCACGTCGGCGACAGCAACGACGTGCACGCCGCAAGCTCTCACCGGTTCCGTGGCTGGTCCCGGTGACGCCCGCTGTCGGACGTCGGCTGGCCGTGATCCAACGCGAGTGGCAGCGCATCGACCCGAAGTACCTCGACGACGACGAGCAGCGCTTCTGGGCGACGATCGCCGGCCGCCAGATCCGATTCGACCAGCGCACGGAATTCGCGCGCAAGTTCGCCGAAGGACGCGCGAACAAAGGCGCGCTGGAGCAGTTCCTCGCGACGTGCGCTGCCGAGAACCCCAATCGCCGCCTGCGGATGACCGCGCTCCTGGATCGCGTCGCGACTCCCGTCGACCGCGCGGACTTCGACGATCTCGTCACGCTCGTAACCCAGGCGCCGACCTGGGAGAAGGACCGCTCCGCCGGTGTTCGCGTGCTTCTCCGTGCGATCGGCGAGGGAAAGCCGGGAGCACCCGAGCAGATTCTCGCTCGGTGGACGTGGAAACTGGCGCGGACCACGCGAAAGGTGCAGGATCGCCGGGTCTCGACGGAGTTCCCGGAGGCCAAACGGCTTCTGGGAGCAGCGGCAAACTCGCGCGGCTACCGGCACGAGGAGAACGTCAACCGCCTCGTCCAGGTGGCCGGCGAGATGCCTCTCCCGGTGGGAGCCGCACTTCTCGCCTCGGCCGACGGCTACACACCGCGTGCAAATGCGTCGCTGGACAAGGCTCGTGAGGAGCTCGGAACCATCGACGAGATCGCGAACGCGCTCGCGGACAACCTCCCCGCACCCAAGCTGACGGCACGCAAGTCCCGCCGGCGGCGAAGGAAGCGGAAAGGTCCTCCACAGAGCGAGAGCCAGCCCCTGGTCGCGACCGCGGACGGCGACGGATCCTCCGAGCCGATCGCGCTCGTCGCGAGTCCTGCGGACGAACCTGCGGCCGCTGCGACGTCCGAATAGTGCGCAAGATCGAACATCCCTGAAGGCGGTCGCTTCGCGACCGCTGCCGTTGCGCATGCCTCAATCGCGAGCTTCTACGCGACTTCTATCAGCCCGGTCCGCCGGTCTCCGGCTCACCGTCCCCGTTCGTCTCGCGATCGCGCAGGAAGCGCGTGATCTCGGCTGCGAGCGCGTCGCCCGACGGTAGGCCGCCGGACTCTTCGAGCCAGTCGAGCGAGTCCGCCCGGTGTTCGAGCTCCTCGACGTACGCGGCCGTGTCGGCATCGGTCGCCACGGCCTGAGAGACCTGCTCGACGTACTCGTCCTCGGCCTCGGCGAGCTCTCCGATGTCGATCTCCGTGGAGAGAACACCCGAGAGACGCTCGCACAGCGCGCGCGCCGCGCGCGGACTCGGTGCAAGTTGGACGTAGTGCGGAACTGCAGCCCACAGGCTGACCGAGGGGATGCCCGTTCGCCGACATGCGTCGAGCAGCACGCCGACGATCCCGGTCGGGCCCTCGTAGCGCGAGAGCTGGAGGCCCAGCTCGTCGACGAGCTGGGGGTCGGTCGCCGCCCCGGTCACAGGCGATGGCCGCGTGTGCGGAACGTCGGCGAGGAGCGCGCCCAGGGTCACGACGAGCTCGACGCCGAGGTCACGCGCGAGATCGGCGATCAGCTCGCTGAACGTGCGCCACCGGTAGTTCGGTTCGACGCCCACGAGCAGGATCGCGTCGCGGTTCGCTCCGGGGATCGGTGCGCGGAAGAAGGTGTTCTCCGGCCACTCGATCTTTCGGGTGCTCCCCTCGTCGAGAGACACCATCGGTCGCGTCGCCTGGAAGTCGACGAAGAGCTC
>JBOHAY010000331.1:0-5416 GCA_050697935.1 Gaiellaceae bacterium | reverse complement strand
GTTAGTTGCCAGGCAGGAGCTATGAACGTGTACCGGGCCAGCCGTTTCGTCGGTCGTCTCGCCGCGAGTCCACTCCGTAGAGAAGCGCGAGCGGTCCGATCAGAACGAGGAACGCGATCAGCAAGAGAGCGGCCACCATCGAACACCTCCTCGTAACGCTTCGTACATGGGTCCAACGACCGTCATGCGTCCAAGATTCCACTCCCGGGCGGATCGAGTGACGACCAATCGTTTCCTCCGCACCGGCGCTCGAGCGCCGCGACCCTGATCGCTAGGGAAAGCGGCCGTTCCCCGGGTCGAGGTCGAGACGATCGCCGTCGCGGCACTCGGGAGGAACCAGGTATTCGAATGCGCCCTGCGCGCGCAGCGCGTTCTCGGCGAGCTGCTGGCGCATCATCTGTCGCGCCGTGTTCTCGGTGAGCCCGAGCTGCTGGCCCAGCGCGACGCCCGATTGAAGGGCGTAGCACTCGGCCGTTCCTTCGTCGCTCACGCCGCGGAGGTGCCACGCCTCGTGGGCGAGAACGGCGAGTGAGCGGGCGGTCTGGCTGGAGGTGACCTCGCCTTCGAATGCAAGGCGGTAGAGGTCGAAGCAGCGCTCCGGAGTCACGTACGCACGGTCGCCTCCGACAGCTGCGACGCCGTCTGCGTGCTGAACGAGTCCGACGTAGTCGCGTGACTCGTCGCAGCGGATCGTGACGGGCTTGCCCGCGATGCGGGAGGCCTCGCCCGAGAACCGCTCCACCGCCGCGGCGCGCGTGTCACCGTCGAGCGAGTCCCAGCCGGTCCGGCTCTCGACGAACCACAACACGAGCGCGAGCCCCCCGATGACCGCGAGCCCCGTGAGGAAGCGGCGAACGGGCGGCCAGACACGGCGGCGCTCGACTGTGCCCAGTGCGACCGGCTCGTCGTCCTCCGGCCGCTCGCGCGCCGAAGCGATGAGCGCGTCGAGCTCCTCGTCGCTCTCGCCCGAGTACGGGATCCAGAGTTCCGCGTCTCCCTCGGTGACGAGGAGGAGATCGTCGGCCTCGTCGCCGTAGCCGTATCGCTCCCGGTCGACCGTCTGTGGCCGGCGATCCGGGTGCGGCGGAGGGATGCGACGCAGAGCGCCGGCGAAGAAGTTGACCTCCAGGCCCAGCGCGATCACGAATGCGAACCAGATCGGCACCGCTGCACGGAGCTCATACGGCCCGAAGATCCATGCCAGCACGAACACGGCCAGCCCGATGCGGATCGCGGTGACGAGACTCAGAGACCGATCTACCGGTTCTTCCACGTCTCGAAGGTAGCCGTCGCGTGCTCGCTCGAAGTGGCGTTCGGTCTCAGTTCGCGGCGACTGCGAGTGCGACGCCCGGGAACTCGTAACCGCCCGCGACCGCGAACGGGGCGAATCGCGACTCGAGCTCCGCCTCCAGTGCGGCGCGCTCGTCGTCGTCCGCCTCGGCGAACACCCGCGAGAAGACGCCGCCCGTATCCCTTGCCCGGCGAACGTACTCGTCGAGATCTCGATACGTGAAGCGCAGCGGCACCTCCTCCATGTGCACGTCCGAGAAGCCCGCGCCTTTGAGGAGGCGTCGTGTCCGTTCTTCGTTCGCCATCGTGAACATTCCCGGCGCGCCGGGCTCGGGCGCGGGCACGTGGCCGCCTTCGACGAGCAGGCGGCCGACGATCGAGATCCACGGGTTCCGCTCGGCGCAGCACCAGACCGCCAACACGAGGCGCCCGCTGGTACGCAGGACGCGGCGCGTCTCCGAGAGCGCGCCAGCTGGGCTCGACATCAACATGAAGCCGAAGCGGCACAGGACGCCGTCGACCGAATCGTCCTCGAGGCCCATTCTCTCGGCATCCATGACGCGGTGCTCGACATTCCCGAGACCGAGCTCCGCGCTCCGACGCTTCGCGACCTCGACCATCTCCGGAGAGAAATCGGTCGAGATCAGACGGCCACCCTCGCCGACGATCGCGGCCGCACGAAATCCCGTGTCCCCTGGGCCGGCAGCAAGCTCGAGCACGGTGTCACCCGGCTCGGAGGAAAGCGCGTTCAGCATCCACTCGCGAACCGGCGCGTTCGTCGTTTCGAACTCGGCACGCCACCGTTCCCAGCCGCGCGCCATCGCTTCCCACGTCGCGAGGCTCGCCTGGCGGTAGTCCCCATGATCCATCCGGCGATCGTAGACATGAGTCGAACCCCGCGATATCGTGGAGCTCCGTGGCGGTCAGGCTTTTGCGCTGCTCGGCCCAGTTCGTGAAGATCGGCGGACACCCGTGCTGGCGCGTCGAGAAGGCGCTCGAGGACATGGGGATCGAGTACGAGACCGTCGCTGGCGCGGCGCTACCGTGGCAGCGGGACAAGCGTCGCGAGCTGATCGAGAAGACCGGCGGCAACCGCTATCCGGCGATCGAGTTCGAGGACGGAAGCGTCTACCGCGAGGAGTCGAAGCACATGGTGGGAACGATTCGCGCCGGCAAGCTGTTCGAGAAGTCAGGGAATCTCGCAGCGGCCCCCGCGGAGCCGCACGGCGACGGCGCCGCGTCGGTATAGCGAAACGGTCGGAGCGCTACGAAACGAGCCAGAGCTCGCGCTGGGCGGTGCTCAGCCACTCCACGCCCTCGGCGGTGACGACGACGTCCTCTTCGAGCCCGATGTAGCCGCGGCCTGGCACGGCGGTGCCGTACTCGACCGTGAAGACGTTTCCTTCCTCGACCACTCCGAACGGCGCCGTGCCGTAGCGGTCCCAACGCGGTGCGAGGACGGTGCCGCCGTCGTGCGCTGTGCGGCCGAGCTGATGGCCGAGCGCATACATCGGCTCCGGGTAGCCGGCAGCGACGAGGCTCGCACGGGCGGCGGCGTCGACCTCCCACCCAGCTACGCCTGGCCGAAGCGCCGCGATGCCTGCGTCGACAGATGCCCAGAGCGCATCCCACGCCGCGAGAACGTCCGACGGCGCGGCGCTCTCACCGCGGTCGAGGAGATACCAGACCCGCTGCAGGTCGCTGCAGTAATCGTCGCGTCGGACTCCGAAATCAACGTGCAGCAGCTCGCCGCGGCGAGTTCGAAGCTCACCGGGCCCGCTGCGCCCGACCTCCTTCTCCGGCCCGGCGTTGACCGCAGGGCAGTGATCGCGGTCCCAGGCATAACCGAGCCCACGGCGCGCGACCTCCGCGTGCATCAGCTCGGCGACCTCGACTTCCGACATCCCCGGCCCGAGGTCGCGTGTGACAGCGTCGAAGATCTCCTCCGTCACCCCGGCCGCGGCCTTGATCTGCGCGACCTCGAACGGCGACTTGCGGCCCCGGAGCGCGTTCACGATCTGCTCGGACAAGACGAGCCTCTCGGCGTACGGGCTCCCCGCCAGCGTCTGGGAGAGGACGAGCCAGAGCCCGTGCGTGAGGCCGTCTGCCGCCGGGTCGCTCTCCGAGTAGTTGAGAGCGATCGACCGCGGTGCAAGCCGCTCGATCGCCGCTCGCAGCGCCGGGCGGATGCTCTCGTCGTAGCCGACGACCTCTGAGTACGCCCCCAATGCGGTGACGCTCGGCGCGTCGAAGCGGCCGACGATCGCGATGCGCTCACCCGTCCGCGATACGAGGAACGCACCCTGCCACGCGCAGTAGGTGCCGGCGATCAGATCGAGAGAAGGATCGCTCGTCAGCGAGGTCTCGCGCACAAAGGTAAGCCAAAGATCGACGTCGTGCTCCCGAAGGGTCTCGACGGCCTGGTCGAGCTTTTCGTGTACGAGCCGGCTGCCGGACGCCATCGCTCGGACGCTACCAGCGGCGCTTCCAGCCATCCTCCAGCGATTCACCAGCGCGGTACGCGACCCTCGGTTCGGACGTTGCCTCGCCCAACCGAAGGAGGAGAAGCATGAAACGTTTACCGATGCTGGCACTCACTGCTCTGGCGATTCCAATGGTCATCGGGCTCGCGCTCACGGTGATCCTGGCGAATGCCCACGCGACGCCGCCCTCCGGTCAGAGCACCGAGATGCTCGGGAAGGGAACTACAGCCGACAGCCTGCTGCTGAAAGCCCAAGGCATCTTCCCGAATCAGGCAGCACACCCATGGCGCGGCACCTACAAGGCACCCTGGGACGTGACGTCGCTTCGCATCACGTTGCCACCGGGAGCGAGCACGGGCTGGCATCGCCATGCCGGGCCCGGCTTCATGGTCGTCGCCCAGGGTGCGGTCACGCTCTACGCCAACGACTGCACCAAGACGACGTACACTAAAGGTCAGGCGTACGTGGAGGTTCCGGGGCTCGCCAACCTCGTCCGCAACGACGGCGCCGAGCCTGCGATGTTCGTAGGAACGTTCGTGGTGCCGACGACTGCGAGCTTGCGTATCGACGTCCCCTCTGCGCCCTGCAACGCGTAGTGGCCCTGGAGCACCCCATGTTGAAGCGGACGAACGCTTGCTCATTCAGATGGCGGCGTCGTCCGCATCGAGCCAAGGAGGAGAATCATGAGAAAACCAAAGTCCCTCGCTGCGGCTCTCGCAGCCGGAGCGACATTCGTAGCGTTTGGAACGGCCGCGCTCGCAGGGGGCCCGAGTCCCACCAACCTGCCGCCCAACTGGCACGTGCACGACGGCCTCACCGCTCTCGGCCCTCAGCACAAGCCGGTCGGCTTTTTCGCGATCATTCTCGGCGCGACCGCCGCGTCGGATCCAGCGATTTGCCCTGATGCCACCGACAAGGCGTTTCTGCCCCAGGGCCTCCAGGACGGACAGCCGCTCCGGGCCGGGATGTGCGAGACGTCGGAGAAGATCATCTCCCTGCAGACCATCCCTCGTGGCACCTCGGGACCCGAAGGGTGGAGTGGCCCGATCCCGACGACGGAGCTCGGTCTGAACTGGGATACCTACTACCTGGCCACCGACCGCTGAGCTGTCTGTGGCAGTGAAGTTCGGGAGCTGCGGGGAGCCATTCGGTCCCCCGCAGCACCTACATGGTCACATCGCCCTCGGGGCGGGCTGATCGCTATGCGAGGGCGGGCTGGGGCAGCCGCTCCGGCTCGGTACGTGCACGATGACGCTAGGTGGAGGAGAATCAATCGGCGATGACCGAGTTGGTGGGGATCGCGAGCGGTGTCGAGATCGGCGGCTACCGGGTCGAGGAGCTGATCGGCCGCGGCGGCATGGGGGAGGTGTACCGCGCGCACGACGACCGGCTCGACCGTAACGTCGCGCTCAAGATCCTGATTCCGCGGCTCGCCGAGGACGAGGCCTTTCGCGAGCGGCTCCTTCGCGAGTCGCGCCGTGCGGCAAGCCTCGACCACCCGAACGTCGTTCCCGTCTACGACGCCAGCGAGGCGGACGGACGCTTCTTCCTCTCGATGCGCTACGTCGAGGGGACCGACCTGCGGGCGCTGCTCAGGCGTGATGGCGCCCTGGCGCCGGAACGAGCGCTCGAGATCGCCTCGC
>JBOHAY010000330.1:0-3735 GCA_050697935.1 Gaiellaceae bacterium | reverse complement strand
GTGCGATGCTACTGAGCAGCGCGTACGCCTCGTTGCGGACGCAACGACGATCCCGCCCGGGTAGCCAGGCCGAGGCGTCAGGCGAGCGCGCGCTCGAGGGCGGCTCGGTCGGTGGGCGCCCCTTGCGTCGGGAGCACGAACTCGAACGGCAGCTCGAGCAGCGGGCGCAGCGCCTCGAGGATCTGCTCAGGCGGCACGCCCTTGTTCGCCCGGCGCGTCTGCAACCCCTGCACGGCGGCCATGCTAGACGCACGGAAGGAGTCGGAGCGCCGACAAGTTGCGCGGCGCACAGCGGTTACGGCAGGCTTGAGTTCATGGTTCCCGAGTCGAAACTGGAGAAGACCGAGCACGGGCTCGTCCCGCAGGGCGAGGGATGGTTCGTCCTCAACATGCGCGATGCCGAGTGGCGTCACGCCGACGGCCGCGGCGCCGTCTGCGTCGTCGCCGACGACTTCGAAGGCTGGCGCTCGTTCGAGCAGCTCGGCGTCAATCCCTTCGTGCTCAGGCCGGGCGTACCGATGGCCATGTACCACTGGGAGGCCGATCAGGAGGGCTTCCTCGTCGTCTCGGGCGAAGCAGTCCTGATCGTCGAAGGCGAAGAGCGGCAACTACGCGCGTGGGACTTCGTGCATTGCCCGCCGAACACGAAGCACGTGATCATCGGGGCAGGAAGCCGTCCGTGCCTTGTGATCGCGGTCGGTGCTCGCACGCGCGACGGTCAGCCCGACTCGCTCGGCTTTCCCGCCGACGAGGTCGCGAAGCGCCACGGTGCGAGCGTCGAGGAAGACACGATGGACGGCGGTGTCGCGTACGCCTCCCTCCCGCGCCGCGAGCCATGTGCATACCGCGACGGCTGGCTCCCCGAGTAGTCGTCTCGATGGCAATCATTCCAACGTTCGACTACGCGCCGTTCGACGAGAGCGACCCGGACGACTTCCGACCCGACTCGCGATGGGCGGTTCTCGTCGATCTTGGTGGGAAGTCCGAGAGGTGCGTGGACGACATCACGTCGATCGTCGAAGAGATCGCTCCAGGCGATCGAATCCGACTCCACACTCACCCGATCAACGACGTGATCGTGATCCTCGAGGGCGTTCCAGAGGTCACGCTCGGCGACGACCGCGGGTGCTCGGCCGTCCGGAGCGAGCGGCGCCGGGAGACTCAGGCCGTCCGCAGCGTCTCGATCGTCGCCGTGGGAACGATCCCCTCAACCCTGCGCGCCAGTTCAGAGTCCATGGTTACGAACGCGTCTGCCTGCAGCTGAGTGAGTGCAACGTACTCGGCGTCGTAGGTCTCGGCCCACTCCAGCTGCTCGGCGAGGTCCCAGGCCCGACGCCTGAGCACGGCGTCGCCGAGGAGGCGGATCGGCATCGCCCGGATGCGGGTGAGCCGGCCGAGGGCGACATCCGGCGGGATCTCGCCCGCGTGCACGGCCTCGTGCAGGGCCGACAGCGTCTGGGAGCGCAAGAGCGTCGGCGCAAGAAGCTCGTGCCCGGCCGGGACCTCGATCCCCTCGCTCGCCAGATGGAGGACGACGCCGCAGTCGACGACAAATCGGGTCATGTCGCTGTCCACGCTACTACCCTTGCTCCGCAGCCGCCGGCCCGACGGCGCGCCCCTGCCCTGGCGCGCGGCGTCATCTACTACGCAGGCGACGAAGGACTTGCTCGATCCTCATGGGGCGAAAACCCCGGAGTGGAGGCGCCCCGGGATTCCAACCCGCGAAGGTCTCTTGAGCCCGCCGGAAGAAGTCCGCGTCGCGCTAGTGCCCGGTGGTTGAGAAGTGCATGTAGTCCTTCGTCGGACCGGTCCACGTGCCGCCCCAGCCCCAGCCGATCGAGCGGAAGGCCCGCACGACCGCGGGCGTGACCATCCCCTTTCGCAACTGGGAACGGTCGAGATAGCGCGCGCTAGCCCGATCGCGCGTGCGACCACAGCCGACGTACGGGTTCTCGACGGGATTGAGATCGATCGCGTGGCCGTAGGCGTGGTTCGACCACGAGCCGCTGCCCGCCCCGCCCGTGCATGGAGACGGGACTGCCTTTCGGCAATGGAACGACCCACTGACGTCGCCGTCGGCCGGGAAGGCGCGCCTCGGACCGTACATGTCGTCGAGGCGCATGTGACGAATCGGGAACCGCAAGTCGTAAAGTCGACGGAACACCTTCGCGAGTGGAGCGGCGACGTCCCGGTTCACAACGAGCTGACCCTTGCGCACCCGGCCGTCGAGACCCCAGTGGGACACAGTGAGAAGCCGCAGTTGCGAGAGGGGAACCGGGCAGCCCGGCTGCCAGAAGCGGCCGTCGAGGCTCGCCTTGAGAGGTGCGGGGAGGGGTTGGATCGACGAGCCGTACGGCTGAACTGCGACGAGCACGAGCGGCAAAGCCAGAATCCGTAACACGGCGTGTCGGTCAAGGGTGATGCCTGCGCTGGCCGCTCGTCAAGCCGAGAAGTACACGGCACGCCGACGCATGGCGGCATCGGGCATCATCCGATCCCAATGAGGCGCGTGCTGCTTGACACGATCCTCTCGCGACCCGCCCGTGCGTTTGCAATCGTCTCGATGGTCGCTGCTCTGGCACTCCCTTCTGGCGAGGCTGCGGATCCGCGGCTCGCCGATCAGCTACGACGCGGCGGGGTCGTCCTCGTCATCCGGCACGCGGCGACGGACTTCTCGAAGCCCGACCAGGATCCCGTCGATCTGAAGGATTGCCGCACGCAACGCAACCTCTCGGCAGAGGGCCGCCGCGATGCGAGAGGCATCGGGGAAGGCGCGAGGCGACTGCAGCTCCGGATCGGCGCCGTGCTCTCGAGTCCCTTCTGCCGCACCCGCGAGACGGCAAGGCTCGCGTTCGGCCGCGCGACCGTAAGCTCTGCGCTTCTGAATACGATCGTCGCCGCGCACGACGCGGCGTGGCGCCGGCAGATCCGCGCAGCGCGCCGGTTGTTGGGCACCAAGCCCGCCGCCGGCCACGTCACCGTGCTCGTCACGCACGGTAGCGTCGTCGGGGACGCGACGGGGCATGCCCTCGAGGAAGGCGAGACGCTGGTCTTCCGCCCCCTGGGGAGCGGCAGGTTCAGGCTTGTCGGCCGCATCCTTCCGCGCGACTGGGCAGCTCTGCGATCTGGTTAGCGCGTCCGAACGACGACGAGCTTGTCGACGCCCGATTCCGCCCCCCACACCTCGCCCCGGCGACCGAGGATTTGCCTGACGTTCGCGGGCGAGCTCGGGAGCCGGACGCGCGTGAACTTCTCCGTCGCGGGGTCGAAGCGGACGAGCGCGTTCGCACCGAAGTCGCTCAGCCACACGTCATCCCTCTCGTCAACGTAGACGGCGTACGGCATCGGCGTCGCGCCCGGGACGCGCCATTCACGCCAGCGTCCAGTGGAAGGGACATACACGGCGACCTTGCCGGCGTTCCACTCGCTCACCCAGATCCGCCCCTTCGAGTCCGACCACGCGCGCCGCGCGCCCTGGTCGCGCGTCGGCGGCTGCAGTACGCGTACCGTGAACCGAGCGGTGTCCACGCGGCCAAGGTAACTCCCTGCCAGCGACGCGTAGTAGACGACGCCCGACGGCGTCGTCGTGATCCCGTACGGACCGTCTCCTCTCGGCGCCGAGAAGACCTGCACCTTCCCGACGCGCGGGTCGAGTCGCCCGTAGATCCCGCTCTGCCCGGTGAACCACAGAACGCCACGCCGGTCGAAGACCGCCGTATTCAAGTTGGCGTAGCC
>JBOHAY010000329.1:0-6132 GCA_050697935.1 Gaiellaceae bacterium | reverse complement strand
GGGCAGGTGGCCAGCTTTCGCGCGGGCGGGGGCCCGCCGCCGGAGCGGGCGGCTGCGGCCCTCAACTCGGAGCTTCCGGACGACGTTGTCGCGCTGGCGAGCGAGGCCGCGCCGGAGGGCTTCCACGCCCGCTTCTCCGCCCGGGCGCGCTCCTACCGCTATCGCGTGCTGAACCGCTCCGCGCACTCGCCGCTCGACCGACGCCGCGCGCTCTGGTGGCCGCGCCCGCTCGACGCCGCTGCGCTGGCCGAGGCGGCCTTGCACCTCGCGGGCGAGCACGACTTTCGCGCCTTCACTCCGACCGAGACGGAGCACGAGAGCTTCGTCCGCATGGTCCGGGCGGCCGCCTGGGATCAGCGCGGCGAGGAGCTGCACTTCACGATCACCGCCGACGGCTTCCTGCGGCACATGGTGCGAACGCTCGTGGGTACGATGCTCGAGTACGAGCCGGAAGCCGTGGGGCGGCTCCTGACGGGCCGCCCGCGAGGTGAGGCAGGTACGACCGCGCCTCCCTGGGGGCTCTATCTCGAACGCGTCCGCTATGAGTGACGTCCGCTATCCCACCGTCCTCTTCGACCTCGACGGCACGCTGATCGACTCGGGAGCGATCATCCTCGCCTCCTTCAAGCACGCGACGAGCACCGTGCTCGGGCGCGTCGTACCGGACGAGGAGCTGGCTGCGCTCGTCGGCGGCACGAGCCTCTACGAACAGATGCGCCTGCTCGACGCGACGCGCGTCGAGGAGCTCGTGCAGGCGTACCGCGAACACAACGAGCCGCTCCACGACGAGCTCGAGACCTTCGAGGGCGTCGAGCACGTCCTCCGGACGCTGAAGCGCCAGGGGCGGCGGCTCGGGATCGTCACGGCGAAACGGCGCCGAACGGTCGAGCTCGCCTTCGCCGTCCTCCCGCTCGAGCACTACTTCGACGCCGTCGTCACGACGGAGACGACCGAACGGCACAAGCCTCATCCAGCGCCGGTGCTGGCCGCGCTCGAGCAGCTGCATGCCTCGCCGGAGCAGGCGGCGTTCGTCGGCGACTCGCCGTTCGATGTCAGTGCCGGGAAGGCGGCCGGGGTCTTCACGATCGCCGTCTTGTGGGGCAAGCTGCACCCGGAGGAGCGCCTGCTCGCGGCCGGCGCCGACACGATCGTCCACAGTCCTGCCGAGCTCCTCGATGTCCTCTAAGGACGGCGCCGTCAAGAAGCGGATCGAGGAGCTGCGCCGGCTCCTGACCCACCACAACTACCGCTATCACGTCCTCGACGACCCCGAGATCTCCGACGCCGAGTACGACCGCCTCTTCGACGAGCTGAAGGCGCTCGAGGAGGCGCACCCGCAGCTCGTCACCCCCGACTCGCCCACCCAACGCGTCGGTGCGCCCCCGTCGGAGCGCTTCCAGAAGGTGCGCCACCTGGCACCGATGGGCTCGCTCGACAAGGTCACCACGGAGGAGGCGCTCCAGAAGTGGGCGGAGGACGTGCGCAAGCGCCTCGGCACCGACGAGCCGGTCGCGTACGTGATCGAGCCGAAGATCGACGGCTCGGCCGTGTCGATCGTGTACGAGAACGGCCTCTACATCCGTGGAGCGACCCGAGGTGACGGGCTCCGTGGCGAGGACGTGACGGCCAACCTGCGCACGATCGAAGCAATTCCGCTCCGTATGCTCGCGCCGGGCAAGGGCGAGTCACCGGAGCTCCTCGAGGTCCGCGGCGAGATCTACTTTCCGGTCGAGGGCTTCGGCCGCTTCAACGAGGCGCAGATCGGGGCCGGCAAGAAGCCGGCGCCGAACGCGCGAAACGCGGCGGCGGGCTCGCTCCGGCAGCTGAATCCTGCCGTGACGGCGGAGCGCCCGTTATCGATCTTCGTCTATGGCATCGGTGTCCTCCGCGGCTCGCGCCCCTCGACGCAGTGGGAGGCGCTCGCGTGGCTTCGGGAGCGCGGATTCCGCACGAACCCGCACGCCGAGCGGTTCGAGTCGATCGGCGAGGTGGCGAGTGCTTGCGAGGCCTGGGAAGTGCGACGCGACGGTCTTGGCTACGAGATCGACGGCATCGTCGTCAAGGTCGACTCGTTCGACCAGCAGGAACGCCTCGGTTCCCTGCACGAGCGTCCTCGGTTCGCCCGCGCCTACAAGTGGGCGCCCACGTCCGCGGTCACGCGTCTTCTCAAGATCCACGTCCGGGTCGGGCGGACTGGTGTGCTCAATCCGCTGGCCGAGCTCGAGCCCGTCCATGTGGGCGGCGTCACCGTGTCGAGCGCGACGCTCCACAACGAGGACGACATCCGGCGCAAGGACATTCGCGTGGGCGATCTCGTCACCGTTCAGCGTGCGGGCGATGTCATCCCGCAAGTCGTCGGGCCAGCGGGTGAGCACGAGCCCGGCTCGAGGCCGTGGCGCATGCCGAAGCGCTGCCCGCTGTGCAAGACCGAGATCGTCAAGCCTGCCGGGGAGGTCATGCACCGCTGCCCGAACCGCGCCTGCCCGTCGCGCGGTCTCGAGACCTTGTACCACTGGGTCGGTCCGGCGCTCGACATCGAGAGCGTCGGCGGCAACACCGTCAAGAAGCTCTGGGACGAAGGGCTCGTGCGCTCCCTGCCCGATCTCTACCGGTTGACGGTCGAGCAACTGGCGTCGCTCGAGGGCTATGCCGAGATCTCCGCAGGGCGTGCGTTCGAGTCGATCCAGCGCTCGAAGGAACAGCCGTTCTCGCGGGTTCTTTTCGGGTTGAACATCCCCAAGGTCGGCTGGGTCATCGCGCGGAGCCTCGCGCAGCACTTCGGCACGGTCGATGCGCTCATGAACGCGTCACAGGAGCAACTCGAGGAGATCGACGGCATCGGCCCAGATCGCGCAGAGCTGATCGCCGAGTGGTTCGCGGACGGCGAGAACCGTGCGCTGGTCGAGGAGCTACGTGCACTCGGGCTCCAGCTCACGGCAACGGCATCGGAGCAACCCGCGGAAGGACCGCTTACTGGCCGCCAGTTCGTCATCACCGGAACGCTCGAGGCGTGGTCTCGCGAGCAGGCGAAGACGGCGCTCGAGGCGCTCGGCGCGAAGGTCACGGACTCGGTCTCGAAGAAGACGAGCGGCGTGATCGTCGGCGAGTCCCCGGGCTCGAAGGCGGCCAAGGCAGAAATGCTCGCAGTGCCCGTCCTCTCGGAGGCCGACCTCGTCGAGCTCCTGCGTTCCTGACTTTGTGGCTCAGAGCCACAAGAGCCTCAGGACTGGGCAAGGATCGTTACGAAGCGGTCCTGGACCGCGCGCGCCGACCAGTACGGAACCGGCGAGCCGTTCTGGAGGATCGCGAACACGTAGCGCCGGCGAACGAATCCCGCGAGGGCGGATGCGGCGTTCGTCGTTCCCGTCTTGGCGATCACGCGACTTCGCATCGGACGTCGGACGAGTCGTTCCTTCATCGTTCCGGAGATCCCGGCGACGGCCAGGGAGGTGACGAACGCGTGGCGCATGGCCGGATCCGAAGCTCCTGAGCGGAGAATGGCAACGAGCGCGTCTACGGTGAGTCGGTCGAGCCCGGAGAGCCCCGATCCGTCAGCGATGCGCACACCCCGGAGCGGTATCTCTGCCGCTGCCAGCTCCTCGCGGACGACGAATGCGCCGGCTGCGGTCGACCCACGTGGCGCGATGGTCGAGCCGAGCTCCTTGAGCACGAGCTCCGCGGCGAAGTTGTCGCTGTCGCGGTTCAGCTTCCGAACGAGGGTGCGCAGCGGCTCCGAGGCGTCACGAGCCAGAGGCTTCGCGGTGGTCGAGGCGCGCCCCGCTCCTGGCGGTCCTGACACCGTGACTCCCCGCCGTCTCAGCGCCGCAGTCAGTGCGTGTGCTGCGACTGCTGCCGAGCCGTTCGGGCTTCGCACCGGTAGGTCCACGACGGACAACGCCGAGAGTGGTCTGGACTCGATTCCGAGGTAGGACGGCTTCCAACCCGGCGCGTCACGTCGCGCGTCGAAATGGCTCTCGTCCCCGAGCACGCGACCCTCGAGGTGCCTGATGCCCAGCCTCGCGATTTGCCGAGCAAGTCGATCGAGGTCGGCGACTGCCAGCGTCGGATCTCCGTACCCGACGAGCACGAGATTTCCTGCCCATGTGCGACTCCGGCGCGTGCCTGTTGCCATTACCACGGTGTGGAAGCGGAAGTTCGGCCCCAGCATCCTCAGCGCTGCGAATGAGACGGCGAGCTTCTGCGCCGAGGCTGGGAGGAGCGCGCGGCTCAGGTGCTTGCTAAATACGACCTCCCCGGTCTCGAGATCGACGGCCAGGGCGGCAGTCCCCCGCGGATCGATGTCCGGCGCTACGAGAGCCAGGCGAAGCGCGTTCGCGAGCTCCGGTGACGCCGCCTGGGTGGGTGTCGAGGTCGCCGCGGCCAACATCGCGCCGGCGACCGCCGCGAAAGCTGTGGCACGTGCTCGCGTCATGGCTGAACTGTGTACCGAAGGGCGCCGACGGCGCGCGGCTGCTACCGATAGACGGTGATCGTCACAGTGCGGCGACCCCACTTGCGGGCTAGTGGTGTGCTCGGGAACCAGAGATCGATGATCCGTCCCTTGATCGCGGTTCCGACGTCCGCTGCCAGGCCCTGTCCGTATCCGGGGATGTACAGGCGCGTTCCCAGGGGAATCACCTTCGGATCGACGGCGACGACTCCCTTGCGGACGGGGACGCCTAGTGCCGTCTTGCCCGGCAGGTGATACGCGACCGCGTCGACCTTGAGGCGGTATGGAGCATGCGTCGTCGGCTGACCGAGCGCCGACCCTCCGGCCGTCACGATCGCCCCACACAGGACCGCCACCAGAGCGAGCCCCCACCTACGCGTTCCCCTACGCACGAAGGCGCTGACCCTAACACAGCTTTCGCTGTGAGGCGGAAAAAGATGCCACTTTGCAGAGATTTTGGCTGCCGTTGGAGGTTGCAGTCATCCGTCGAGGCTGCTAGTCTGCCCCACTTGTGACGGGCCAGACCGCCACCGGCGGGCCTGTTCGGGCACGAGGTAGGGCCGACAGGGGAGGCCCGAGACCCGGATGGACGCCAATTGCCGTTCTTTTCGCGGCTCTAGCCGCCGGGCTGCTGCTTGTCGTTGGACCGGCGTCGGCGCAATCCATCACCTCGAAGCGCGAACAGGCGCAGGCGATCTTGGCCCAGGTCGAAGGGCTCAATTCCAATCTAGAGCAGACAGTCGAGGCCTGGAACTACGCGAATATCGAGCTCGCCCAGATCGACACCGATCTCGCCTCGAACGCAAGGCACCTCGTTGCCGCTCGCAAGAGCCTCGTCGTCTCCCAGGATCGAATCGCCGAGCGACTGCGCGACCTGTACGTCAACGGTGAGGGTGACTCGACGCTCGAGGTGATTCTCGGCTCGAGCAGCCTCGACGACATCATCGCGAGGCTCGACGGGATCGAACGGGTCTCCAGTCAGGACGCGCAGATCCTTCGGACGGTCAAGCGGTACCGCAAGGAAGTCGAGACGCGACGCGCAAATCTCCAGCAGGCGCGTTCGGATCAGGCGCGGATCGTTGCGGAGCGGGCAGCACAGAGGGCGTCGATCGAGTCGCAGCTCGCCGAGCAGAGCCGGCTGCTCGACTCAGTCAAGGACGAGATCGTGCAGATGCGGGCCGAAGAGCAACGTCGCCAAGCTGCGCTCGCGGCGGAGGCACGAGCTCGCGCGCAGGCAGCCCAGCTTGCCACTCAGGTGCAGCAGGACGCTGCGCAGGCGACCTACGACGACTCCTACGTCGCTCCGGCATACGACGCGGACGTCCCGGCTGCGCGCTACTCGCATGTTGTGCCCATCGCGCTTCAGTATCTCGGCATTCCCTATGTCTGGGGAGGATCGAGCCCGTCCACCGGGTTCGACTGCTCCGGCTTCACGGCGTACGTGTACGCCCAGGTCGGGGTCTTGCTACCCCACCACGCCGCGTCGCAGTACAACTACGGAACACCTGTTCCGTACGATCAGCTGGCACCGGGCGACCTCGTATTCTTCAGCGGGCTCGGCCACATGGGCATTTACATCGGCGGCGGCCAGTTCGTTCATGCGCCGCATACCGGCGACGTCGTGAGGATCTCGAGCATGTCGGAGCGCTGGGGGTCTTACGTGGGCGCCCGTCGGCTCTAAC
>JBOHAY010000328.1:0-7826 GCA_050697935.1 Gaiellaceae bacterium | reverse complement strand
GCCAAGTACGGCTTCGACGCGGAGACCTGCGGCGTCATGGTCGCGATCGACGAGCAGTCGCCCGACATCGCGCAGGGCGTGGACGAGTCCTACGAGATGCAGCACGGCGACGACGACCCGCTCGACCGCGTGGGCGCCGGCGACCAGGGGATGATGTTCGGCTACGCCTCGAACGAGACCGAGGAGCTGATGCCGCTGCCGATCATGGTCGCGCACAAGCTCACGAAGCGGCTCTCCGAGGTGCGCAAGGCGGACGTGCTGCCCTACCTGCGCCCGGACGGCAAGGCGCAGGTGACGGTGCGCTACGAGGTCGACGAGCACGGTCATCAGCGGCCCGTCCAGGTCGAGCGGATCCTGATCTCGACCCAGCACCGCGACGGGCTCGACGCGGAGTCGCTGATCAAGCCCGACCTGCTCGAGCACGTCGTCGAACCGGTCCTGCATGCGGACTATCGCAACCTGTACGACGCCTCGAGGCTCAACGCGAAGGACTTCCTCTACGTCAATCCGACCGGCAAGTTCGTGATCGGCGGCCCGATGGGCGACACCGGCCTGACCGGGCGCAAGATCATCGTCGACACGTACGGCGGAGCGGCGCCTCACGGCGGTGGTGCGTTCTCGGGCAAGGATCCGACGAAGGTCGACCGCTCAGCGGCGTACGCCGTGCGCTACGAGGTCGACGAGCACGGCCGTCAGCGGCCGGTCGAGATCGAGCGCGTCCTGATCTCGACCCAGCACCGTGACGGGCTCGACGTCGAGACTCTGATGAAGCCCGACCTGCTCGAGCATGTCGTCGAGCCGATCCTCCACGCGGACTTTCGCGAGCTCTTCGATGCCCGCCGGCTGGGGGAGAAGGA
This sequence comes from Gaiellaceae bacterium, assembly GCA_050697935.1. GTDB lineage: Bacteria > Actinomycetota > Thermoleophilia > Gaiellales > Gaiellaceae > GMQP-bins7. The sequence continues at coordinate 6,969 of JBOHAY010000328.1, read as the reverse complement.
CTTCCTGTACGTCAATCCGACCGGGAAGTTCGTGATCGGCGGCCCGATGGGCGACACGGGACTGACCGGCCGCAAGATCGTCGTCGACACGTACGGCGGTGCGGCTCCTCACGGCGGCGGCGCCTTCTCCGGAAAAGACCCGACCAAGGTCGACCGCTCAGCCGCGTACGCGGCGCGGTACGTCGCGAAGAACATCGTCGCCGCGGGCCTCGCCGATCGCTGCCAGCTGCAGGTCGCATACGCGATCGGCGTCGCTCATCCGATGAGCGTGAACGTCGAGTGCTTCGGAACGGAGGCCATCCCGCTCGGCTCCATCGAGCGGCTTGTCTCCGAGCACTTCGACCTACGACCCGGTGCGATCATCCGCGACCTCGATCTGCGCCGCCCGATCTACGCCAAGACCGCAGCGTACGGTCACTTCGGCCGCGACGACCGCGACTTCACCTGGGAGCGCACCGACAAGGCGGATGCGCTTCGCGCGGCCGCAGGCGTCCTCTCGGAGTCTTCGGTTTCCTGAGAGGAAACGCCGAAGGCCCGCCGGAGCGGGCCTTCGCGTGGAGGGCAATCAATCGGAGGGAGTGCGCACCCTCCATCAAAGCGTGTTCGCATGAGAGCCGCGTGTGAGTTCTCTAAGAGTTGGCTAAGAAACGCAACTGGCTACGCGGCGCGAACGTAGATCCCGAGCGCCGCCTTCTCGGCGATTGCCCGGTCGGAACCGCTCACGACCACGTCGAGCTGCCCGGCGGCCGGACGTGCGGCTCGCACTTCCACCTTGGTGCCGGGCGCGAGCCCCTCGTCGTAGAACCAGTGCAGAAGGTCGCCGTCGTGTTCGGCGAGCCGCACGATCTCCGCGGGACGGCCGGCTTCGAGATCGGCGAGCGTGACCAGCTCCGCATTCTCGGCTTGCTCGACCTCGGGCTCGACGGGCCAGCCGTGCGGGCAGCGGTCCGGGTGTCCGAGGCGCACGTTGATCCTCTCGATCATCTCGTCGGTGAACGTGTCGCCGAGCTCGTCCGCGTGGACGTGAGACTCGGCCGCCGTGTATCCCATGAAGTCAGTCAGGAATCGCTCGATGATTCGGTGCTTGCGCACGACGCGCTGCGCCCGCTCGGTCCCGATCTCGGTGAGGATGGCCTCTTTTTGCTCGCCCCGCTCGACGAGCCCGTCGGCCTCGAGGCGCTTCAGCATCTCACCGGCCGAGGCGCGTGACACTCCGAGCATCTCGGCCACGCGTGACGCGATCGCCGTCGAACCGGTCGACGGGCGGTATTCCCCGATCGGAAACGCGAGGAAGTAGATCGTCTCCAGGTACTCGTCGACGGAGTGGCCGGCCACCGCGCCCATCCTAGTCGGCGCTCAATCCGCTGCGCCGAGCTCCCAGGCGTTCCGCCACGAGAGCAGATAGACGAGCGGCGCCGCGATGCCGACGAGCAGGAGCGCCGACGGCGCGACCGTGGAGTAGGCGCCGAGGGCCGTTCCCTTCCAGATCTCGGTCGCGAGCGTCTCGAATCCGATGGGGCGCAGGAGCAGGGTCGCGGGCAGCTCTTTCACCGTGCTCAGGAACACGAGCGCGGCCCCGGCGAGCATGCCGGGACGCGCGAGCGGAAGCACGACCGAGGTCGTTGCCCCGAGCGGTCGGCGCCCGAGCGAGCGAGCCGCTTCCTCGAGGCGCGGGCTCACGGTGTCGAGCGACGCCCGCGTCGAGGCAAGCGCGTACGGCACGAACCGCACGAGGTAGGCGAGCATGAGCAGCGCGAGGCTCTGGTAGAGGATCCCTCCGAAGCGAGCGCCGAAGAAGACGAGGGCGAGTGCCACTGCGATTCCGGGGATAGCACTCGGGAAGAGCGTGACGCGCTCGAGGAGCCGGGAGAGCCGGGACGGGAACCGCCAAGCGAGGACGGCAGCAGGGAGCACCACGACGACGGCTGAGGCGGCCGCTACCGCGGAGACCGTGCCGGAGTTCAGCGCCGCACTCCACGCCACCTCGGCCCGACCGGCAATCGGATCCGCCTGGACGGACCACCAGACGAGCACGCCGAGGGGGAGGACGAGGAAGACCCCGAGAGCCGCTGTGCAGAATCCGAGCGCAGGCCAGCGCCAGCGACCGAGGCGGACGAGGTCGGCGCTTCTCCCGGCTCCAGGCGTGCTGCGGTAGATCGCCCCTCGCAACCGCCAGTGCGAGGCGAGCAGGACGACGACGACGGCGAGTCCGACGAGGACGAGGGCGAGTATGGCCGCAGCGTCCAGCGCCAGCAGCGACTCGTACCGGACGTAGATGCCGGTCGTCAGCGTCGAGTAGCCCATGAGCGAGACGGCGCCGAAGTCCGAGAGCACGTAGAGCGCGACAAGAAGCGACGCGGCGGCAAGAGAGGGACGAAGTGAGGGGAGCGTGACGCGGGCGAACACAGCCATGCGTCCCGCTCCGAGACTGCGGGCTGCTTCCTCGGCGGTCGGATCGACACTCCGCAGCCCGGCTGCTGTGAGGAGGAAGACGTACGGGTAAGTCGAGAGCGTGAGGGCGAGCACCGCGCCCCAGTAGCCGTCGATCTCCGGCAAGCGGTCGACGCCGATCGGCTCGAGCGCCTGCTGGAGGAGCCCCCGTGGCGCAAAGGCCCCGAGGAGAGCGAGTGCGGCGACGAAGCTCGGGATGACGAGCGGGAGCGACGCAGCGAGTCCCCAGAAGCGACGGCCGGGAAGGTCGGTTCGCACGACGAGCCAGGCCAGTGGAACGCCGACCGCGAGCGCGGCGGTGACGACGCCGACGGCCAGCAGCGACGTATTAGTGACGAGCTCGAGCGTTGCATCGAGGCCGACGAGCGAGCGCGCATCCGCGTCGGCCGAGAGTGCGCGCACGACGAGGTATGCGAGTGGGAGCATCGCTGCGACTCCGACGATCGCCGCGGCGGCGACGAGCAGGAACGGTGCGCGGCGACTGGGCGACGAGCCCGTCGCCGCGCCTGTGCTCACTTGATGTAGCCGACCTCGAGGAGCAGCCGTACCGCTGGCTGAAGATCTGTGGAGAGCCGGCCGAGGTTGTACTTCGGTCCCTTGATCTCACTGAGCGCGGGGAGTCCCGGACGGGGCGAGACGCCCTTGATGAGCGGATACTCGGCAGCGCCTGGGCCTCGCGCGATGAACCGCTGCGCCCACTTCGAGTGGAGGAAGTCGACGAACCGCTGCGCGGCCGCGCCCTTGCTCGACGCCGAGACGATCCCGACACCCGCAGCGAGAACGAGCGATCCCGGATCGCCGGCGCGGAACCAGTGGTTCTTCGCCGGCAGATTCGGGTTGTCGGCGAGGAGGTTGTAGAGGTAGTAGTGGTTGACCAGCCCGACCTGCACGTCGCCGCGTGCGACCGCCTGTACGGTCGTCGTGTTGCTCGGATAGAACCTCACGTCATTGTCCTCGAGCCCGCGTAGCCAGCCGCGCACCCGGTCTTCGCCGTAGAGATGCGTGGTCGCTGCGACGAATGCCTGAAACGACCCGTTCGTCGGAGGGAGGCCGATCTTTCCCTTCCATTTCGGGTTCGTCAGCTCCCAGACCGACTTCGGCAGCTCTGACGAGCGGAAGGAGCTCGTGTTGTAGACCAGGACCCGCGAGCGTGCGCTCGTTCCGACCCAGCGCCGGCTTCGGGTCGAAAAGCGTGTCGGCACCTTCCCGATCGTGCTGGATGGCAGGCGCTTCAGCAGGCCGCGTGCGCCGACCAGGCCGAGAGTCCCCGGCTCGGTAGCCCAGAAGACGTCGGCTGGGCTGTCCTGCCCTTCCTCGACGAGTGCCGTGGCGAGCGATGTCGACGATGCATAGCGCACCTTGAGCTCGATGCCCGTCTCCTTCGTGAAGCGCTCCATGAGCGGCTTCACCAGCGCTTCATCCCGCCCGGAGTACACGGTCAAGGACGTCGTCTGTGCCGGCGCGGTGGCTGCGCCGGCGAGGATTGCAAGAGCTGCGACGGTTGCTGCGAGGGCGGCCGTGGTCAGGTTCTTCACTCGATGTCCTCCGATGTAAGTGTCACCTTAGTTTTCATGTAAGGCATACCTTACATCGACCTGAACACCATGCGCCGCTCAGTCGAGCACGAGAACGCGGCCCTCGTGAAGCCGAATCGACACGCGCGCTCCGAGAGGCACGACCTCGGTCGACGGACGCTGTGAGACCAGCTCCACGCCGTCGAGGAGGACGCGATAGAAGACGTCATGGCCGCGAAACTCGCGGCCGACAACCTCGGCGGAGCCGGCGGGATCCGGCTCGAGCTCGAGGAGCTCGGGCCGGACGAGGACCTTCGCCGCTCGTGCGGACGACGAGCCGTTCGCGGAGAACCGGCCGATCGGCGTTACCACGCGCCCGTCGACGACCTGCCCCGCGAGCACGTTCCCAGCCCCGAGGAACTCCGCTGCCCAGCGCGAAGCGGGCTCGAAGTACAGCTCCTCGGACGTCCCCTCCTGGACGATCGTGCCGTCGCGCATGAGCGCGATTCGGTCAGCGAGTGAGAACGCCTCTTCGCGATCGTGGGTCACGAGGACGACCGTGACGCCGAGCGGGCGGATGATCTCGGTCACCTCGGAGCGAAGGGACTCGCGCAGGAACGGATCGACGTTCGACCACGGCTCGTCCAGGAGGACGACCTCCGGAGACGGTGCAAGCGCTCGCGCGAGAGCGACGCGCTGCTGCTGGCCTCCCGACAGCTCGTGCGGGTACCGGCCTCCGAGCCCGTCGAGCCCGACGATGTCGAGGAGCTTCGGGACGCGGGTCGGTCGGACACGACGCGGCAGCCCGAAGCCGACGTTCGCCGTGACGGTGAGATGTGGGAAGAGCGCGTAGTCCTGGAAGACCATGCCGATCCTGCGCCGTTCGGGCGACGTCCAAGCACCCGGGCCTGCGACTGTTCGGCCGTCGATCTCGACGACTCCCGCGTCGGGACGTTCGAAGCCCGCGATGAGGCGGAGAAGCGTCGTCTTTCCGCAGCCGGACGGCCCTAGTAACGCGACCACCTCGCCGCGATCGACACACAGCGACGCGTCGTCGACCGCGCTGACGTCGCCGAATCGCTTGGTCGCTCCCTCGAGGCGGATCATCGAACATTCCATGTAAGGGGAACCTTACACGGGCCGATCCCAATCCGACCACAACGCGCATCGGCGCGAGTTGAACGCCCTTTTCGCAAGGTACAACGTGCAACTATCTCCCCGACACCGCTCGCCGACGGGGGACAGCGGCCTGGACGGCGACAGACATGCCGAGTAACAACTTGTCACATGGCGTGCCCGTGACCGTAACCCCGCCGTGGGCGCGGCTACGCTCGACACCTCGTGCCCCTCGCGGCGATCTACCCACTCGTCACGGCGCGTGCCCTGGCCCGCGCGTTCACCTACCAGGTCACGGACGATGTCGAGCGGGGTGCCGTCGTGTCCGTCGGCTTCGGGGGACGTCGTGTTCGCGGAATCGTGGTCGACACAGACGTCGCGGCTCCCGCGGGCGTCGAGATCGCCGACGCCGGGCCCGTGCTCGACCGGGTTCCGGCCGCTCTCGTCGAGCTCGCGCTCTGGCTCGCCGACTACTACGGGTCGACACCGGCCCGCACGCTCGCTCTCGTCGCTCCCTTCGCCCGAGCTCGTCGCGGAGCGCGTCGAACACCCGCCTGGGCCGATGCGATTCCTGGCGAGCCCGAGCCGGCCGAGCTGACCGAGGCTCAGCGTGACTCGATCGCGCGTGTCGTCACCGCGCTCGACTCCGGAGGGGGTCACCTCCTCCTGCATGGCCCGACGGGGAGCGGCAAGACGGAGGTCTACCTGCAGGCGTGCGCCGCGGCCCTCGAACGCGGACGAGGTGCGATCGTGCTCGTTCCGGAGATTGCGCTGACGCCGCAGACGGTTGGTCGGTTCGGGGCGCGGTTCGGCGGGACCGTTGCCGTGCTTCACTCGGCGCTCTCGGAAGCCGAGCGACGTGACGAACGAGAGCGGATCGCGACGGGCGAGGCCCGCGTCGTCGTCGGCGCACGCTCGGCGATCTTCGCCCCGGTCCAGGACCTTGGGCTGATCGTCATCGACGAGGAGCACGATGCTTCCTTCAAGCAGGAGTCGGATCCGCGCTACGACGCGCGAACCGTCGCGGCCAAGCGCGCGGCGCTCGAAGGAGCGGTCGCCGTCTACGGGAGCGCGACTCCGCGCGTCGAGAGTTGGGCTCGGCTCGAGCGGCTCGAGCTGCCCACACGCATCGGCGTCCCCCTTCCGTCCGTACGGCTCGTCGATCTGCGGCGCGAGGCCGGATATCCGCTCTCTGCGCCGCTGCTCGCCGAGCTCGCTGCTGTCGAGGAACGAGGCGGTCGTGCGATTCTCCTTCTCAACAGGCGCGGAATATCCGGCGCGATCCACTGCCGATCGTGCGGGAGCACGCGCCGCTGCCGGAGCTGTGACATCGCGCTGACGTTGCACTCAGACGGCAGGCTGCACTGTCACCACTGCGGGTACTCGACGGAGTTGCCCAAGAAGTGTCCCGAATGCGGATCCGTCGAGCTCGCGCGCATCGGCGCCGGCACGCAACGGCTCGAGGCCGAGCTCGAGCGGAAGGTCCCGGGGCTCGAGCGGATTCGGCTCGATGCCGACACCGCATCCCGCCCTGGAGCCCTTCGCGAGGCGCTCGAACGCTTCGCGTCGGCGCCCGCGGCGGCACTGATCGGGACGCAGATGGTCGCAAAAGGGCATCACTTTCCCGGCGTCTCCGTCGCGGCCGTCGTCGATGCGGACGCGGGCCTCTCGTTTCCCGACTTCCGCTCCGAGGAGCGAACGTTCCAGCTCGTCACCCAGCTCGCCGGGCGCAGCGGCCGCGATGCGCCCGGCAAGGTGATAGTCCAGACCTTCCAGCCGGACGCGGTCCCGTTCACCTACGCGGTCCGGCACGACGTCGCCGGCTTCCTCGCGCGGGAGCTCTCCCGCCGCGAGGAGCTCGACTACCCGCCATTTCACAATCTTGTTT
>JBOHAY010000327.1:0-23609 GCA_050697935.1 Gaiellaceae bacterium | reverse complement strand
AGGTTCTCGATCCGAAGCCTACGAAGCAAAGCTCTGCCGATAGCGCCGCACGAAGGTCGCCTCCGGAAGGGTCGCGAGGAGGGAGCGCTCCGGCCCGATGCTGATCACCGCTCGGTCCGACTTGCCGAGGGTCGCGACCCGATGGCCGTCGACGAGGACGCCTGCTTCGACGTCGTGCGTGCGGTTCCACACGATGACGTCTGCGCCCGGCGGGATCACGAGCGGCCGCGCCTGGAGGGAGTGTGCAGCGACGTACGTGAGCGCCATTGCCTCGAGCCCCCACATGAGCACCGGCCCGCCGTTCGAAAGGTTGTAGGCGGTCGAGCCCGACGGCGTCGCACAGATGATCCCGTCGCACGGCTGCCGGCCGAGCTCCTCCCCGCCGACGGCGACGTCGAGCTCGATCATGCGTCCGAGCGATCCGCTCGCGACCACGACGTCGTTGACCGCGCGGCCGATCCCGATCGGATGCTCGACCTCGAGCGTGGGCAGCTCGACGATTTCGTATTCCCCGGCGAAGACCCTGGCGAGGCCTGCCTCGAGATCGCGCCTTCCCATCGAGCTGAGGAAGCCGACGCGCCCGAAGTTCACTCCGACGACGGGCACGCCCGTGCCCAGAAAACGCGTCAGCGCCCGCAGGACGGTGCCGTCGCCTCCGAGCACGACGGCAATGTCGACGGCCGCGTGATCGATCGCGGGCTCGAGCCCGTGCTTCTCTGCTTCCTCGGACGGGAGGAAGAGCTCGACGCCGTGCTCGGCCGCGACGGCCTGTAGTCGAGCCAGCCCCGCACCGATCTGCCTCGGCTGGCCGTGGGTGACGACCGCGGCTCTGGTGACCGATCTAGCCAACGGCGTCGGCGATCCAGCGGTCGATGTCATGGGGAGTCGATTGCGCCGCGTGGTTGACGAGATGGACGAAGAACTCTCTGTTCCCCTTCGGGCCGGGCAGTCCAGAGTCTACGACCCCGACCGTGTCTCCACCCCAACCTCGTGCGGCTTCGATGACCCTTTCGAGGACCTTCCGTTGCACGAGAGGGTCGCGCACGACTCCCTTCCCGACATCCGAGCGGCCCGCCTCGAACTGCGGCTTGACGAGGACGACTGCCTCCCAGCCGGGTTTCGCAAGCGCGAGCACTGGCGGAAGCGCCTTCGTAACGCTGATGAAGGAGACGTCGCACACCACGAGGTCGGGCGCGAAGGGCAGCTCGGTCAACGAGCGCGCGTTCGTGCGCTCGAGGACGGTGACGCGGGAGTCCGAGCGAAGTCGCGGATGCAGCTGGCCGTAGCCGACGTCGATCGCGACGACTCGCGCCGCTCCGGCCTGGAGCAGGCAATCGGTGAAGCCGCCGGTGGACGCACCGACGTCCGCGCACTCGCGCCCGCCGACTTCCACATGAAGCACGTCGAGCGCGTGCTGCAACTTCTCTCCGCCCCGCGAGACGAAGCGCGGCGGCCGCTCGACATGTAGCTCGGCGGCCTCGTCGAGCTGTTCCCCGGGCTTGTCGTGGCCCGGCACCAAACCTGCGAGAACGAGCGCCTGCGCCTGCGCGCGTGACTCCGCGAGCCCACGCTCGACCATCAGGACGTCGACGCGCTTCTTCACGCTGCGCTCGAGCGAAGGAGATCGAACTCGAGGTAGCGCGCCTGCCTGCCGTCGCCGCTCTCGATCGTTCGAAGCGGCGGCGGAAGGATGAGCGGCCTGGTTCTGATGTCCGGACCGGTCGTCGCCACGGGCCAATGATGACGACGCACGAGGGGGGCGACGAGATGTCAGCCGCGCGGCTCTCGTCTCCGCAGGCCGTGGTGCCGTCAAAGGGCGTTGCGACGTGCGTTCATCGTCGTTTCACGCTTTCACTCTCCCTTCACCCTTCCGAGGGTAGTAAGGGAGTTGTAATCCGCCGACTCATGTGGTGCTTAGAGGACGTTTGGCCCTGCGCACCGAACAGGAGGTACGACGCAATGTCGCCTTGGCTCACACTGATCATCATCGTGCTGGTTTCGGTTGCGATCTTCGCCGACCACCGACGCAACAGCGTCGACGAGTTCACAGACGTCTCTGGACACGAAGAGATTCCCGGCACGGCTTCCGACTCGTTGGTCCGCCCGAACGTCCGCGACGGGCTTCAGAACGGTCATCCAGGAAGCATTCCTCGCCCGCTCTCCACCCGACGAGCCGGGCAGGACGTGCGCAAGGGTCGCTGACCGGCGGGACGAGCTACGTCGAATCGACGCGGCGCGCGCCGATGAGTCGCCCGCCGTATCCGGTGCCACCTAGTCGGACGACCTCGACGTCCCGCCCGCTCTGCGGCGCATGAACCATTCGCCCACGCCCGAGGTAGAGCCCGACGTGCCCGAGCCCTTCGAAGAAGAGCACGTCTCCGGGCTCCAGGTGAGACTCGGAGACCCGGCGACCTTCGCCGTAGAGCGCGTACGAGTTGTGCGGAAGATCGATCCCGACCCGACCGTACGCCCAACGCACGAGCCCCGAACAGTCGAAGCCGGTCGAAGGAGACTCTCCTCCCCAGCGGTACGGCACGCCGACGGCCTTGAGCGCGACGTGCACGGCGCGCTCGCCAACCGGGACGACCTCGGGCTGCACCGGGGCGACGCGCGGTCGCTTCCCCTCGTCCGCCAGGCCTATCGCTGGAAAAGTCAGCGTCATGGCGACAAAGGCGACAAGAGCGAACGTAGACAGGCGGCTGCGGAGGCGGGTCGACATAGAGAGAAGAACGACGGTCAGCGCACGCGGGCGAGAACGCCATGCCGCGCAAACCTGGTCTGTCCGTGAGGGTCAGATCGTACTCAGGGAGACAGCCGCGTCTATCCCTCAACCGGTTCTAAAGGCCACCGCGTCGACCAGCTCATGGAGCACGTTCGTGTCACCCGAGACGACCTTCAGTTGCTTGCGAGCTCGGTCAGCGGCGGTGCTCGCAAGCTGTTTCACCTCGTCGGACGCCAGACGCGCGGCCAGCCCGTCGCCGTCGAGGATGTCGTCGACGATCTGAAAGAGAAGCCCAATCTCCGCTCCGAACGCGCGCCACGCGGCCTGATCCTGATCGGCGATACCGGACACGCGGAGGCCGAGGCCGACGGCCGCCGCAAAGAGCCGCCCCGTCTTGAGTCGGTGCAGGTCCGCGAGGTCGTCATCGTCGCCCGTGATGTCGCGGTACTGGCCACCGATCATCCCTAGTGTGGCGTCAACGAGCTCGCGCGCAATCCCTGGATCCTCGTATGAGAGCGCGAGCCGCATCGCCTCACCCAGCAGCGCGTCGCCGGCAAGGAGCGCGACACCCTCCCCGAACGCGATGTGCACGCTCGGCCGACCGCGCCGCTCGGCGTCGTCGTCCATCGCCGGGAGGTCGTCATGGACGAGCGAGAACGTATGGACGAGCTCGAGCGCCGCCGCAGCCGCCAGCGTGCGCTCGACGTCTCCACCCGCCGCCTCGGCGACCGCCAGGCAGAGGACTGGGCGAATGCGCTTTCCTCCCGACTCGAGCGAATAACGAAGCGCCGGCTCGAGAGCGCCGAGGTCGGCGGCGAAGGTCAACGAGCGCAGATACACCTCGACGGTGTCGCGCAGCCCCTCAGCCTGGCGCATCGGCCATCGTCCGCGCACGGGTGAGCTCGGACTCGATCTGCCTGGCCAGCTCGGCGAGCTCGGCGATGACGTCGACCGCGGCCGCCCCGTCGACGTCGTCGGCCTCGGCGAGCCGCTCGAGCTCCTCTCGCCTCTCGTTGAGCCGGGCGAGCAGCTCCTCTGCATTCGCGAGCGCCTCGTCGACAGAGCTCACGCGGCCTCCTCTTCACGCGCAACTCGGCCCAGGATGCCGTTCACGAGTCGCGCCGCGTCCTCCGTTGCGTATCTCTTCGCGAGCACGACGGCCTCGTTGATCGCTACCTCGTGCGGCACCGTTTCCTCCTCGAGCTCGTATACGCCGATGCGCAGGATATTGCGCTCGAGCGTACCCAGCCGATCGGCGGGCCAGTCCGGCGAGGACTGCGTGATGCGACGGTCGAGCGCGGGGGCTCGAGCGGCCACGGACTCCGCAAGCTCGCGCGCGAACTCGTCCGGCTCGCCTTCGTAGAGCGACGCGAGCGCCTGCCCGGTGAGATCCCACTGATAGAGCAGGAAGAGCGCCTGGCGCCGACCCGTGCGCCGTCCCACGGGAGGGCTCATACCGGCATGAGCGACGGCACGCGCCCCACGAGCTCGTCGAGTGTCGACGTCGAATACGAACCCGTCGCGAACTCGCGCGAGCCGAGGACGTCGAGCGCAACCTCACGCGTCGTGGGGATTCCTTCGATCTCGAGCTCGGTCAGCGCACGAATCGCTCGCGCGATGGCGAGGGGTCGTGTCTCGTCCCACACCGCGACCTTCGCAATCATCGAGTCGTAGAAGGGAGGGATCTCGCCCCCCTCGCGAATCGCAGTGTCCACCCGCACACCGGCGCCCAACGGTGGCACGAACGTGCCGACGATCCCTGGCGCCGGGAGGAAGCCACGAGCCGGGTCCTCGGCATTGATGCGAACCTCGATCGAATGCCCTCGCCTGGACGCTCGCCCGGTGAGCGCGAGGGTCTCGCCGGCCGCAATCCGCACCTGCTCGCGGACGATGTCGATCCCGGTGACGAGCTCGGTGACCGGGTGCTCGACCTGGAGGCGGCAGTTCACCTCGATGAAGTAGAAGCCCCCGTCGGCTCCGACGAGGAACTCGAAGGTTCCGGCGTTGCGATATCCGATCGCGAGGCACGCGCGCTCGACGGCACTCTCCATCTCCTCGCGCGTCTCCGAGTCGAGCGCGGTCGACGGGGACTCCTCGATCAGCTTCTGGTGCCGTCGCTGGATCGAGCACTCGCGCTCACCGAGCGTGAGCACGTTGCCTGTGCCGTCGCAAAGGACCTGGATCTCGACGTGACGGGCGGGCGAGATCGCCTTCTCGACGTAGATCGAACCGTTCCCGAAGGCGGCGTCGGCCTCGGCGCTCGCCGACGCGTATGCGGCCTCGAGCTCGTCGTCGGAACCGACGAGTCTCATTCCTTTGCCTCCGCCGCCGGCGGAAGCCTTCAGCAATACGGGGAAGCCGGCCCCGGCAGCGGCTCGGCGAAGGTCCGCAAGGTCCGCCGCTCCGTCCGAGCCCGGAACGAGCGGGACGCCGGCCGCGCGCATCGCTTCCTTGGCGCGCACCTTGTCCCCCATCTGCTCGACGATGTCGGCGGGCGGGCCGATGAAGACCAGATCGTTGTCGTCGCACGCCCGCACGAACTCGGCGTTCTCGGCCAGGAATCCGTACCCGGGATGCACCGCCTCGCATCCGGTCGTCTCGGCAGCGGCGACGACGTTCGAGATACGGAGGTAGCTCTCGGCTGCTGCGGGGGGACCGATGCACACCGCCTGGTCTGCGAGCGCGACGTGGGACGCGTCGCGATCTGCCGTCGAATAGACGGCGACCGCCTCGACCTCGAGCTCGTGCAGCGCACGGATCACGCGGACGGCGATCTCGCCTCGATTTGCGACGAGGACGCGCGAGAACACAGCCAGCCTCCTAGACGGCGGGGGGCGCCAAGATCGGCTCGATCTCGAACAGGAGCTGTCCGAACTCGACCGGCTGCGCGTTCTCGACGTGAATCGCCCGGACGGATCCCGAAGTCTCGGCTTTCAGCTCGTTGAAGAGCTTCATCGCCTCGAGAACGCACAGCGTCTGTCCCGGCACGACGGTGTCACCGATGTCCACGAAGGCGGGCGCTCCGGGGTTCGGAGCTCGGAAGAAGACACCGACCATCGGCGACTCGACGCGAACGATCCCGTCTGTGGCGCGCCGCTCCGGTATCGGCGCTCCGGCGTCGGTATCGACGACGGGCGCGAACGGGAAGGTGGCGACCGGATCGTCGGCTCGGCGGACGGACACGCGCATGCCCTCATCCTCGATCTCGATCTCGCCGACGCCTGACTCCTGCACGATCTTGACCAGCTCGCGGATGCGCTCTCCGCGCTCGGCGTCGGCGTCTTCGGCAATGAGGACGCTGTCGCGCGAATGGCGCGCGCGAATCATCCGCAGAAGCTCCTCTGCATCGGTGCCGAACATGGCGATGAGGACGAGCTCCTCCTCGCTGGCCGCGAGACCTTCCGCCTGCTCGCGCACGTCCTCCGTCGTCACGGGATCCTCCGCGGGGAGCGAGCCCGGGGAAAGGAGCTCGACGGCGCGCGCGACCGTGGCGTCGATCGGCTCCGGTGTCACGCCGTAGCCTCCCTGAACCAGCTCGCGGAACTCGTCGATCACCGTCCCGTAACGCCTGGCGTCGAGCACGTGGAGGAGCGCCTGCGACGCCAGGATCTGCCCGATCGGGGCGGCGAGCGGCGGCCATCCCGCTTCGGCGCGCACGCGGCCCACCTCCTCGAGAACCTCGAGCAGGCGATCGGCTGCGGCGTGAGCGCGCAGGTGGACCTCGAGGGCGGCGACCAGCCCGGCCGGGAGGTCGTACTCGGCGGCCCGAACGGCGATGCGCGGCGCAACGGGCGCCACCGGCTCGTCCCCGATGAACTCGTCGATGACATCTGCCGCATCCCAGAGCTTCGCGGCGTCGAGGCCGGTCGCATGGCCGAGGCCGTCGAGCGACTCGGAAACCGATTCGCCCGAAACGCGGTGGAGCGCGAGCGCGAGCGGGTAGACGGCGGTCGCGACGAGGTCGGCGCCCGCCTCCACCGCGGCGAGCGCGGATGCCAGACCGACGCCGGCCGCGCCCTGGACGTAGAAGCCCACGGGAAGCTCGCTCGCCTCCTTGATCCTCGAAACGAGCTCCTGCGCGCGATGCGGCACGAGCGCGCCCGTCGGATCGTTGACGATGACGCGCGTGGCGCCGAGCTCGGGCAGCTTGCGCGCCTGCTCGACGAGCGTGTCCGTCTCACCCGTGCGACCGGGGCTGTAGACGAGGCCCGCATGGAACGCGCCGCCCGCGTTCGTGATCGCTGCGCCTGCCTCCCGAAGGTTGGAGACATCGTTCAGCGGGTCGTGAAGGCGGAAGACCTCGATGCCGTTCTCGGCCGCGCAGGAGACGAAGCGCCCGACGATGTCGCCCGAGACGGGACGCGAGCCGACGAGGAACCTCCCGCGAAGAGCAATCCCGAGCGGCGTCGACACGCGTGACTTGATGCCGCGAATCCGCTCCCACGGGCTCTCGACGCGCCGCCGCACGGTAGCGTCGAACACACCGCCCCCGGAGACCTCGAGGCACGCGAACCCGGCTCCGTCGAGGATCTCGGCCACGCGGAGGACCTCAGCCGTCGGGAGGCTGCCAGTGAGAGGCTCCTGCGAGAGGAGCCGAATCGTCGTATCGACCAGCTTGGCCACGACCCGGGACCTTAGCGACCTCGAAAGGAGGGCGATGTCGCCCTCAGACCACGTGGATCAGGCGCGGCTGATGTAGCGGCCTTCGCGCGGATCGACCTTGATCCGCTCTCCGCGGTCGACGAAGAGAGGCACCTGGACGACGGCTCCCGTCTCGAGCGTCGCCGGCTTCGTCACGTTCGAGACCGTGTCACCGCGCACCGCGGGCTCGGTCTGCGTCACTTCCAGCTCGACCGACGCCGGCATCTGGAGCCCTGCCGGCTTGCCGTCGACGGCGAGCATCTGGACGGTGCTCGACGGAACCAGATACGCGAGCTCGTCGGCAACATCCGCACGCGCGAGCCCGAACTGGTCGTACGTCTCCTCGTCCATGAAATGTGCCTCGGAGCCGTCGTCGTACATGAACTGGACGTTCCTCACCTCCGTGTGGACGCGCGCGAACTTCTCCCCGGCGCGAAACGTGCGATCCACGACCGCGCCCGAGTCCAGCGCCTTCAGCTTCGTCCGCACGAACGCGCCGCCCTTGCCCGGCTTCACGTGCTGGAACTCGACGATCCGCCACACGGAGCCGTCGAGCTCGATGTGCATCCCGTTTCGGAACTGATTGGTGGAAACCGTCTCGGCCATATGCGACGCCTCAGGGTACAGACCGTAGGGGCGGGCTTTGCCCCGCCCCGGCGAGGCAAGCCTCGCCCCTACATCACGGTGAGAAGCTCTTTGGTGAACTGTGTCAGCCGCTCGCAGCCATCCTCTGTGACGAGGACGAGATCCTCGATCCGAGCGCCTGCGTCATCGGGGAGGTAGATCCCCGGCTCGACCGAGACGACGTTCCCCGGTTCGAGCACATCGGTCGACTCCGGGCGGAGTACCGGCGCCTCGTGGATCTGCAACCCGACACCGTGGCCGAGACCGTGCCCGTAGGCCCAGCCGAGGCCGGCGGCATCGATCGCCACGCGCGAGGCGGCATCCACATCGCGCCCGTCCACGCCGGGGCCGACGGTCGCGAGACCGGTGAGCTGTGCCTCGAGGCAGAGCACGTGAAGCTCCGAGAGCCGATCCGGCACGTCTCCCACTGCGAACGTGCGCGTGCAATCGGAGCAGTAGCCGTCGAGGACGCAGCCCGCGTCGATCGTGACGAGCACCCCTGGCTCGATGGGGCGATCGCCCGGGATTGCGTGGGGTGACGACGCCGTCACTCCGGCCGCCACGACGGATTCGAAGGAGACACCCTCAGCACCCGCCTCGCGGAAGCTCCGCTCGATCCACCACGCGAGCTCGCGCTCCGTCCGACCGGAGAACTGCTGCTGGGCGAGCGCAGCGAAGATCTCGTCGGAGAGCGCACCCGCGCGACGCATCGTCGCGATCTCGGACTCGTCCTTCACCGCTCGGAGTGACTCCACGAGGCCCGCCGACGGCACGGTCTCGACGCCTGCATCCGCGAGCACGCGGTAGCCCGTGTAGGGAAGGTGTGCCTCCTCGAAGGCGATGCGACGTCCGCTCAGATGCTCACCTATAGCCGCCAGGAGGTTTCGAGCAGTCTCTACGAAGGCGACATCGGGAACCGCACGCGCTCGCGCCGCGTAGCGGAAGTCCGTGAAGAGCGTCGCGCTCGCGTCCAGTTCCACGAGCACGGCTGCATTCGAGCTCTGAAGACCGGTGAGGTAGCGGACGTTCGCCTGCCCGCCAAGCACGTACGGCGGGCCGGCGACGAGAAGCGGCTCGTCGAGGAGAGCCGCCAGCCGCTCGATTCGTGTCACGCACTCCCCTCGCGGGCGGCGACCAGATATTCGAGCGCCTCGCGATAGCCCTCCGGCCCCTTGCCGATGACGCGCGCGGATACGGATCCCTCGAGCACCGAGAAGCGTCGCCACTCCTCGCGCTCGAGGATGTTCGAGAGATGGACCTCGACGACGGGGACGGTGAAGAGCTCCACGGCGTCCCTGATCGCCCACGAGTAATGCGACCAGGCGCCGGGATTCATGATGACGCCGTCCGCCCATTCGTATGCCTCGTGGCACCAGTCGATGAACTCACCCTCGTGGTTCGTTTGTCGGCAGCGGACTGTGCAGTCGAGCAGGAGTGCCCACTCGTACAGCCGCGTCTCGAGCTCGGAGATCCCCAGCCCTCCATAGAGCTCGGGATCTCGACGCCCGAGGACGTCGAGGTTGACGCCGTTCAAGACGAGGATCCGCACGATTCCAACCTACGCGATCAACGAGTCGAGGGCAGCTCGAACGACTTGCGGCTCGACCTCGATACCGAGGCGTGGCTTGCCGGGAGCGTCGAGGAGGACGAGCGCCGGTCGCCCACCCGCGGCTTTCTTGTCGCGGGCGAGCGCCGTCCAGGCGACTTCCCGGTCCACGTGTGCAAGCGGCGGCTTGAGGATCTCCTCGACCTGGCGCGCGTCGTCCTCCAGGCCCGAGACCCGCAGCGCGGCGAGCAACCCGAGCGCCACCGCGTGCCCGTGCGCGAGCGAGTATCCGGAGGCAGCCTCGAGCGCGTGGGCGAAGGTGTGGCCGAGGTTGAGCTGGGCACGCGCGCCGCGGTCGTGCGGGTCGCGGAGGCACACTGCTGACTTGAACGCGGCGCATCGCCGGACCTGCTCGAAGGTCGCGAGCTCCCAGAACGGCTCGCCGGCGAGCAGGCCCGTCTTCACGACCTCGGAGCGCCCGTTCTCGAGCTCGGACTGAGGGAGCGTCGAGAGGACATCCGGGTCGACGACTGTTCGCGCCGGCCAATGAAACGCGCCGACGAGATTCTTTCCCTCCGGGACGTCGATCGCTGTCTTACCGCCGATACCGGCGTCGACCTGAGCGAGCAGAGTCGTGGGCACCGAGATCCAAGCGACACCACGAAGGTACGTCGCGGCCACGAATCCTCCGACGTCGATCGTGCAGCCGCCCCCGAGCACGACGATCGTGCCGCTCCGGCCGACGCGTAACGCCGACCACAGTCGCTCGGCCTCCAGCGCTCTCTTCGCGAGCTCGCCCGCCGGCACGACGTGAGATCCGACGACTCGCGCGCCGAGCGCGGCTCGCACCGAGTCGCCATACAGCGAGTCGACGTGTTCGTCGGCAACCAACTCGATGTCCCCTGAACCCGGCACGAGCTCACCCAGGCGCTCGAGCGCTCCGTTCGAGACATGAACACCAGCCGCGGCGAGAACCGCTCCGTCGAGATCGCGCGCGCTCCCGTTTGCAGCTTCGTACAGCGCGCGCCTCTCGTCGAAGAGCACGTAGAAGGCATCGCGGTCCCGCGCGAGCGGGCGCCCGCTCGACGAGACCCGGTCCCACGCTTCCTCGGGAGTCGTCTCCAGGTGCAGCATGAACGCGCTCGTGTGGAGCACCGCTCGCGTCGCGGCGGATCCGAGGCCGCCACCACCGAGCTCGATCACCGACAGCTCTCGCTGGGCAAGAAGGTCGAGCGCTGCTTGCTCCTCGAGCTCGCGAAACGCCGATTCGCCGCGAGCGGCGAAGAGCTCCGCGACGCTCGAGCCCGCGCGCTGCTCGACGACCTCGTCGATCGACACGAACGGCCGGCGGAGCCGCTGCGCGAGGACGGGCCCGAGCGTCGACTTCCCCGCGCCCATGAAGCCAACGAGCACCAGGTGCCGGCTCAGGGCGTTGCGGACCACGCGATCCGCTTGAGATACGCGGTGTGGGCGGCGACGAAGTCGACGAGGGCGTCGCCCCCGAACTTCTCTCTCGCAGCGCAGGCAAGCTCCCAGGCGACAGCCGCCTCCGCCACGACGGCGAGCGCCTCGACCGCCTGGACGTCGCTTCGCTCGACGAGCGCCTCGCCGGGCTCACCGCTTTCGAGGTCGACCGAGCGGAGGGGGCGCATGAGCGTGGGCAACGGTTTCATCGCTGCGCGCACCACGACTGGCTCACCGTTCGTGACTCCACCTTCGATCCCACCGGCGCGGTTCGTCGCGCGCCGGAGATCCGGCTCGATCTCGTCGTGCGCAGCCGAGCCTCGCTTGCCGGCGAGCGCAAAGCCCTCCCCGATCTCGACGCCCTTCACCGCCTGAATGCCCATCAGCGCCGCAGCGAGCCGTGCATCGAGCCGGTCGCGCTTCGCCGCATACGAGCCAAGGCCCGGCGGCACTCCCTCCGCGCGTACCTCGACGACACCACCCAGAGTGTCTCGATCTGCGCGAGCTGCGTCGGTTGCCTCTCGCCAGCCCTCCTCGGTCGACGCGCCGCCGACTTCCGCCACGATCCCGGTGACGGAAACTCCGAGCTCGCCGAGCAATGCCTTCGCCACGGCCCCCGCCGCCACGTGCACGGCGGTCTGCCGCGCGCTCGCTCGTTCGAGCGCGTTGCGAACGTCGTCGTGTCCGAACTTACGGACGCCCGCCAGGTCTGCATGCCCTGGACGCGGAAGTGTGACGGGGGACGTTCCCTTTCCCGCGGGCTCGCCTTCGGGCGGCCACGGGCTCATCCCCCATGCCCAATTCGCGTGATCCTTGTTGCGGATCATGAGGGCAAGGGGTGAGCCGAGCGTCAGCCCGTGTCGAAGTCCGGCCAGTACCTCGACCCGATCTTGCTCGAGCTTCTGCCTAGGGCTTCGCCCGTAGCCCTCCTGCCGCCGACGGAGATCGGCGTCGATGGCATCGCGATCGAGCCGTAGACCGGCCGGGAGTCCCGTCACGATCGCGACGAGCGCCGGCCCATGGGATTCGCCGGCGGTTACGAGGTCGAGCGCCACGCCCGCAAGCCTAGACCGCGACCGCCAAGCAACGGACTGTTACTTGGCATTGACAGTGGCGCGCATGACGTCTAGCGGCGCCGCTATTCCGGTCCAGAGCTCGAACGAAGCCGCACCCTGGGCGACGAGCACGTCGAGGCCGGTCACGACCGTCGCCCCCGCGCCCCGAGCCGCTGCCGCTGTCGCCGTCTCCGGATAGGGAAGGTCGACGAGTGTTTGACCCGTGCCGACGCGGACGACCACCTCGTCTCGAGCGGAGGTCGCGTTGATCACGAGGTCGGCGCCGTCGGTCTCCGGCGGCCAGACACCGCGCCGTGAGAACTGCCGCGCGTGCGGGAGCGACAGGTGGAACGCGATCGCGGCCCCACCCGCCCCGACGATGACCGGGCTTGCTTTGGGTAGGCCCGCGAGAACCGCTGCGTCGGTGGTCCAGCCCTCGATCCGGTCGCCTCGGACGACAAGCGTGTTGACCGAGGGTGAGTCCGTCTCGCACAGTGCGGCCACCTCGACCTTGTGCGGCGACGTCACGTTGGCGCCGACGAATCCGAGCGCTCCGAGCCCGCGAACTGCGTCAGCGACGCGTTCGGGTGGCGTCGGCAACGGAACGTAGGCCCAGTCGAGCCCGAGCGCGGCGAAGGCGGCGTTGTGCATTCGGGGCGAAAGCGAGTGCTCGACCGGCCAGCCGATGATCCCGACGAGCTGCGTGGACCCGGTGATCAGCGTCATTCGACGGCAATCTCCCCGTCGAAACTCGGATAGCCATCCCGAATCGGACGATGTGCAAGCCGGATCGGGAGCGCACGAAGTCGACCAGTGCTCAGCGTCGGCGCATGAGGGTCGCGGCAGCAGCTCGCCATCGGTGGAGTATCACCAGTGGACGTGCCACCAACCACCCCCATGGGAACTCCCGTTCTCTGTGGTCAGCGTATCGACGAACGAGTCACAGGGGGGACACGTCTCCATGCCAAGATCGAAACAGCTGCGAGAGCGATCGACGCGTCAGCAGCCGAAGCCGTAGTCGCACTTCTTGCGGAAGAACTCGGACTCGCTGGCCGTGAAGTAGTGGTGCACACCGTCACGCTTGCGGACGAAGAAGAGGTAGTCAACGCGCGCCGGGTTCGCCGCCGCTCGCATGGACGCGAGCCCGGGGTTCGAGATGGGCGTCGGCGGCAAGCCGAGTCGCCGGCGCGTGTTGTACGGGTCGTCGCTCTCGAGGTCGGACTGCTTGAGAGGCTCGGTCCCCGGGACGTTGCGGCCGTACCGAATCGTCGCATCGATCCCGAGCGGCATCCCCTGTCGCAGCCGGTTGTAGATGACCGCGGCCACGAGGCGCCGCTCCGCGGGCGCCACGGTCTCTTTCTCGATCATGGAAGCGATGATGAGAACGTCGTATGGGGTCAGGTTCTTCGACTTCGCGTACCGAAGATTCACCCTGCTCCACTGGCGCTTGAACGTCGCGAGCTGGTCGCGGACCAGCCGCGTCGAGGGCGTGTACTGGCTGAACTCGTACGTCGAGGGGAAGAGAAAGCCCTCGATCGACCGGCCCGCCGCGTCTTTCCGAAACTCCGCGGGAGGCTTGGCGACGACGCTCGCCTGCATGTATCCCGTACCCGTTAGACGCGGCGTGACCCCCCGCTTGTCGATCGCGATCTCACGCACCGCCGCGACCCGCTCAGCCATCTCACGCCGCGTGAACCCCTCCGGGAAGATGATCCGCAGGCGCGCGAGAGGCGGTATCGTCACGACGGGCGGCGGAGGCGGATCCTCGTGGCGACAGCCCGCCAGCCCGAGCACGCCGACGGCGATCACGATCGCGAGCGCCCGGACGCTCAACTGGCGTGCGTCCGTTCCAGGTAACTCGTCAGGAGATGCGCCGCGGCGCGCGCGTCCTCCGGCGCATCGCCAGCATCCCTGGCTGCGAGCGTCGTCGTGAAACGTTCGTCGTACACCTCCACCGGGACACGGAGCGCCTCACGCAGCGCGCTGACGAACGCCTCCGTCTCCTCCGCCTGGCTTCCGCGCTCACCACGAAGCGTCAGCGGGAGCCCGACGAGGACACGGTCCGCTTCCTCGCGCGCCACCAGGGCGCCGATCCTCGCTACGCCGTCGGCCGTTGCCGCATGCTCGATCACGCCGAGCGGTCGCGCGATGGTTCCCGTCGGGTCAGAGATGGCGACGCCCGTGCGCGCGGCGCCGAAGTCGAGTGCGAGCACTCTCACAGCGCGGAGACGATGAGCCGTTCGGCCTCTGCCAGCGCCTCGGGGAGCTTCGCCGGATCCTTGCCGCCCGCACGCGCCATAGTCGGGCGCCCACCTCCGCCGCCGCCGACGATCGCAGCGGCCTGCCGAACGACATCGGAGGCGCTCACGCGTTCGGCCACGGACGGGTCGAAGTTCGCGACGAGATGCACCTTGCCGTCCTCTTGCGAGCCGAGGACGATCGCCGCGGGAGCGTGCTTCTGCTTGTAGCGATCGGAGAGCGCGAGCAGCTCGTCGGCATCGAGTCCCTCGAGCGGCTGGACGATGATGTTGACGCCGCTTTCTGCCCGGACCGTGGGCTCCGGAGCAGCAGTTCGAGCCGCGGCCGGCGCCGGCGCGTCGATCGCGACGTCCTTTCGGCGTGTCGCGAGCTCAGCGCGCAGCGCACCCAGCTCGCGCGAGCGCTCGTCCAGTACAGCCCACGCGGCCCCGGACGTCACCGCCTCGATACGCCGCACTCCGGCGCCGACGGAGCCTTCCGAGAGGATCACGAACGGCCCGATCTCCGCCGTCGATGTGACATGCGTCCCGCCGCACAACTCGGTGGAGTAGCCCGGGATCTCGACGACGCGAACGATGTCGCCGTACTTCTCGCCGAAGAGCATCATCGCCCCCAGGCGACGCGCCTCGTCGATGGGGGTCTCGAAAACGTGCACGGGTGCGTTCGCGAAGACCTGCTCGTTGACGCCGCGCTCGACCTCTTCGCGCTCCTCGGCGGTGAGCGCGTGCTCGTGCGTGAAGTCGAAGCGAAGCTTGTCCGGGCGCACAGCCGACCCCGCCTGGCGGACGTGCTCGCCCAGGACATCGCGCAGCGACTGGTGCAAGAGGTGCGTCCCCGTGTGATTCGCCATCGTCGGGAAGCGAATCGCCCAAGGCACGACAGCTCGGACACGGTCTCCAGCCGCGAAGCCCTCACCTCGCAGAAGGAGTGCCTGGTCGTCGCCGAAGCGATATCCCTCGACGAGCTCGGCTCGCAGGCCGGACTCGTCGTCGCGCTCGATCCAGCCCGGATCCGTCACCTGGCCGCCGCCTGAGGGGTAGAACGGAGACTCGCGGAGCTTGGCGAGGAAGAGGCCGTCATCTAGCTCCTCCAGTGCGCCGATCTGCGTCAGGACGTCGGTCTTCGCGTACCCCACGAACTCGGTCTCGAAGCCCGCGTCGCGCGCGAACTCGGCCGCGCGCTGCACCTCGGTCGAGCCGCCGGCGCGAGAGATCTCGCGATGCAGCTCCATCGCCTCGCGATAGCCGTCGACATCGACCGCCTGGCCTCGCTCCTCGGCCAGCTCGACCGTGAGCTCGAGCGGAAAGCCGTAGGTCGCCGCGAGGGTGAACGCCTGCTCGCCCGATATCGACTCGCTATCGCCGAGTTCCTCGAATAGCCGCAGTCCGCGCTCGAGCGTTTCGCCGAAGCGCTCCTCCTCCTGCCGGAGCACGCGCGCGATCTCGTCCGCCTGACCCGGCAGCTCGGGATACGCCGCAGCCATCTGGTCGACGACGACGGCCGACAGTCGATGCACGTCCCGGAGTCCGATCCGCTGTGCTTGCTGAACTGCGCGCCGGACGATGCGACGCAGGACGTAGCCGCGACCCTCGTTCGACGGCGTCACGCCGTCTCCGACGAGGAAAGTCATCCCGCGGCCGTGGTCGGCGAGGATGCGGTGCGCCTTCGTGGCTGCCGGCGAGTCGCCGTACGCGACGCCGGATTGTGCGGCGATCCAATCCATGATCTGCCGGTAGCCGTCCGTGTCGTACACGGACATGACGTCCTGAAGGATCGCAGCGCCGCGCTCGAGGCCGAGGCCCGTGTCGATGTTCTCCTTCGGCAGCGGCGTGAGCGTGCCGTCGCGGTGCAGCTCGTACGACATGAAGACGAGGTTCCAGAACTCTAGGAACCGAGCACAGCGGGTGCACGCGGGCGCGCAGTCCGGCTCGCCGCAGCCGTGCTCCTCGCCCCAGTCCCAGAAGATCTCGGAGTCGGGCCCGCAGGGCCCCGGGCCCCCGACCGACCAGAAGTTTTCGGAGGTCGGGAGCGGGACGATGCGCTCGGACGGCATGCCGATCCGCTTCCAGAGGTCGATCGTGACCTCGTCAGGCCCGAGCTTCAGCTGCGGGTCGCCGGCATGCACCGTGACCCATACGCGATCCCAGTCGAGCTGCATGCGCTCCTGGACGAACTCCGTCGCGAACGCGATCGCGCCTTCCTTGAAGTACCGCCCGAACGAGAAGTTACCGAGCATCTCGAAGAACGTGAGGTGGTGGCCATCGAGCCCGACCTCGTCGATGTCGACGGTGCGGAAGCACTTCTGCGAGGTCGTCGTGAACGGCGCCGGCGGTGGCTCGAGGCCGAGAAACAACGGCATCTGCGGCTGCATGCCCGCGGTGGTGAGAAGGCTCGAGTGGTCGTCTGCGCGCGGAATCAGCGATGCCGACGGAACTCGCAAATGGCCCTTCTCCTCGAAGAACGCGAGGAACCCCTCGCGCAGCTCAACAGTCGTGCGCACGGATGGATTCTACGAACAGGTCGGCGCGCCCTCGGGAGCGTTACGCCTGGGGCGTCTCTTCGGGCGCTGCCTGGCCCGCGTTGTGCAGCTCCTCCTCGAGCTCGCTCTCGCGCTTTGCAGCCGCGTCTTTGCCGACGTGCACCGCTTCTCCGACATCCCGGCGAGCTCGAAACGCGGCGAAACCATGCGAGACACCGGCAGCGAGCCCGGTCACCTTCTTCACGGGCGTCGTGATCGCCGTCGACACCGCTCTCACCGCCGTGTCGGCGCTGTCGGCCATCGACACTGCGCTGTCGGTCACGACGTCGAGCTTGTCGAGCTGGTCGTTGACCCGGTCGACGGTTCCCCCCGCTTTGACGATCACGGGCAGAAGGTCACGTTCCGAGCCCTTGATGAACGACGAGAGCCGGGCGAACGTGCCACCCATTCGCACGAGCATGTACGCGAGTGCGAGCCCACCAGCCACGAAGAAGAAGGCGAGCGCGTAGTCGAGAACGTCTCCTGCAGTCGATGCGAGCACGGTCATCGGGGCATCATCCTAGTAGCTCCAATCAGGCAACGTTCGTGATCACACCTGCGCCGACGACGGCGTCGTCCTCGTACACGACGGCAACCTGGCCTCTTGCCACAGCGTAAGCCGGCTCCTCGAGCTCGAGCGTAAAACCTCCATTCGCAGCAGTAACCGAGGCGCGAACGGCAGGAGATCCGTAGCGAAGCTTCGCCTCGCCACGCGAGACCGGGAGGTACAAACCTCCGTCCGCGTCAACCCTGGTGACAGCGAGCTTCTCCTTCGGGCCGACGACGACGGTATTCGAGGACGGCTCCGTACGGAGGACGTACAACGGCCGTGCCGCAGCGACCCCGAGCCCGCGTCGCTGACCCGACGTGTACCTCCAGTAGCCGTCGTGCCGGCCGAGCACGTTCCCGCCTTCATCGACAATGGCTCCAACGTCGGCGGCGACCCCGTCGCGCTCGAGGAAGTCTCGGTAGTCGCCGCCGCCGAGAAAGCATGCCTCCTGACTTTCCGGCCGCCCGGCCGCGGCGAGGCCCGCGGTCACCGCCTCCGCACGCGTCTCCTCTTTCGACTGGCCGCCCAGCGGGAAACGAACGCGCTCGAGCACCTCTGACGGCAGCGTGGCGAGCATGTACGACTGATCCTTGCGCGCGTCGGCGCCTCGAGCGACGAGGCGCTTCCCGTCGCGCTCGACGATGCGCGCATAGTGCCCTGTCCAGAGCGCGTCGGCGCCCGCGCGCGAGGTGAAGGCGAGGAGCTCGTCGAAGCGAAATGCGCCGTTGCAGCGGATGCACGGATTCGGCGTCTCCCCCGCTTCGTAGCCGTCGGCGAACGGCCGGACGACAGCGTGACGAAACTCCTGCCGTAGGTCGAGCGTGACATGCGGGAGGCCAAGCGAGTGGCACGTGCTGCGCGCAGCGGCGACCGCGGCAGGCGAGCAGCATGCGCGTGCGGCGTCGGGTGCGGCGGGATCCTGCCAGAGCCGCAACGTCACGCCGATCGCGTTGGGCGCCGCACGCAGCATCGTGACCGCGCTATCCACGCCGCCGCTCATCGCGACGACCGCGCGACCGGACTCCGGCTTCGCGACGAACACCTGCCCGAGCGCCGACGCGAGCGCCTCGAGCGCAAGCGGCTCGCCGGTGACGGTGGCAGCCTCGAGGAGCGTTAGTCCTGTGAGTCCACGCTCGAGACCCTCCGCATGCGCATCGACAATGACGTCCCCGCGCACCCACAGGCGAACGGAGGCCCACTCGCCTCCGCGAGTGGCGTCGCCGAGAACTTCCGCAGTGGTCATGCGATCAGGCTAGATGATGGATGCCACGATCTCGCGCGACCGGCCGCGCGATCTGGCGCTGGGCCAGCTCACGGCCCGGAGTCGGCGATCTCATTGCATCGATCATCTCGCTGTGAAGCAGTGCCTGCGGACGTGCTCCACCCTGCCGATGAAGCCCCGGCCGCCGAGAACCTGGCAAGCCAGGTGGGTGCCGTGCGAAGCGTCGAGTGTCACCTAGCTCCGACGCCGGCTCCCTTCACGTGTCTGTTGGTTCACGTTTGAGCCGTGGCCACGCACAGGGTCGAGCAGTCGCATCCTACCCGCTGCTCTCGGCGGCGAACCGCCACTCGAGCTCGACCGTGCCGTCCACTCCGAGCATTCCGGCCAGAGCCTCTGTCACTTCCAGCTGCCTCCCCGGCTCGACCAGGGCGTTGTCGATCACCTCGGTAAGCACCTGGGTGTCGCCGTAGCGGAGCACGACCTTCGCGCCACAGGGTAGGACGGGGTGCGTGGCGCCAAGCGATTCGGGAGCGAGAACCTGCCCGCAGGTCGTCCGCTGGGCGTCGCCGGTTGTCCCGCGCGATCCGGCGAAGGCAGTATTCCAACCAGCCGGGGCTGGCGCGCTCGTCAGAGCGGCAGCACCCGGATCCGTCGCTCGTTGCTCGATGACGGCGACCGCGGAGACCGCAGCGACGAGAGCGATGCCGGCCAGCAGAACCAGGCGCTGAGGAAGGGACTCGGTCACGGGGGAAGTGTCGCGCACGAAGCGGCTACGGTGGACGCGTGTTCGTCTACGAGACGACGCTCGAGGGCGTGCGAGAGCAAGATCTCGGCGGCTTCTTCGTCGGGTGGCCCACGTGTCCCTCTCGGGCGACACACCTCAGACTGTTGCATGGCAGCGACTTCGTGGTGCTTGCACGGGAGGCCGAGAATGGGCGTGTCGTCGGATTCGCTACCGCCGTCGGAGACGGCGTGTTGAGCGCGTTCATTCCTCTTCTCGAAGTCCTGCCGGAATATCAGGGACGAGGAATCGGCTCCGAGCTCGTGCGAAGGATGCTCATCCTTCTCGAGGGGACGTACATGATCGATCTCAGCTGCGATGAGGAGCTCGTCGATTTCTACGAGCGCTTCCAGATGAGTCGCTCGGTCGGCATGGGCTTACGCAACACAGACGCCCTCGTCGGGTAGGTGTGCGCGGGCGCGGCGACTCACCAACCACCCCCAGGGGATCCCCGAGACCCCTGTGGTCAGGCTATCGAGAATCCGATAACGAATGGGTCACGGCTTCGAGCCGACTTCGGACCAACTCCACATAGCGCGTAGCGCGGGCTACTGCGGCTCTTCTGCGAGCCTGATGCCGAGCTCGTCGAGCTGCGCCGACGTGACGACCGACGGCGCGCCGCTCATCGGATCGAGTCCTGCCTGGTTCTTCGGGAACGCGATGACGTCGCGCAGGTTCGGCTCGCCGGCGAGCACCATCACGGTCCGGTCGATCCCGAGCGCCACGCCACCGTGCGGGGGAGCGCCCATCGCCAGCGCGTCGAGCAGGAAGCCGAACTTCGAGCGTTGCTCCTCAGGGCTCAGCGAGAGCGTGTTGAAGACGCGGGCCTGGAGGTCGGGCTCGTGTATTCGGAACGATCCGCTCCCGAGCTCGTTCCCATTCACAACCAAGTCGTACGAGTACGCGAGCGCTGCGGCCGGTTCGTCGTCGAAGCGCCACTGCCATTCATCGGTGGGGCGAGTGAAGGGATGGTGCTGCGCATTCCACCGTTTTTCTTCATCGTCCCACTCGAACATCGGAAACTCGTCGATCCACACGAACGTGAACACCCCGTCGTCGATCAGGCCCAACTCACGGCCGAGGTGCAGTCGAAGATGTCCGAGGACGCGCGAGGTGATCTCCCACGAGTCGGCGCAGAACAAGAGCGCCTCGCCCGGCTGCGTTCCAAGCGTCGTGAGCTCTGCTTCGGAGAGGAACTTCAGGATCGGTGAGCGAAGCTCGCCCGATCCGGCGTCCCTGACGATGTAAGCCAGCCCCTTCGCCCCACGCTCCTTCGCATTCTCCTCGAGCGCCGCGAGCTCCGCCCGTGAATACGTGCGCGGCACGCGCAGGAAGCGGACGGTCTCCGCGCCGGCGAAGACACCGAACTGGGACCCGCGCGTGGCTTCCGTGAAGTCCTCGATCTCGAGCGCGAAGCGCGTGTCTGGCTTGTCCGACCCGAAGCGACGGTCGGCGTCGGCATACGTCATCCGCTCGAACGGCGTCGCGATCTCGACCTCGAGACATTCACGCCAGACCGCAGCGAACATTCGCTCGATCAGGGCGAAGAGCTCCTCACGATCCGGGAACGACATCTCGGCGTCGAGCTGCGTGATCTCCTGTACGCGATCCGCACGAAGATCCTCGTCCCGAAAGCAGATCGCGATCTGGTAGTAGCGGTCGAAGCCTGCGACCATCGTCAGCTGCTTGAGGATCTGCGGGCTTTGCGGCAGCGCGAAGAAACGGCCCTTGTGGAGGCGGCTGGGAACGACAAAATCCCGCGCGCCCTCCGGCGTCGCCTTGAACAGGATCGGGGTCTGGATGTCGAGGAACCCTGCTGCGTCCATCTCGCGGCGAATGATCCCGATCATCTGCGCCCGCAATCGCAGGTTTCGCTGGAGCTTCTCGCGTCGCAGATCAAGCCAGCGGTAGCGCAGGCGGAGCGTTTCGTCGACGCCTTCCTCGTCGAGCTGGAACGGAAGCGGGGTCGAGCGGGACACGACCTCGAGGTCGTCGACCTGAAGCTCGACGTCGCCGGTCGACATCTTCTCGTTCACCGTCCCGGGCGAGCGGGCGACGACCTCTCCCGTCACCCGTAGCACGAACTCGTTCCGAATCTCCTTGGCAAGCTCTGCTGCATCAGGCGCGCGCTCCGGATTGATTACGAGCTGCATCAACCCCGATCGGTCACGGAGATCGACGAACACGAGCCCACCGTGATCACGTCTTCGCGCCACCCAGCCGGACATCGTGAGCGTCCGCCCCACGTGCTCCGCGCGCGGCTCACCGCACATCAGATCGCGCCAGCTCATCGGGACAGTCTCCCCAAGACTTCGTCGTGTCGGACGTCCTCGTCGGCCGCGCCCGTCCGCCGGATCGTCGCCCGCTCTGGCCCGACGACGACCACAGTCGCTGCTCCGGCCCTCGCGGCCTGAGTGAGCTGCCCTTTGAGCGAGCGCCCGGCGAAGTCCGTGTCGCAGGAGACGCCGAGCCCCCGCAGCTCTGCGAGCCACTGGGTAACGAGCACGCGCGGCGCTGACGGTTCGACTGCGAAAAAGATGGCGATCGTCGGCGCGTCGGCGACAGCGACCCCTTCCTCCTCCATCGCGATCAGCAATCGCTCGACTCCCGCGCCGAAGCCGACGCCGGGCGTAGGTGGGCCGCCAATCTCCTCGACGAGGTAGTCGTAGCGACCGCCTCCGGAGAGTGTGGCGTTCTCATTTTGAAGCGGGCCGACGAACTCCCAGGTCGTCCGCGAGTAGTAGTCGAGCCCGCGAACGAGGGTCGGTACGAGCGTATAGGCGACGCCGACCGCATCGAGGTCCGCGCGAACCGCCGAGAACCGCTCCGCGCAGTCCACACAGAGGGACTCGCCGATCGTGGGGGCTTCCTCGAGCGCCGCCTGGATGCCGGCGGGCTTTGCTTGGATGTTGTCGAACACTCGCAGCGGGGACGTACCGGCTTTCTCGAGGGTGCCCGTGTCGAGTCGCTCGCGGTTCGCAGAGAGCCATGCTCGCAGCCGAGCCAGGTACGCAGGCCTGCACTCGCGGCAGCCGATCGAGTTGAGCTCGAGGTGGTAGCGCGTGACGCCGAGTCGACCCAGAAGCGTGTCGTAGAGCTGGATCAGCTCCGCGTCGATCGCAGGGTCATCGGTCCCGATTGCCTCGACGGACGCTTGCCAGTGCTCCCTGTGTCGGCCTCGACCCGGCGTTCCGTATCGATACATGGACGCGATCGTGTGGAGCTTCAGGGGTTGCGGCTGGCGGTGCAGGCCGTGCTCCACGTACGCCCGGCAGATCGGCGCGGTGCCTTCAGGCCGCAGCGTCAAGGATCGATCGGAGCGGTCGGCGAAGGTGTACGTCTCCTTCTGCACCACATCGGATCCTTCGCCAGACGTCCGCAAGAAGAGCGCCGTGTCCTCGAACACGGGCGTCTGGATCGGTCGGTAACCGTAGAGTGCGCAGAGGTCCTCGATCTCTCCGGTGACGCGGCGCCAGAGCGGTTGCTCGGACGGAACGATGTCGTGGGTTCCACGGGGTCGCTCGATCTTCGCCACGTCACTCATCCGGCACGCTCGGCGCGCAACTCCGAGAGGAACGGGTTGCGCTCGAGCTCCTCTCCGAGCGTCGTGACGGGACCGTGGCCCGGATAGACGAGGGTGTCGAGCGGAAACGCGTCGACGAGCGAGCGGATCGACGCGAGCAGCGTGTCCCAATCGGCCCCGGGAAGATCCGTTCGACCAACCGAGCCGGCAAACAGGACGTCGCCGGAGAAAAGGCAACCGTCGGCGTGATACGCCAGGTGTGCAGGCGAGTGCCCGGGAACCGAGAGGACGTCGAACTCGATCCCGGCAACGTCGATCGACTCACCTCCGGTGAGGAGCACCTCGGGCGTGTGCGCACGCAACGAGATCGTCGGGGGTGTGAATCGGCCCGGATTCTCGAGAAGCTCTCGCTCTCCCTCCGACATGTACACCAGCGCTCCGAAGCCTTCGGCGAGATCGGCGACGCCAACGAGGTGGTCCCAGTGCCCGTGGGTCACGAGAACCGCCGTACACCGAGCCCCGAGCTTCGCGAGGCGGAGCCGAAGCTCCGGCACGTCGCCGCTCGGATCGACGACCGCGGCCTCGGAAGCGTGCGAGCTCGCTCGCACGATGTAGCAGTTCGTCCCGATCGGTCCGAGCGAAAGCTGTTCGACCCTGAGCGCCACGAGCGCTCTCTTACTGCTTCCCGCCGGCTTCGCGCCGGG
>JBOHAY010000326.1:0-5417 GCA_050697935.1 Gaiellaceae bacterium | reverse complement strand
CTACTGAATGACTTACCAGTGGAGGCTCGATGCGAGTGCACGCGGACCGGATCACGGCCACGACACGGCGCCGGATCGCCGCCCTCGCGCGTCGCACAGGCTTCAAGCCTGCACGGCGCGTGAGTGCGGACGCCCGGCTTGGTCGTGACCGCCCCCGACTGCGCGCCAATTTCCGGTCAAGCATCTAGCCGATGTCCGCTGAGCCCGAGGGTCGGAGGCCGGGTGGCCTCGCGCTCGGGACGCTCGTCTTCGGCGCGGGGATCGGAGCCCTCGCGACCGAGATCACGGCATCGCGCTTGCTCGCACCGTACTTCGGGTCGTCGACCATCGTGTGGGCGAACCTCATCGGGATCGTTCTCGCCGCGCTTGCCGTCGGCTACTGGCTCGGTGGCCGAATCGCCGACAGGCGGCCCCGGCCCTCGCTCCTGGGAGCGATCGTGCTCGCCGCTGCCGTCTGCGTCGCGGCGATCCCGTTCGTAGCGAAGCCGTTCCTCGATCTCACGATCGAGGGCCTCGATGACGCCTCGGCGGGCGCGGTCATCGGGAGCTTCGTCGCCGTCCTCCTGCTGTTCGCGCCACCGGTCGTGCTGCTCGGGATGGTGTCGCCGTTCGCGATCAGGCTTGCAGTTGTCTCTGTCGAGACGGCAGGTGCAGTCGCCGGGCGGCTGTACGCGCTGTCCACAGCGGGCTCGCTTCTCGGCACGTTCCTGTCGGCGCTCGTGCTGATACCCGCGCTCGGCACGCAGCGGACGTTCCTCGTCATCGCCGCACTCCTCGCCCTGTCCTCGTGTCTGCTGCTCGGTGCTCGATACCTCCTGGTCGCGGCGGCGCTGGCGGCTCTGGTCGCCGTGCCGCCGGGCGCTGTGAAAGGCGAGGCTGGCCTGCTGCACGAGGAGACCTCGTACCACCAATACATCCAGGTCGTCCAGCGTCCTGACGGGCGACGTCTTCTCTCGCTCAACGAAGGTGTCGCAGTGCACTCCGTCTGGCGGCCCGACTCGGTGCTCACCGGCGGTGTGTGGGACGCGTTCCTCGCACTCCCTCCGCTGCTCGGTCGCCCGCTCGAGCGCGTCGCGATTCTCGGCAACGCCGCCGGGACGACCGCGCGCGCTCTCGGCGAGTACTACCCGGAGGCGTACGTCGACGGCGTCGAGCTCGATCCCGCGGTGAGCCGTGTCGGCCGCCGGTACTTCGCGATGGACGAGAACCCGCGCCTCACGGTTTACGACAAGGACGCGCGCCCGTACCTCCGCTCGACCAATCAGCTGTACGACCTGATCGTCGTCGATGCGTATCGGCAGCCGTACGTGCCGTTCTACCTCGCGACCCGTGAGTTCTTCCGCCTCGTTCGTGGCCGCCTCGCCCCGGGAGGGATCGTCGCCCTCAACGTCGCCGCTGTGCCGGACGACAAGCGACTCGTGCATGCGGTCGGGACGACGCTCGCCTCGGAGTTCCCGCAGGTTCTCGCCTGGCCGGCACTTCGCTTCAACACGATCGTGCTCGGGTTGTCGGAGCCGCTCGCTGCAGACGCGATCGAACGTCGCCTCCGGTCGGGTCCCGAGGATCTCGCTTCGCTGCGCGCGCTGCTCGGTCGGGATCTGCGGCCACTCGAGGCCGGCGGACGGGCGTGGACCGACGACCGAGCGCCGGTCGAGTGGCTCACCGACCGCATGATCGTGTCGTACGCGGCCGAGGGAGGCCGCCTCGACGAGGACTACCTGCCGACGAGGCCGAACCCGTGATCTCGCTCGAGCGGCGCGATGGCCGTCCGCTCCGGATAGGCCATCGCGGCGCGGCCGCTCTCGCCCCCGAGAACACACTCCGTTCGTTCCGGGCGGCCGTCGGGGCCGGCGTGGATCTCATCGAGTTCGACGTCCTCGATCTCCGCGACGGCGAGCTCGTGATCGCGCATTCGAACGACCTCGCCGAAGTGAGCCACGGAGCTGCGCGCGGCACCGTGCGCGACCGGTCGCTGGGGAGTCTCAGAGAGGTCTGCCCCGACCTGCCCACGCTCGACGAGGCGCTGGCCTTCTTCGTGGACGAGGCCGGCGAGACGGGCCTGCACCTCGATCTCAAGGCCGGAGGAACGGAAGACCAGGTCGTCGACGCTCTTCGCCGTTTCGGTGTGCAGGAGCGCAGCTTCGTGAGCTCGTTCCACTTCCGCACCGTGCGGCGGCTTGCACGCATCGCCCCTCTAACTCGCGCGGGCATCACCGTCCCGCGGGGCGTACTCGGGATCACCGAGCGCGGTCGCGGGGCTCCGATCGCACGCGTTGCGCTCGGGTTCCTGCGACGAGTGACGCCGTTCGCCTCTCCATTTGCACTGTCCGCCTCGCATGCGACCGCGCTCGTTCTTCACCACTCGCTGGTGGGCACGTCCGCGGTCCGCCGGGCGCACGACCGCGGTGCTGCCGTAGTCACATGGACGGTCGACGATCCGCGTGACCTTGCTCGAGTCGAGGAGGCCGGCGTCGACGCCGTCGTGACCAACGATCCTCGCATATTCGCGTCTACACTGGAAACGTGAGAACCTGGGCTCGCGCGTTCGGTGCTGGGCTGCTCGCGGCCTGTGCGCTGGTGGGCTTTGCGTCCGCGTTCGCCCTCTCCGCGAGCGCCGGAGCCGACACCGGAACGACGGTCACGACGACCGATCCTCCACCGACGACGGAGCCGCCTCCCACCGAGCCGCCGATCGAGCCGCCGCCTCCACCGACCCCGGCGCCGATCGCCTTCGGAGTGACAATCGGCGGGGTCAGGGTCGGCGGCCTCATGCCCGAACGTGCGACCGAGGTCGTGCAGAGGGCGTTCGCGCGCCCACTCCTCCTCGTCGTCAGCCCGACGCACAAGATTCGCGTCCCGCCGAGCTCCCGCGCCCTTGCGGCGCGCGCCAACGTGCCAAAGGCCGTTCGCCGGGCGCGGGTCGCTCGGCCCGGGGCCACAGTGCCGCTCGATGTCGACGTTTCTATCGCGCGTGTCCGTACGTTTGTCGAACGCCTCGGACGCGAGCTCGACGAGAAGGCGATCGAGGCTCGGCTCGTGTTCGCCGGCAAGAAGCCTCGCGCGATCAAGTCCGAGGACGGACGGCGCCTCAAGCGCCTCGCGAGCTCGCGGGCGGTCCGTTTTGCACTGATGCGAAACACCCGCACGCCGATCCGTCTCGGATTCGAGACCGTGAAGCCGAAGGTGGCGTCCGTCGACCTCGGCACGACGGTCGTGATCCTCCGCGACTCGAAGAGGCTTCTGTACTTCGTCGACGGCAAGTTCGCCCGCTGGTTCGGCGTCGCGACGGGCCAGTCGGCGTATCCGACGCCGCTCGGCAACTACAAGATCGTGAACTTGCAGCGCAACCCGTGGTGGTATCCGCCGCCCTCGAAGTGGGCGGCCGACTCGGAGCCGGTTCCGCCCGGCCCTGGTAATCCGCTCGGCACGAGGTGGATGGGGATCTCGGCACCGTACGTCGGGATCCACGGAACGCCCGACTCCGCGTCCATCGGCTACTCGGCCTCGCACGGATGCATCCGGATGCGGATTCCGGACGCCGAGTGGCTCTTCACGCACGTGGAGATCGGGACGCCCGTCTTCATCATCGCCAGGTAGAGGCGACGATGGCGCAGCGCGCGAAGCTCGTCGCCCAGGGAGTCGCCGTGGGGCTCGTTGCTCTGCTCTTCATCCTGCTCGCGTGGACGCTCCTCACCGAAGAGGGCGGAGATCTGGCTGCCGCGGCGGCGCGTGGCGAGCGGCCGCAGGCGCCAGACTTCACGCTCGAGCGTCTCGACCGCGACGGCGACCTCACGCTCTCGTCGCTCGAGGGCAAGGCGGTGGTGCTCAACGTCTGGGCTTCGTGGTGTATCCCGTGCAAGGAGGAAGCGCCGTTCCTCGAGCAGGTGTGGCAGCAAGATCGAGACCGAGACCTCGTCGTGATAGGTCTCGATGCGAAGGACTTCCGCGCCGATGCGCGACGCTTCATGACGCGCTTCGGTCTCACGTTCCCGATCGTCTATGACGGGCCGGGGGACACGCTCGGCGGCTACGGCGTCACCGGGTTCCCGGAGACGTTCGTCATCGACCGCGAAGGGAAGGTCGTCGAGGCGTTCGCCGGCGCGGTCAACGCGAAGGCGGACCGCGCACGTCTCCGCGCGGCGATCGAGCGGGCGCTTACATCGTGAGACTGCGAACCCTGTGCCTGGTCGTCGGCGCGCTCATCGCATCCGGAGCTGCGGCAGCCGCCGGGCCACCGAACGCGGCCGATCTCGAGGCCGAGCTCGTATGCCCGGTCTGTGAGACGACCCTCGACCAGTCGACGGCCCCAGTCGCACAGCGGATGAAGTCCTTCATCCGCGTGCGTATCGCGGCCGGCGATACCGAGCAGGAGATCAAGGACGCGCTCGTGGACGAGTTCGGGCCCGGTGTGCTGGCGACTCCTCCCAAGAGCGGCTTCGGGCTTCTCGCCTGGCTCCTCCCGCTCGTTGTGCTCCTCGCGGGCGCGCTCGCCGTAGGCTTGCTGATTCGCTCGTGGAGTCGGCGCCGCGCGCCACTCGACGACGCGCAGGCAATGGACCCGCAGCTCGAGCGACTCGTGGATGAAGAACTTGCTCGCTTCGACCGCTAGTACGAGATGAACTGGACTGCGATTCCGGTCGCGTTCCTGGCGGGCATGGTCTCGTTCCTCGCACCTTGTGTGCTACCGCTCGTTCCCGGGTACCTGTCCGCGATCTCGGCCGTTGACGCGGAGAGGTTGGGACAGCCGGGAACGGCTCGCCGCGTCGTCGTCGCAAGCGTGCCGTTCGTTCTCGGCTTCACCGCTTTCTTCGTGCTCCTTGGTGTGGGCGCCGCCCTCGTCGGCGGACGACTCTTCGCCGACCAGTTCCTGCTCGAGAAGATCGCCGGATTCGTGCTCGTCGTATTCGGGTTGGCGTTCATGGGCCTCCTGCCGTGGCCCGAGAGGCTTCTCGGTGCGGGATTGGTCCAGGGGGCACGGAGCCGTGGCTCGCGCGTCCTTCTCGGAGGAGCGTTTGCCGTCTGTGCCGCGCCGTGCATCGGGCCGGTGCTCGCGGCGATTCTCGTCCTCGCCGGCTCGTCGGAGACGGTGTTCGAGGGCGCTGCTCTTCTCGGTGTCTACTCACTCGGGCTCGCGCTGCCCTTCGTGCTCGCCGGCGCCGTTTTCACGCGAGCGATGTCTGCGTTCCGGTGGCTTCGCGACCACTACCGCGCCATCCAGATCGGAGGCGGCGCGATCATGGTCGCGCTCGGCCTCCTGCTTTTCTTCGAGCGGTTCTACGTGTTGCGCGTGTATCTGAACCGCTTCCTCGAGTGGCTCGGTCTCGAGCCGGCCTTCTAGACGGGTAGGGGAGGAAGCTCGAGCGAGCCGGCCTCGACCAGGAGCCGCGCCTCGGCGACCGTCTCGAGCAGCCCGTGCA
>JBOHAY010000325.1:0-9723 GCA_050697935.1 Gaiellaceae bacterium | reverse complement strand
CCTCGTAGCGCACCGTCACCTGTGACTTGCCGTCAGGTCTGAGATACGGGAGCACATTCGCTTTGCGCACCTCGGCGAGACGCTTCGTGAGCCGGTGCGCGACCAGGATCGGGAGCGGCATGAGCTCGTTCGTCTCGCGTGTCGCGTACCCGAACATCATCCCCTGGTCGCCAGCGCCGAGAAGGTCGATCGGGTCGGTGTCCCCGTGTTGCGCCTCATACGACTCGTCCACTCCCTGAGCGATGTCGGACGACTGCTCGTCGATCGCGACGACGACGCCACACGTCTCGGCGTCGAACCCGTACTTCGCTCGCGTGTAGCCGATCTCGGCGATGCGCTGGCGCACGACCTCGCGAACATCGACCCACGTCTCCGTCGTCATCTCACCCGCGACGACCACGAGACCTGTCGTGATCAGGGTCTCGCAGGCCACCCGCGCGTTCGGATCGTCGGTGAGAACAGCGTCGAGGACGGAGTCAGAAATCTGGTCGGCGACCTTGTCCGGATGACCTTCGGTGACAGACTCGGACGTGAACGAGAACGTGCGGGCCGACATGCTCGAGAAGGCTACCGGCTCGCAGGGTCTGACCCGGGGTCAGACCCGGGTCAGACCCGGTTACTCGGCTGTTGGCTCGCGGCGCATGAGTTGTGCAAGAAGCTCCGTCAATGGGACACCCTCGAGCACTGCGCACACGCCTTCGGTTATCGGAAGCTCGATGTCGAGGCGGCGCGAGAGGTCGCGAAGGACGGGAGCAGTCGTGAGCCCTTCGACGACCATTCCGATCTCCGCGGCGGCCTCGGCTGGAGAGGACCCCCGAGCGATGAGCTCGCCCGCGCGCCGATTTCGCCCGGTGGGTGCCCAGCACGTGACGATGAGATCGCCCATGCCTGCGAGGCCGGCGAACGTGTCCGGCCGAGCACCTGCGACCTCCGCGAGCCGCCGCATCTCGGCCAGGCCACGGGCGACGAGCGCGGCCTTGCCGTTGTCGCCGAGGCCCAGCCCGTCGGCCCCACCGGCGGCGAGGGCGATCACGTTCTTGGCCGCCGCGCAGAGCTCGACGCCGGTGACGTCCTCGTTGACGTAGACGCGAAAGATCGTCGAGTGGACCGCCAGCTGGAGCCGGACACCGAGTACGAGGTCGTCGCTCGCGATCACCGCTGCGGCAGGCAGGCCGCGCACGATCTCGTCGGCGATGTTGGGCCCGGAGAGGACAGCCACGGGGCGTCCCCGGACCAGAGTCGAAAGGCGCTCGCCTGTAGAGGGATCGAGCCCCTTGGTAAGGCTCAGGACCGGAGCATCCCCCGGGAGCTCCGCGACAACGTCTCCGAACACGCGACTCGGTACGGCGACGACGACCAACTCAGCGCCAGCCACAGGTGCGTCGACGATGGTCGACGGTGTGACGCCGCGAAGATCGGCCTGCTGTGCGTAGCGAGGGTTTCGCCCCGTCTCGACCATCGCCGCGACCTGCGCCGCGTCACGTGCCGCGAGCGTGACGTCATGCCCGTTGTCCCGCAGCAGACACGCGAACGCCGTTCCCCACGACCCCGCACCCACCACGACCACTTTCACGACCTGGCCGCCGTGCAACAGTCTGTTGCGAGCGGTTCGAGCCGGAGTTGTCGCCCACCGATCCCGAGCAAGAGCACCTTGCAACAGTCTGTTGCAAGTGTTGTCAGGCGCTGTCCGGGTTCGAGTCTCATTCCGACGTGACGAAGTCGATGGAGACGGGTACACCCTCGAGCTTGAAGCGCGCACGCAGTTCGTTCTCGACCCAGTAGCCGTAGTCGCGCGTCACCAGCCTGCGGTCGTTCACGAAGAAGCGGAATCGAGGCGGTCGCGAGCTCACCTGCGTCCCGTAGAGCAGATTGAGCCTGCGGCCCCGACGGCCCGGCGGCTGACGGGCTTCCCGTAGCTCCTGCAGTGCGCGATTGAGCTCGGCGGTCGTGATCCGCCCGGAGTAGCGGATGAAGAGCTCTTCGATCATGTCGAGAAGCCGCTCGAGACCGCGACCGGTCTGAGCGGAAACCGCAATGAGAGGCGGCCGCTGACGGAGCCGCGTCGCGATCCTGGGACGGACGTCCTCGATCCGAACCTCCGTGACGTCCCACTTCGAGAGCACCACGATCGTCGCGCACTGCGCCTTGCGGGCCACGTCCGCAACCGCCAAGTCCTGATCCACCACGCCCTGGTTCGCATCGACGAGAACGAGCGCGATGTCCGCTCGCTCTGCCGCTTCGAGCGCTCGAAGCTCCGAGTAGTACTCGATCCCCTGACGCTGCTTCCGTTTACGGCGGAGGCCGGCCGTGTCGACGAGGACGAATGTCGTCTCGTCGCGGCGCAGAACCGTGTCGATGGCGTCACGTGTGGTTCCTGGAACCTCGGAGACGATGACGCGCTCGCGGCC
This sequence comes from Gaiellaceae bacterium, assembly GCA_050697935.1. Classification (GTDB taxonomy): domain Bacteria; phylum Actinomycetota; class Thermoleophilia; order Gaiellales; family Gaiellaceae; genus GMQP-bins7. Next base: position 7,315 of record JBOHAY010000325.1, on the reverse strand, counting down.
GAGGAGCGCGTTCAGGAGCGACGACTTGCCGACGTTCGGGCGCCCGAGGATCGCCACCTTGATCGCCTCCTCGCCGACCGGGCGCTCGGCTCGCCCGGGGAGCCGCCCGACGATCTCGTCGAGGAGGTCCCCCGTCCCATGACCGTGGATCGCGGAGATCGGAATCGGATCGCCGAGGCCGAGTCGGTGGAACTCGAGCGCCTCCAGGTCGCGGCGAGGGTCGTCGAGCTTGTTCGCCAGCACCAGCACGGGGCGTCGAGAGGAGCGCAGGATCTCCGCGAGCTCCTCGTCGCCGGGCGTGACTCCCACTTGCGCGTCGACGACCATGAGGACGAGATCCGCTTCCGCGACCGCTTCGCGAGCCTGTGCGACGACCTGCGGCCCGAAGGGACCGGTGTCCGCGCGATCGACGCCTCCGGTGTCGATCAGCCTGAAGTGCGTGCCCGACCAGTCGCACAGGAGCTCCTTGCGGTCGCGCGTGACCCCAGGAGTCTCGTGGACGACAGCCGTGCGAGTCGCTGTGAGCCGGTTGACGAGCGTCGACTTGCCGACGTTCGGGAAGCCGACGATCGCCACCGTTCCCGCGATCTCGACCTCGATCGGCTCGAGATCCGTCATGCCGGCGGCGTCGCATCGCGCGGACGACCGAGCTCGTGGATCCCGACCAGCCAGTCGCGGAGCCGGCGGATCTCACGTTCGATCTCGACGGAAGCCTCCTTGTAACCCTTCCCACCCCGCGGCACTCCCTCGAAGGTCATGGGCTGCCCCCAGGCGAGCGAGACGGGATGAAAGTTCCCTGGGCGCCAGGAGTGACTACCGTGAATCGCAACAGGGATGACCGGTACGTCCTCGTTGATCGCGACCATCGCAGCTCCCGGTTGAACAGGCCCGAGCTCACCCGAGGTCTGCCGCGTTCCCTCGACGAACAACCCGAGCGCATGTCCGTCCCTCACGACCTGGCGCATCGTGCGCACGGCATCGCGATCGGACTCGCCGCGCCGGACCGAGAACGCGCCGAAGCTCCTCATCAGCTGCCCGAGCCCCGGCACCCGGTGGGCTTCGACCTTCGCCATGAAGTACAACGTTCGCGGGCTTGCGGCGCCGAGGGCCGGAGGATCGATCCAGCTGAAGTGGTTCGCAGCGACGACGAGGCCGCCGCTCATGGGCATGCGCTCAACCCCGTACACACGGAGAGGCGCGACTACCCGGACCGCCGTTCCGATCGTGGCTCGGCCCACGACCCAGATCGCGTCGGTCTTGTTCACACTCGCCTCACTTCCACGAGCCTCGCTATCGACTCGACAACCTCGTCGATCCCGAGCGCGGTCGTATCGAGGATCACCGCGTCCTTCGCAGGTTGCGTGTTCACCGCATCGCGTTCGTCTCGCCGCCTGAGGTCGTCGGCGAGAGTCTCCGCGCCGACACCGGGACGATCCGCGGAGCGCCGGCGCGCACGCTCGGCCTCGTCCGCGACGAGAAACACCTTCACTTCGGCGGACGGCGCGACGACGCTGCCGATGTCACGCCCCTCGATCACCGAGTCGCCGGCAGCACCGAGGAGGCGCTGGCGCTCACGCATCACCTCGCGCACTTCGGGATGCCGGGCGACTACGGGCACGAGCCGGTCGATCTCGGCGTCCCGGATCCCCGCCGACACGTCCTCGCCGTCGATGCCGACCTTCCCCTCTGCGGTGAACGAGACGGGGTGCTCGCGCGCGAGCGCCGCAAGAGCGTGCCCGTCGTCGAGCGCGAGTCCGTCACGGCGGGCGAGCCACGTCAGGGCGCGATACATCGCCCCGGTGTCGAGGTAGAGGAAGCCGAGACGCTCCGCGAGCGCCGACGCGACGGTGCTCTTCCCCGAGCCGGCGGGGCCGTCGATGGCGACGATCATGTCGCCGGAGGGTAATGAAGCGCGTCGGGAGCGAGTTGCCCGAGCACTTCGAAGAACCCTGGGAAGCTCACCCTCACGGCTTCCGGCCCACGCAACTCCACGCCCTCCTGCGACGACACGCCGGCCACGGCCCCGATCATCGCGAGACGATGGTCGCCGCGGGAGTCGACGATGCCACCGCGAAGTCGCGTGGGTACACCTCGGACTCTGAATCCGTCGCGCGTCGCGCGAATGTGGCCGCCGATCCGCCTGAGCTCGTCGACGACTCCCTCGATGCGGTCGGACTCCTTGAGACGCAACTCGCCGGCCCCGCGCACGATCGTCTCACCACGGGAGTGACACGCCGCGAGCGCCAGGAGCGGGAGCTCGTCGATCAGCGAAGGGACCTCGGCGGCGGACACGGTTGCGCCGACGAGCTCGGACGTGTGCATCTCGATGTCACCGACTGGCTCGCCCCCCATCATCCGCCGGTTGTAGATCGCGATCCTCGCCCCCATGCGCTCGAGCACGTCGAGCAGGCCGGTTCGACGTGGATTCAAGCCGACTCCGTGGACGGTGAGCGTGGATCCCGGGACGATCGCGGCCGCGACGAGAAACGGAGCCGCGGACGAGAAGTCTCCGGCGATCTCGAGCTCCTCGAGCTCGAGCCGATCAGCGGCGTCGACGCTCACGCTCTTCGGGCGGCGCGTGACCCGCGCACCGGCGCGCTCCAGCAGGCGCTCGGTGTGGTCTCGCGTCGGAATGGGCTCGATAACCGTCGTCTTCCCCTCGGCGAAGAGCCCGGCGAGCAGCACTGCGGACTTCACCTGCGCCGACGGCACCGGGAGCTCGTAGTCGAGAGAGCGCAAAGCCGCGCCCTCGATGGCGAGGGGTGCGTGACCGTCCGTCGTCTCGACGAGAGCACCCATACGGCGCAGCGGCTCCGCGACCCGTTCCATCGGACGCGCGGTGAGCGACTCGTCGCCGACAAGCTCGAAGCGACCTCGTTGCCCGGCGAGGATCCCTGCGACGAGCCGCATGAGCGTCCCCGCATTGGCACAGTCGATCGGGCCTGCGGGCTCGCGTAAGCCCCTGAGCCCTGCACCGTGGATTGTCAGCGTGTCGACGTCGTGCTCATCGACCTCGACACCCAGAGCGCGAACCGCCGCGACCGTCGCCTCGGTGTCGTCGGATCGGCCGAATCCCGACACGCGGACATCTCCGTCGCAGAGAGCACCCACAAGAACGGCGCGGTGCGAGATGGACTTGTCGCCCGGCACGGCCACGTGCCCCTCGAGCGCGGGTACGGGCTCGATGCGCATGATCGCCAGCCTAGATGCTGGTCGTGACACGGCTCCGCGGGTCCAGCGAGAATCCCCGAATGCGGATCTTCTCCGGCATCCAGCCCACAGGCGCGAAGCACCTCGGCAACTACGCCGGCGGCTTCCGGCAGTACGCAGCCACACAGGAGCAAGGAGAGGCGTTCTTCTGCATCGTCGATCTGCACTCGATCAGCGTGGAATACGACCCGGCCGAACTGCGCGAGCGCACGCTCGATCTGCTGGCGATCCTGATCGCGACCGGCCTCGACCCGGAGCGCTCGACGATCTTCGCGCAGAGCCAGGTAACTGCTCACACCGAAGCCAACTGGCTCCTGTCGACGGTCACGAGCTTCGGTGAGCTCCGCAGGATGACCCAGTTCAAGGACAAGTCCGACGCGCAGCAGTTCGTTTCCGCCGCGCTCTTCACGTACCCCGTCCTCCAAGCGGGGGACATCCTGCTCTACCAGACCGACATCGTCCCCGTCGGGGTCGACCAGCGCCAGCACATCGAGCTCACACGAGACGTCGCCGAGCGCTTCAACTCCCGCTTCGGCGACACGTTCAGGCTCCCTCGCGGGGTCTATCCGGAGACAGGGGCCAAGGTGATGGACCTCCAGGAGCCCGAGAAGAAGATGTCGACCACCGGCGGAACCGAGCAGGGGACAGTGCTGATGCTCGACGCGCCTGACGTCATCCGACGGAAGTTCAAGACCGCGGTCACGGACTCCGGGCGCGAGATCGTGCACGCCGCGGACAAGCCGGGAGTCTCGAATCTCATCGAGATCATGACCGTCGCCACCGGCGAGTCGATCGCCGAGATCCAGGCACGGTACGACGGTGAGGGCTACGGCACGTTCAAGGCCGATGTGGCCGAGGCGGTCGTCGCGCTGTTGCGGCCGTTCCAGGAACGGTTCCACGAGCTCCGCAGCGATCCGAGTGAACTGCAGAGGACACTCGCCACGGGAGCCGAGAAGGCGCGCGCGGCATCGGCGCCGACGATCGACGCCATGTTCGACCGTATGGGCTTCGTCGGGCGTCGTTAGAAGAGCGAGACAAGCCTCGCCGCTACAAACCGGCGAGTCGCCGCAGTTCGGCGACCTCGTCCGGTGCGAGCTCGCGCCACGTACCCGGCTCGAGATCGACCAGACGCAATCCCGCGTACCGTCGCCGGTGCAGGTGTTCGACGGGAAGACCAAGAGCAGCGCACATCCGTTTGACCTGGTGCTTGCGGCCCTCGTGCACCGTCAGCTCGATGCGGCTCACTCGAGTGCCACGGCGAATGATCCGAGCCTCCGCAGGCGCCGTTCTCCCGTCCTCGAGCTCGACACCCGATCGAAGCGCCGTGAGCTGCTCGGGCGACGGCGAGCCGACGACATCCACGTCGTAGACCTTGGGAACTCCGAAGCTCGGATGCGCCAGTCGATGCGCCAGCTCGCCGTCGTTCGTAAGCAAGAGCGCGCCAGTCGTGTCGGCGTCGAGCCGCCCGACCGGCATAACACGCGTCGGGTGATTCACGAGATCGACGACTGTCGAGCGCCCTTGTGGGTCGTCCGCCGTGGTGACGACCCCGGGCGGCTTGTTCAGGAGCACGTAGTGCAGAGGCTGACGCTCCACGCGCTGCCCGTCAACCTCCACGATGTCGTCGAAACCGACGATCGTGTTGAACTCACCCGTCTCACCGTTCACGGATACCCGCCTTTCACGAATCAGCTCGTCCGCACGCCGTCGCGACGCGACTCCCGCCCGAGCGAGGTACGCGTTAAGCCGCATTCACCAATGGTGTCAGGCTTGATGCCTGGCTGTAACCGTCTCCAGCCACGCGCCATTTCCCGATCGAGCATCTACTAGGGTCCCGTTGTGAGTCGAATCGAGGAATGGACCGACAAGCTCGCCGAGCTCGCGGTGTTCGGAGCCAACGTCCAGCCGGGCCAGCTCGTCGCGGTGACGAGCTTCATCGGCAAGGAGGATCTCACCCGTGCGGTCACCAGGAAGGCCTACGAACATGGCGCAAAGTACGTCGACGTCGTGTACTTCGACCAATGGGTGAAGCGCGAGCGGATAGCGCTCGCCGATGACGAGACGCTCGACTACATCCCGCCGTGGATGACGGAGCGACTCCGTTACCTCTCAGACGAGCACGCCGCCCGAGTGACGCTGTCGGGCCCTCATGCGCCACATGCACTCGAGGGCCTCGACCCGATACGTGCGGGCCGTGACCTCCTGCCCTACCTGCCGGAGGTTGGCGAGATCGTGAACCGGATGACGACGAGCTGGTGCATCGTTCCCGCCCCGACACGCGCGTGGGCCGAGGTGGTCTACCCGGACCTCGAGCGCGAGGACGCCTACCAGAAGCTGTGGGAGGCGGTCGCGCACATCTGCCGGCTCGACGCCGACGATCCTTCGGAAGCATGGATGGAACGATCCGCGACGCTGAAGGCGAACGCAGATCGGCTCACCAAGCGCCGCTTCGACGCGCTCCGGCTTCACGGTCCGGGAACCGACCTCACCGTCGGTCTGCTGCCGTCGGCGCATTGGGCCGCGGGCGACCTCGTGACCGTTGACGGGCGCCGCCACTCCCCAAACCTCCCGACCGAAGAGCTCTTCACGACGCCGGATCCCGAACGAGTGGACGGGCACGTCAGCGCGACGAAGCCGCTCGAGCTGTTTGGATCGGTTGCGTTCGGGATACGAGTGGAGTTCGATGGTGGCCGAGCGGTCAGGATCGACGCCGATCAAGGAGCTGAGATTCTGCGCACTGTGGCCGCGCGAGACGAAGGCGCCTCCCGGCTCGGCGAGATCGCGCTGGTCGACAACGAGGGTCGCGTAGGGCCGCTCGATACGGTCTTCCTGGACACGCTCATCGACGAGAACGCGGCCACGCACATCGCGCTCGGCGACGGCTACGACCACCCGGTGGAGGATCCCGCAGACAAAGCGCGCATCAACAAGAGCACGATCCACGTGGACTTCATGATCGGCAGCCCGCAGATCGAGGTCGACGGGATCACGCACGACGGCGTCGCCGTGCCCGTGCTTCGCGGAGGCGCCTGGCAGATATAGGGGTCGGCCTGCCTGGCGCGAGCAAGGCAACCCCCGCCTACGACGCTCGGGCTTCGGCGACCTCGAGCAGGCGATCCCGAAGCTCGTCCACGTTGTCGCCGAGATCGTCGAGCCGCGGCAGTGAGGCTAGGCTCTCGAGCCCGAAGACGCGCTCGAAGAGAGGAGTCGTCCGGTAGCGGACGGCGCCGCCGGGCGCGCTTTCGCGTCCGCCTTCCGTGATCAAGCCACGCTCGACGAGGCTCGCCACTGCGGAATCAGCGGCAACACCCCGAATGCGGGCGACCTCCGGACGCGAGCAGGGGCCGACGTACGCGACGATCGCAAGCGTCTCGAGTGCAGCCTGTGACAGCCCCCGCTCGACGGGGCGCTCGAAGAGACGCGCGCATGCGACGGCAGCCTCGCGGCTGGCGCGAAACGCGAAGCCTCCTGCCACCTGCTCGAGGACGATGCCGCTTCGTCCCTCGCTGTAGCGCTCTCGAAGCAGCCCGAGCGCCGTTTCCACTCGATCCGGATGGTCATCCGAAGCCTCCGCCAGCTCGTCTACCGAGAGCGGCGCCGATGCGACGACGAGGAGCGCCTCGATCGTCCGAGCCAGACGATCGACGGGGTTGGCGGCGATCAGGCGGAGCGGGCTGTCCATTCGAGGATCCTTTCGTCGTCGGCTCGTGAAACCCTTATCGCGGCGAAGGGCGCGGCTTGGCTGAGCGCGACCTCGCCGGACTTGCGCAACTCGAGGAGCGCGAGCAGCGCGACCGCCTGCTCGACGCGAGGAAGCGCGCCGACTTCCGCGTCGAAGTCGAAGCGACGCCGGCGGGTGAGCAGCGATCGGAAGCGCTCGAGGAACTGCGACACCGGCGGGAAGCGGAGTGCCATGTGCGAGAGCGAGACCTCGGGCGGCGGCGCGGCGAGCAGGCGCAGCGTTGCAGCGAGCTGCTGGGGATCCTGTGGCGCCAGCCTGCGCTCCGGCCTCGGTGAGAGCGCAGCCGGGCCGAGCCTGAAGTAGCGGTCGCGCTCGCCGGCCAGCCGTTCGCTGAGCCAGGCGGCCGCCTCCTTCATCCGGCGG
>JBOHAY010000324.1:0-4047 GCA_050697935.1 Gaiellaceae bacterium | reverse complement strand
GCGTCGGCTACGGCCTCGTCAGCGAGTTCTCGGGCCCGTTCCCCGGCTACAACGCGACCATCCCCCGGGACTGCGCCACGCTACCGCGGATCCTCCAGGAGAACGGGTACATGACCGGCTGCTTCGGCAAGTGGCACCTGACGCCGGACGACCAGCAGAGCTCCGCAGGGCCGTTCAACCGCTGGCCGAACGGCCTCGGCTTCGACTACTTCTGGGGGTTCCTCGGCGGCGAGGCAGGTCAGTACGACCCGCTCATCTTCGAGAACCAGAAGGCGATCGGCGTCCCGGAGAGCACATCGGAGAAGCCCTACTACTTTCCGGACGACATGGCGGACAAGACGATCGAGTGGCTCCACCGGATCCGCGCGCAGGACTCCACGACGCCGTGGTTCGCGTACGTCGCCACCGGCTGCAGTCACGCGCCACACCACGTCCCGCGCGAATGGTCGGACAAGTACAAGGGCAAGTTCGACGACGGCTGGGACATCATGCGCGAGCAGACGTTCGCCCGGCAGAAGGATCTCGGGGTCGTCCCGCAGGACACGGAGCTCACCGAGCCGGCCGAGGCGTTCGAGTCGTGGGACTCGCTCGACGAGACGCGCAAGCGCCTGTCCGCCCGCCAGATGGAGGTGTACGCCGGCTACTCCGAGAACTGCGACTGGAACATCGGCCGGATCATCGACGCGATCGAAGCGCTGGGTGAGCTCGACAACACGCTCGTCCTCTGGATCTGGGGCGACAACGGGGCGAGCATGGAGGGCACGCTCACGGGCACGTTCAACGAGATGACCACGTTGAACGGGATCCCGCTCACCGTCGAGCAGCAGATGGGCCTCCTCTTCAAGCACGGCGGTCTCGAGGCCTGGGGCGGTGACGAGCTCGAGCCCCACTACTCGTCCAACTGGGCGCTCGCGAGCAACACGCCGTTCCAGTGGGGGAAGCAGGTCGCCTCGCACCTCGGCGGAACCCGGAACCCGCTGGTCGTCCGCTACCCGAAGGCGATCGAGGACGCCGGCGCCGTGCGCAGCCAGTTCACCCACGTGACCGACGTCGCGGCGACGGTCCTCGACCTCGCGGGTCTTCCGGCTCCGGACAGCGTCGACGGGATCGAGCAGCAGAGCATGGACGGGTTCTCGTTCGCGCGCTCCCTGAGGGACGGAGACGCGCCCGAGCACCACACGCAGCAGTACTTCGAGGCGCTCGGGAATCGCGCGATGTACAAGGACGGCTGGTGGTTCTGCCAGCGGCCCGAGCGGATCCCCTGGGAGCTCGACCCCGAGGTGCTTCGCGGCTTCGGGCCCGGGTGGGACCCCGACACCGACCCGGTCGAGCTCTACTACCTCCCGGACGACTTCTCGCAGGCACACAACATCGCCGACCAGCACCCGGACAAGGTCGAGGAGCTCCGCGCGCTGTTCTGGGAGGAGGCGGAGCGCAACAACGTGCTCCCGCTTCTGGGTGGCCTGAGCTCGTTCTACGGGATCGTGCCGCCGCTGCCGAAGGAGACGAAGTTCACGTACCGCGGGCGGATCGAGAACGTCGCGGCCGGCGCGGTGCCGCGGATCTACAACCACTCGTACACGATCAGCGCCGATCTTGTGATCCCCGAAGGCGGGGCCGAGGGAGCGATCGTGGCCGCCTTCGACCACCTGGGCGGGTTCGGCCTGTACGTGCAGGACGGAAAGCTCAAGCACCACTACTCGATGCTCGGTGTGCTCGAGTACACGCAGGAGTCGGAGGGCACGCTGCCGACCGGTGAGGTGAACGTCGAGATGGTGTTCGCGGCCGACGCCCCGAAGCCCGCGACCGGCGGCGAGGTGTCGCTGTTCGTGAACGGAGAGAAGGTCGGCGGCGGGCGCATGGAGCACACCGTCCCCTCGCGCTTCTCCGGCTACGCGGGCATGGACATCGGCTGTGACAACGGCCTGCCCGTGCACCTGAGCTATAAGGACAAGTCGCCGTTCCGCTTCACGGGCGAGATCAAGCAGGTCGTTTTTGACGTCGGCCCGGATCTGAGCGACGTAGATCGCCAGACACTCCACGAGCACGCGTCGCAGGCGCTGGCCGCGCACGGCGCGAACGCCTAGGGCGAGGAGGAACCATGAGCGAGTCAGACAAGCTGGACGTCCTGATCGCCCTGTATCTGATCCCCGATCTCGCGAAGCAGGACTTCGACGGCCTCATGCAGCTGATCGAAGGCAAGACCGTCTCGGGCGACGGCGTCGTGCTCGTCACGAAAGATGCGGACGGGAGCGTCCATCTCGAAGGAGGTGCGACCATGGGCGGGGGGGTCGGCGTTCTCGTCGGTCTCTTCGGCAAGGCAACGCGCCAGAAGGTCCGTGCAAAGATCGGCGAGAAGATGGACGAGGCGCTGCCGGCAGGGTCGGCGGCCGTCATCGCGGCCTACGACCACGGGCATGCCGATCTGGTCGCGGGGGCGCTATCCAACAATATTCGGTCGTCAGCCGCCCAGATCGACAAGCTCACTCCCAAGAATCTGCAGGCGGGCCTCGAGGAGGCCGCCGCGGGGCTCGGGGGCTGACCCGAAGGCGAGCGAACGCGGTCACGTCCTCGTGACCGGCACCTCGACCGGCATCGGTGCGGCGACGGCGCTGCACCTCGCCGAGAAGGGGTTCCACGTCTTCGCCGGCGTCCGCCGGCAAGAAGACGGAGAGGCGTTGCAGTCGCAGGCCTCACACGAGCTGACTCCGCTCATCGTCGACGTGACCGACGAGGCAGCCATCGCGGCCGCGAAGCACACGGTGACCGCGATCGTCGGCGACCGCGGCTTGGCCGGCCTCGTCAACAACGCCGGCGTCGGCATTCCTGCGCCGCTCGAGCTCCAGCCGATGGCCGACTTCCGGCAACAGCTCGAGGTCAACCTGTTCGGTCCCGTCGCGATGATCCAGGCGTTCCTGCCGCTCATCCGGCAGGGTGGCGGTCGTATCGTCAACGTCGGCTCGATCGGCGGGATTCTCGTGCTGCCGCTGAATGGCGCCTACAGTGCCTCGAAGTTCGGCATGCGGGCGATCTCGGATGCGCTGCGCCTCGAGCTGCGGCAGTGGGGGATCCACGTCTCGCTCATCGAGGTCGCTCCCGTGAAGACCGCCATCTTCGGCAAGACATACGTCGAGCTGGACGGGCTCGAGGCGAAGCTCGGACCGGAGGGCTACGAGCGGTACAGGGGTCAGGTCGCGGCGATCAGGAAGGCCGTGGAGAAGGCTGAGGCCGATGGCGAGCCGCCAAAGGTCATTGCGGACGCGATTCTCGACGCGCTGACGTCGGACGGTCCGAAGGCACGGTACCTCGCTGGGCACGGCGGTAGGCAGACACAGGCCGCAGCGGCGCTGCCCGACCATCTCCGCGACAAGGCACTTGCCCGCGAGCTCGGCCTACCTAAGCACGAATGACGAGCGGAAAGGAGAGCGCGTGAGCGGAGAGACGAAGCCGAGGGCGCTGATCGTCTACTACACGCTGACGAAGCAGTCCGGGCGCGTCGCCGACGCCATGGCGACGGCGCTCGAGGCGCACGGCATCGACGTCACGAAAGCCCCCATCGAGTTCACCGACGAGCGCTATCTGCCAAAGCTGTCGCAGTTCCCGATGAAGCGGCCGATGCTCCAGATCCCGGTCATCCTGCCCGCTCAGCTCCGCCACAGGACGGGCGAGATCCGGATACCGCCGGAGGCCGAGACGGGCAGCTACGACCTCGTGCTGCTCGCGTCTCCTACGTGGTGGTTCCAGACGAGCATGCCGATCCGCTCCTACCTCGAGTCATCCGGTGCGAAGACGGTGCTCGAAGGCAAGCCGTTCGCATGCGTGTCGATCTCTCGCCGCTACTACGGCAGCAACCTCCGGCAGCAGAAGAAGCTCGGCGAGAAGAACGGCGGGCGTTGGATCGCGAAGACGCACTTCGTCTCCGAAGGAGGCCAGGTCAAGTCGATGCTCGGGTGGCTCGGGTACATGAAGCACGGCGAGCCGCAGGAGCGCGTCTTCGGGCTGAAGATGTACCCGCCCAACCTCAAGGCCGACTACGAGGAGCAGGCA
>JBOHAY010000323.1:0-3163 GCA_050697935.1 Gaiellaceae bacterium | reverse complement strand
GCGCCTGGGAGAGGGTTGCCGCGACGGTTCCCTCGGCGACCCCGAGCACCTCGCCGATCTCCGCGTATGACAGGTCCGCGAAGTAGCGCAGGAAGATCGCCATCCGCCGTTGCGGCGGCAGGCCTCGCAGCGCGAGCGCGAGCGTCGGATCGCGGCGCGCGTCGACGAACGCGACCTCGGGCAGCTCGTCGACGGCGAGCTCGCGCGACCCCTTCGAGCCGATCGCGACGCGGAACGCGATCCGCCACACCCAGCCCTCGAGCGATCCGTCGCCGCGGAATCCGTCCTGGTCGCGCAGCGCCTGGGCGAATGCCTCCTGCACGACATCGCGTGCGTTCTCGACGCTCCCCGTGACCGACGCCAGCATCACCTGGAACGCGCCGTTGCGGCGGCGGTACAGATCCTCGAGGTCGGAGTCCAGTCCTCCCATGCTCAATAGGGCGCGCTCGCCGACAAATCCTTTAGTGGCATCGGGCGCTCGTCACCCGGCGATCATGACGAAGCGACACAGGGGTGGTCGCCTCGGCCGCCAAAGGTCGACGTTGGCCACAGCGCCAACAGCGGCTGTGCATCATCGGTGCATCACCAGGGCAGCGTTCGACGGCATCTGACGACGCGGTGACCTCGGCGAGACCCTGTGATTGAGCCAGGGTGACCCGGATCTCGCGAAGAATCCGGCTTACAGGCCTGCTACAGAAGAGCTCCGCGAGAGCGGGGCTCTCCCAATCCACGCTCGAAGTCGAGGCTTACGGCGCGGCCAGAAACGCCTCATGTTGAGCTAGCCACGGGCGGCCGAGCCCGGCGTGGCCACTGCCTCCGCCTCCCGCGAGCCGCGCGTACTGGCCGGTGCCGCGCACGAGCTTCCACGTGCCGATGGCGACGCCGGGGGGATAGCCGTACCGAGTGTTCACGTTCAAGATCACGACCCACTCGGTTCGCTCGTGAACGGTGAAGCTGCCCACCTTTCCGTCGAACGTGTAGACGGCCCGAGGAAAAATCCCGATCTTCTGCCCGCCGCGCATCTCCTCTCGCGAGGAGCCGAGATCGACGCTGACCGTGCCCGAGTCGCGCTTCAGTGTGCCTACCGTGGACGGGACGAGCACGAACGTCTCCTGTGGAACAAGCTTCGACGTGATCACCACCCGCTGCTTCGCGGCTTCGGGGCCGGCCGCTGCAACCGACGTCAGCGCGACAGCCGCGACCAAGAACGAGATGGCCAAGACTTGTGGAGTCTTCACGTTTCTCCTCTCGATCTCATCCAGGCATGAGCTCCCACGAGCCGTGTGGAAGGATTGGCTCGAATGCGATGAACAGCGTCTGGTTCGGACGCGGTGCCTGAAACCGAATGTTGTTGACCACGTTGTCCGGCCCCGGGGCCGGTCCGGTGGCGAACGGGGTCTTCCCGGTGGCGAACGGATCCTGCTCGTACCCGGACTCGCGGAGGATGACGTAGAGCGCGCGTGCATCCTCGATGGTCAGTTCCGAGCACTGGGTTCGAAAGCCGGACGAGCTGAATGCCCGGATCTTGCCGCGGAGGAGATCTCGAGCCGCTGCCGGGAGGGCCCGCAACGCGCGCGACGGCCGATCGACGTATTCAAGGACGTTGGCGGGTACCCGCGCCCGCATGTAGCAGATCGCGTACTTGGACGGCACGTACGCTCGGGGCTCTCGGCTCTCCCACGCACGCGTGGGAAGCGCCGATGCAGGATCGAGAATCCAATCGATGAGCCGAGCGACGGCTGCCTGCGCCTGATCGTCCGTGAGGAGCGCTGCCCGCTTCACGTGCTGCCAGAAGAACGGATGTGCACCCCACCCGAGGGTGACCAGGCGCCCGCCGGTCTGTACCTGCATGGAACCAAAGAAGTTTGCGTTCGTTGTCCGAACAGCACGGTCGCGATCGAAGAGACCGGTGGAGACGATCTTGGAGCGCAAGAGCTCGACTCCCTCGTGTGTGAGCCGTCGCTCGATGAAGCCGGTCCTGATTCCGCCCACACCCGCCGGACCGTCGAACGTGCGCCGTACGATCCGCCCGTCGGCATACACCCAGACCTGGACTACGGGCGGGCCGCCCAGCGGCCGCCCGTGATAGCTGAGAACGAGCCTCCCGGTCGCCGGCGCGCTGGGTGTTGCTCCCTCGCGAGGAAGGGCGGTGACGCCCCCGCCGTCGAAGACGATCGCGCGCACGGCGAAGGCGGAGGCGGTCGCCAAGACCGCAGTCACAGCCACGACAGCGAGCGTGATCAGCCGCCGGCGCTTCTCGTGCTCACGGGAGCGGCCCAGTACGTCGTCCCAGTCGGGCGAGCCGGCCGTCGCGGGTAGGACGCGATCGAGCGCAGCGCGGTCGAGCTCGGTCACGTTCGTACCTCCTCCAGTCGGCTGCGGAGCGCTGTATGCGCTGAATTGAGGGTCGCGGCGACGGTGCCCGTCGCGATCCCAAGTGCCTCGCCGATCGCCACGTAGTCGAGGTCGGCGTAGTAGCGGAGGAAGACGGCTGTTCGCTGCCGCTCCGGCAGGCGCGCGAGCATCACGCGCAGCTCGGCGTCCTCCTCGGGGTGGCCGTTCGCAGCGGCCGGCTCGTCGTAGTCGACCACCGGAGTGCTCCGGCGCGCATCAGAGAGCGCCGCATTGAGGACGATGCGCCAGACCCAAGCTTCGAGCAGGCCCTCACCTCGAAACGAGCCGCGCTTGCGTACCGCGGTCGCAAAGGCCTCCTGCACTGCGTCACGTGCTCGCTCGGAGTCGCCCGTCACGCTGGCGGCGACACGTGTGAAGACGTCGTACCGGCTCCGGTACAGCGCCTCGAGCTCGTCCAGCCTCGCTCCGCGGCGTCCGATCACACCTATCTGACGTGCAGCATGCGCGATTTCTTTAGTCGCCGACGGCGAGCGATACGATCGCTGCATGGAGCGCGCCGTGCACGACCGCGGAGGCTGGCCGACCGACGAGCTGATCGATCACACCGAGCACGAGCTCGCCGACTGGGAGCTTCTCACGGACGCGCTCGTCGGCACGCTCGGTCAGCGCGGCGTGATGAACGTGGACGAGCTCAGGCGGGGGATCGAAAGCATGCCTTCGAGCGAGTACGAGGAGGCGTCGTACTACGAGCGCTGGCTCTTCTCGATGGAGACGATCCTCGCGGAGAAGGGCGTGCTCGCGCCTGGCG
>JBOHAY010000322.1:0-6398 GCA_050697935.1 Gaiellaceae bacterium | reverse complement strand
CCCGGATCTCACCTTTTCCGGGAACCTCTCCAACGTCCCGCTCGCCGGTGGCGGGTCGCTGAGATTCAGTGCAGAGGGCAAGTTCGACGATGCCGAGCGCCGCGTCACGGGAAAGGGCGGCTTCTCGAAGGTGACGGTCGTGAGGGACGGGACGAAGTACAGATGCCGAAACGCGGTCTCCGCGTTCAGCGCGAAGCTCGGTGCGTAGCGGGGCGGGACGTTGACGCAGCGTCCCGTACGCCCTACGCTTCCACGGTTCTCGTCGTCGAGCGAAAGGAGATGAACATGAAAGTCGCTTTCCGCATCTCCCTTCGGCGCGACGGCACCCTGAGCTAGCACCTCCTCGGCAGCCGCCACGCCGCGGCCTGGTTCACCATCCGAGTGAAGGAGCCCTACGTTGTCCGATGGAACCCTGGCCGCCCTCGGCTGGACCGACGAGCTCGAGGCGGCCTTCACGAGTTATTCCGAGCGCGGCTTCGAGCCGGCTCGAGTCGTCGCGGAGCACCGCGGCGGCTACTTCGTCCGCGCAGAGCGCGGCGATCTCCTCGCGCACGCACGCGGGCGTCTCCGCGACGACGAGATCTGGGGCGGCATGCCGGCTGTCGGCGACTGGGTCGCCGTGTGCGACGCTCCCGGCGACCATCACGCCGCGATCGAAGCCCTTCTCCCGCGACGCACCAAGGTCTCGCGAAAGACGCCCTGGCTCAAAGCGGAGGAGCACATCCTCGTGGCCAACGTCGACATGGTCTTTCTCGTCACGGGGCTCGACCAGGACTTCAACCCGCGACGCCTGGAGCGGTACCTGACCGCTGCCTGGGACAGCGGTGCCGACCCGGTCATCGTCCTCACGAAGCTCGACGTCTGCGACGACTTCGACAAGATCGCGGAGGCCGAGAGCGTTGCTGTCGGCGTTCCCGTGCTCGCCGTGAGCAACGTGACGGGCGAGGGGATCGAGGAGGTTCGCGCGCTCCTCCGGCCGGCTCGCACGTTCGTCCTGCTCGGCTCGTCCGGCACGGGCAAGTCGACGCTCGTCAACCGGCTCGCCGGGCGGACGTTGATGCCGACCGGCGACCTTCGAAACGACGGGCGAGGACGTCACACGACGCGGCATCGCCAGCTGCTCGTCCTCGGAGCGGGCGCAATCCTCATCGATACGCCTGGGTTGCGCGAGTTCCAGATCTGGGAGGGAGACGTCGACAGCGCCTTCTCCGATATCGCCGAGCTGGCCGCCCAGTGTCGCTTCAACGACTGCGCCCATTCGACCGAGCCTGACTGCGCGGTGCGTGAGGCTCTCGAAACGGGCGAGCTCGATGAGGGGCGGTGGGCCAACTACGGGAAGCTCCAGCGCGAGATGCGGGCCGTCGAGGCCCGTAGCAGCAGGCGGATCCAGCGGGAGCTCAAGAATCGGTGGCGCGCGCGTGCGCGCGAAACGCGGCGTGCGCGGAGGTACGGAGGCAAGCCGTGAGTCGGAGGAGGGAGGCCCGCGGCGGTCCGGCCTCTCTCATCGCGCGTGACCTGCGCCAGCGTTCTCAAGATCCACTCAAGGAGCTTTGAGCCGATCTTGAGTGAGGTGAGGGAATCTCAGCCCATGACCTGGAGACGTACGACGTCGCTGAGCGTCATCGCCCTGACGGTCCTCGGCATCGTCGTGACCTCGGGAGCGGCCGCGCCGGCGACCTTCCCCGGCGCTGCCGGAAAGCTCGTGCTCTCGAGCCGCGGATTTGGCTCTGGCGCAGAGCTCGTGAACCCCGACGGCTCCGGGCGTACGAGCGTTCCAATTCCGGGGGGTTACCACCCGGTTTGGTCGGCAGACGGCCGGTGGCTCGCCTACAGCACGTTCCCTGAGCCCTGGGTGATCCGCGTAGTGCGGGCTGACGGCAGCGGTGACCGGGAGATCGTCCCCGCGACGGCGGCGGCTCCCGCGACGAATCCCGCGTATGCATGGTCGCCGAGCGGAACGGAGATCGCATACCCCTGCGCCACCGGTCTCTGCGCGACCCGTGTCGCCGACGGCACAACGAGACGAGTCGTCGACATCGAACCGCCTGCACGAGCGGGGAATCCCATCTGGTCTCCCGACGGATCGAGGATCGCCTTCACGTGCTCCCTCATCGCGCCGCTATGCATGGTGCGCCCGGACGGAAGCGACCCGATCGCTGTCGGCTCCGGGTCGGGGCTGCGCCTCTTCTCGCCGGACTGGTCTCCCGACGGCACGCAGATGCTCTTCAGCAGCGGTAGCACGATCTACGCGTTCGACATCGACGACGGGGAAGTCCGCGCGCTCGTGGATACCCGTCTCGAGGGCAACCTCAGAGCGAGATGGGCGCCTGACGGGAGGAGCCTGGTCGTCTACGTCTTCCCGTCGATCTACGTCGTTCGTCTCGACGGCCGTGAGCCGACCAAGATCGGTGAGGGCGGTCAACCCGATTGGGGAACGTCGCCGGCCGCGACGGTTGCCCAGGCGCAAGCCACGCCGCGCTGGACACTCGGTCGGCAGGTGGGCGCTCTCGCGCTGTCGGGCACGGCGAGTAGCGCATCGGAGCTCCGGATCACGCTCCGTTCGAGCAAGGTCGCTTACCCGCCGATCTCGGCGTCGGTGCCCGCCGGCGAGTACCGGATCAGTCTGCGCCTTCCGGTGGGTGTGTTGCCGGGCGCCCACACCGCGACGGTCGGCGGGACGAGCGGCGGCGAACGTCTCCTCGACGTGGCCCGCTCGATCGAGATCGCGGCGCCGGCGTCGGGAATCGTCTCACGCGCGTGGGTCAGCACGTCGGTGACCGGACCCGCCAAGGCGCGTGTCCCGCGGGACACGTCGAAGCTGTTCGCTCGCTTCGAGTTCGCCGTGCGGCCTGCGGCCGGCCAGCGGCTGGTCGCCACCTGGACCGCTCCATCCGGAAGGATCGCCTTGCGTCAGCCCGTGTCGTCCGCGAGGGTCGTCACATCGCGCCTGTCGAGCCATGCTGCGCTGATTCCGGGACGCTGGCAGTGCAGACTGGTCGCCGGGTCGACGGTGCTTGCCGTTGCGACCATTCGCGTCGGATAACGGATGCTATGTACAACAGTGGCCCCGGGAGGAGTCGAACCTCCGCCCACAGATTCGAAGTCTGTCGCTCTATCCACTGAGCTACGGGGCCTTGCAGGGAGTATGCCCGCGAAGCGGTCGCGCCTCGGGCTGCTACGCGGCGTGCTCGGCTTCGAGCGCGTCGCGTATGTGCGCGACGATGACACGCACGACGTTCGGGTCGAATTGCGCGCCAGCGAGCCGCATCAGCTCGTTCAGGGCGTCGGTCGGCGAAACCGCGTCGCGATACGGACGGTTCGACGTCATCGCAGCATAGGCGTCGCACGCGCACACGATCCGTGACGCCAGCGGGATGTCCTCTCCCGCGAGACCGTCGGGATAGCCGCTTCCATCCCAGTGCTCGTGCGACGAGCGAACCAATGAGGCCACGCTTCGCAGCGCCGGCGACGCACGAAGGATTCGCTCGCCCACCAGGGTGTGCTGACGGATGAAAGCCCACTCCCGCTCGTCGAGGGGTCCCGCCTTGTGCAGGATCTCGTCTGGGACTGCCAGCTTCCCCAGATCGTGAAGCTGCGCCGCCCGCGCCAGCTCGTCGAGCTCGTCACGGCGAAGGCCGAGCATGCGTCCCGCCTCGACGGCGAGCGACCCGACGCCTTCCAGGTGTGCCTGTAGCTCCGGCTCGCGGAGCGAGAGCGCTTCGAGGAGCGCAGCCATCGTGCGATCGCTCTCGCCCCGCCGCGAGTGCTTCTGCGCGTAGAGCCGCTCGTCCGCCACCTGGAGAGCCTGACTGGGGTCGGTGGCCTCGTCCGGCAGCATGACGGCCCCGAACGAGCTTTCGATGTGGAATCCCTCGCCGTGCTCGGTGAGCGCGTGGCAGGCGCCGTCGATCAGAGGCTCGGCTTCGCCTTCCCCCACCGATGCGACCAGGCAGAACTCGTCGCCGCCGAGGCGGTACGCAGTGCCCTGCGGTCCGGGAACGGCAGCGAGCTTCTCCGCGAGGCGGGCGAGGAGAGCGTCTCCGGCAGGATGACCGAACGTGTCGTTGTAGCCCTTGAACCCGTCGAGGTCGAAGATCATGAGAAGGGTCGGGTCCATGCGTTCGCGCTCGAGTCGGCGCTCGAGATCGGTGAGCAGCTTGCGCCGATTGGCGAGCCCTGTGAGCGCATCTGTCGTCGCCTCATGGCGTGTGAGCTCGAGCAGCCTGCGGTTCTCGCGGAACGTCAACGCCAGTCGCACGGTCACGAGGAAGAGGACGGCCGCCGCGAGCACGATTGCGAGCAGGTTGACGGGGCGGAAGTGGTCGTAGACGAGAATGCCCGTCGACACGAGCGCGCACACCGTCGGGACGGCAAGCAGCGCGCGGCCCTCGACCTCGAGCCCGTCCCGGCTCCGGTCCTGTGCCCACGCGGCCGAGGCGATGAGCAGCATCGAAGTGGGCCAGAGGATGTCGACCCACGTGCCCTCGACGTAGGTGCCTGCGGCCGACTGGAACAGGTAGACGCCGTCGGCGGTTGCCGTCGCGAATGTTCCCAGCCCGAGCAGCAGCCAGCGATGACCTGGCCTCCACCCGGACAGGGAGAAGACACCGAAGACCGCAGAGAGCAGCAGTACGTCACCGAGCGGGTAGGCAAGGTTCGTGATCACCGTCGAGCGCGTGCCCTCGGTGCTCTCGAGAACCAGCTCTACGAGAACGGCTGCGCCCACTGCTCCAGCCGCGAGTGAGGCGGTTACCCCGTCGAGCCAAAGCGTCCCGGCGATCGAGCGCACCCGCGATCGGAGCAGGAGGACGATCCCCGCGTACAGCAGCGGGTAGAAGCAGATGAATCCGACATCGGCCGGCGAGGGGTACGTCTCCGGCTCGAAGACCGCGTACCAGAGCTCTCCGAACGTCCACGAGACGAGCGCGAGTGTGATCGCAGTCCACGCGGCTCGCTCGCGCTTCACGAGGTAGATATGGGAGCCTGCGATGACGCAGGCGAGAACCATCAGGCCGTTGTAGAACCAGATGTTGAAGAACCCCGAGAATCGGGAGCTCTCGGGCGCGAAGAGGGTGAAGGCGGCAAACGCGACCAGGCCGGAGGCCGCGGCCACGCGCGTGAACGTGATCCACCCACGATGAGACATCTCCGAACGAAAATCGGCTCTCGGCTACTGCTTCTTGAGCGTTCGTCGCCGGAAGCGCGGCCTCTGGCGCCTCGGGGCTGCCCTGAGAACGTCGCGGATCGAGTGTGAATGCCCTTTTGCCCAGGCACAGACAGCCACGGCGCCGTAGAACCCGAGCCGCGGCTTCATCGAACAACAACCTGGACATCGGCATGCCGGTGCGGCATTGAGGTCGCGCGCGTACACGCGAGGCACCCAGCGGGGGCCGCCCCAGCGTAGGTCGAACGCGAACGACCTGACGACGTGCGCCCAGATGAGCCAGGCCGTCCAGCGGGCGATTCCGTAGAAGTACGAAGCGCGATAGAGGGCGACGAGCGTGGTCTCCGACAGGTAGCGCCCGGCCCAGTTCCAGAACGGGTCGGCGGCCATGACCGTGGTGCGGAAGTACCCGCGTGTGATCACCCTCCAGCTCAGGAGCGCCCACACGACGAACACTCCGTCCCAGACGAACCCGAGCCCGCTGAAGTACGCCCCCGCGTCGGTGTAGCGACCTGTCTGGCCGGCATACGCCCATGCTCCCGCCGCGAACAGATGGTCCGTGAACGGGAACAGCAACATCGCGCCGACCGTGTCGCCGACGTCCGTGAGCGAGTGTGCCCACTGGCCGATGACGAAGCTGTAGGCGACGACCTTGTTGCGCCAGATCGCGTACAGCACGAGGCCGATGAGCACGCCGAACGCGAGGGAGTGGGTGAAGCCGAACCCCGGCCAGCCACGGTGGAACTGGGCCGGGTTGTCCGCTTTCAACTCGACGCCCACGAGTGTGATCCCGTAGACGAACCACTTCGACGCGAGGTCGGGTGCGTACGAGCCGATGAGCAGCGGCACGAAGGCGACGCGCTTGCCTAGCTCCTTCTGGATGACGTACGGCTCCAGATCATGTGCCGCCCAACTCATGCGCGCTCCTCGCCGGCAGCGGCTACCGGTCGGCTCGCTACGAGGTGTCTCACGAGCGGAATCGGCGAACCGCGGCCGGGATCACGACGACGCAGAGAAGGAGGTACGAGGCGGCGACCACCCACGAGAAGAGGAACTCGGGGAAGTTGACCCCGATCGCGACGTACACCACGGCAGCTCCGACGTAGAGCGCGAGTTCGCGCCAGCCTGTTGCGAGGCCCTCACGGAGATCGGAGGGCGATCCGTCCCGCCGCACGCGGGCGAGTATGACGACAGGAGCTCCTAACGGCCTGAGTTGGAAGCAGAGCGCCCGCGG
>JBOHAY010000321.1:0-4003 GCA_050697935.1 Gaiellaceae bacterium | reverse complement strand
CGGGACTGAAGCTCGCCGTCGTGCTCGAGACGGGCGAAGGTAGCCTCGACGAAGAAGCCGACGAGCTCCCGCTGGGTGAGGACAAGCTCATCGAGGTGCTCAAGGAGAGGTTCGACGCCGAGGAAGTGGAGGCAGACCCCGAATGAACTTCGACATGAACAAGATGCTCGCCGAAGCGCAGCGCATGCAGGCCGAGCTGGCGAAGGCGCAGGAGGAAGCGGCGAGCGAGGTCGTGGAGGCCTCCGCCGGCGGTGGCATGGTGACCGTGAAGGCGAACGGCGCGGGCGAAGTGGTCTCGATCACGATCGACCCGAGAGCGATCGACCCGGACGACCCGGAGCTCCTCGCCGATCTCGTACTCGCCGCCGTCAACGAGGCGCTGCGCTCGGCGCGCGCGCTGATGGAGTCGAAGATGTCGGGCCTCATACCCGGCGACCTCGGCGGGCTCGGCGGGCTCGGCGGACTGCTGCCGGGAAGCTGACCGCCGTCGGACCCGGGCGTGTCCGGAAGAGACGGCTAGGCTCCAGACGTGCTCAGCCCCGCTGTCGAGAACCTCGTCACACAGCTGACGAAGCTCCCTGGGATCGGCCGCCGCTCAGCGCAGCGACTGGCTTTTCACCTGCTCTCTGCCCGCCCTGAGGACGCGCTCGAGCTCGCGCGTGCGATCGAAGATGTCAAGGCACGTGTGCGGTTCTGCCGCGAGTGCGGGAATCTGACAGAGGAGGAGCTCTGCGCGGTGTGCGCCGACGCGCGACGAGATCGCACAGTGATCTGCGTCGTCGAGCAACCGGTCGATGTCGTCTCGGTCGAGCGGACGGGCGAGTTCCGAGGCCTCTATCACGTGCTTGGTGGCGCACTCTCTCCGCTCGACGGGGTGGAGCCGGCGGACCTGCGCATCGACGGGCTCCTGAGCCGGGTCGAGCGGAACGGCGTCACGGAGGTCGTTCTCGCCACCAACCCCACGATGACCGGTGAGGCGACGGCTGCCTACGTCGCCGACCGGTTGCGCGGCAAAGTGCAGGTGACCCGGCTCGCGAGCGGCCTCCCCGTCGGCGGCGATCTCGAGTACGCGGACGAGGTGACGCTCGGGCGCGCGCTCGCAGGACGCCGCGAGATGTAGTGAACATCGGTTTCTGGCGGAAATTGCGCCCTTCTCGTCGCGGGACCTCTTGCATCCGGTCTCCGCACTTCATAGATTCCGCCTTAGTGAACCGGCGGGCCCTCGGGTCAGTCGGTTCACTATTTTTTTGACCTCTTTCTGGCTGCCCGAGGTCGTCCGTACACTGGGGCGATGGTCGTCGTTCGAGACACAGCGAATCGTCGTGCGTAGCGACGCGCGGATCGGAGTCGTCGGCGCGACCGGCGCCGTCGGCGCCGTCACACTCGGGTTGCTCCAGGAACGGGGCTACGGCGAAATACGCGCCTTCGCGTCTGCCCGCTCTGCGGGGTCGAAGCTCGACGATCTGACCGTGGAGGAAGCGACCCCGGAGGTCCTGGGCGCCGGGGATCTCGACCTCTGCCTCTTCTCGGTCGGAGCGACCGCGAGCCGAGAGCTCGTGCCCGCCGCGGCCGCCGGCGGCGCTCTCTGCGTCGACAAGTCCTCCGCGTTCCGGCTCGAACACGGTGTCCCGCTCGTCGTACCCGAGGTGAACGGCGAGCGTGCCCGTCAGCACGAAGGGATCGTGGCAAACCCGAACTGCTGCTCGATCCCGCTGGCGATCGCGCTTGCACCGCTACGGGACGCCGCGGGACTGCGCCGGGTGCGCGTGGCCACCTACCAGTCGGTTTCCGGCGCCGGTGCGTCGGCCATGGACGGGCTACGCAGAGAATCGGTCGCGGAACACGACCTCCGCATGGACTGGGACTTCGACGGCGGCGAATTCGACGAGGAGGTGAAGATCCGGGCTGAAACCCGCAAGATCCTCGAGCTTCCGGATCTCCCGATCAGCGCAACGTGTGTGCGCGTACCGGTCCTCGTCGGCCATGCCGAAGCGCTCTGGGTCGAGACCGAAACACCGCTTTCCGCTCGGGAAGCGCTGGAAGTGCTCGGCGAGGCGGAGGGTGTTCGGCTCGACGAGTTCCCGACCCCGCTGAAGGCCGTCGGGATCGACGACGTGCTCGTGGGACGAGTCCGGACCGATCCAACGGTCGAGAACGGGCTGGCGCTCTTTCTCGCCTGCGACAACCTCCGCAAGGGCGCGGCCCTCAACGCGATCCAGATCGCCGAGCTCGCCCTCCGCGAGCGCTCGGCTGCCTAGCCGCTGCCGGGAGGCGCGGGCGCCGGGGCGGGCTGGAAGGCCTCTTGCACGACCCGAAGCACCTTCTCGCGAGCCCCCTCGACAACGGGCTGCAGCCCGCCGAGCTCCAGACGCGCGAGCTCGATCCGACCGGCCGACCGCACCGTGCGAAAGCCGAAGTCGGCCAGAAAGTCGCGTGGAAAGACCGTGCGATGGACGAGGAACCTGTCCGCTGAAGGCGTCCCGTCGCGGTAGCGGTAGCCGAACGCCTCGAGGGCATGCGCCCCCTTGTCGCGCGCTTCGCCGATCGCGGCGAGGAAGAGCGACTGCTCGACCCACGGCTGTGACTCGGACAGCAAATACGCGCAGGTGACGAGAACCGCGTCGTCGGACGGCGGCCCCGCGGGGAGGTCAGCGGCTCGCGGGAAGAGTGGCGCCGGCCCGTACTGCATCGAGCCGAGCACCCGCCCGTCGTCGTCTCGGTAGATCGTTCCCCACGCACCCCAGTCCTCCTCGGCTCGCTCGACCCACTTCCGCTTCTCCGGCTCACGATTGCCACGTGTCTGCCACCACACGCACGACTGACACACGGCAGGCGCGGTCTCCAGAGTTGCGCCGGTGAGCCCGGCGAGACGGGAGCTCATTGCTTGGCCGGCGGAGCACCGACGCCATCAACGACGACGTCGACCGAGCGGACCGTGAGGTTCGCCATGCGCCCGAGGTACTCGGCGACGCGCGTCTGCACCTCTCTCGCGACATCGGCGGCACTACTCCCCCACTCGAGCTCGATACGGACGGTGACAGCAGAGCCATCGTTCGCGCTGGAGATCTCGACGGCGCG
Organism: Gaiellaceae bacterium; assembly: GCA_050697935.1. Taxonomy (GTDB): domain Bacteria; phylum Actinomycetota; class Thermoleophilia; order Gaiellales; family Gaiellaceae; genus GMQP-bins7. The sequence goes on along the minus strand of JBOHAY010000321.1, from coordinate 925 downwards.
GTCGCGCTGAAGCGAGCCTTCGGCGAGGCCGACTACCCCCTGCACCTCCAGCGCGGCGTCGCCGGCGTAGCGAGCGAGAACCTCGGGGGAGATCTGGGCGCGCTCCTCCATTACCTACGCGATCGTACAACCAGCTCGGTCACCTCCGGCCGGGCGAAGAACCGGAACGGGACGAACGTCGTACCGAGCCCCGGCGAGACGTGGAGCGCGGTCGTGCCGTACCGATAGATCCCTTCGATGTCACGAGCGCGCAGATGTGCGAGGCGAACCCTGCCCCCCGGATAGGGAACCACAATCTGGCCTGCGTGGAAGTGCCCGGCGAGGATGAGATGGAAGACACCGGGCATCCGTCGGGCAATCCCGGGGAAGTGGCAGAGGAGGATGCGCAGATCGGCGCTGGTGTCCACCACGTCCTCCGGCTGCGCGCTTCCATCGGCGTACGACCGGGGATCGACGCCGACGATCTGCACGCGCCGTCCGCGAAGCTCGAGCTCCGCACCCTCGTCGGCGAGCAGCGTCACACCTTCTAGAGCGTCGATCGCAGCCGGATCGATGCGCTCGGAGAACGGATCGCGGCTGTCGGCGAAGTCGTGGTTTCCGAGCACGACGAAGCACGGGCCGAGCTCGGGGTCAGACCTCGGGACATGTCCCGATGCGCCACGTCTCGGGGTCTGACCCCACGACTCTCCGAGCAATCGCTCCAAGAGGGGCATCCCCGCACGCCGCGAGACGAGATCACCCGTGACGCAGACGAGATCCGGACGACGCTCAACAACCCAGGCGACGGCATCGTCCACCGCGCGCAGCCCGCGCGAAGGTACGCCGAGATGGAGATCGGAGAGGTGCGCGATGCGGATCCCGTCGAGCTCCGGAGGTACTCCTTCGAGCTCGACCTCGAGGATCCGCCGTCGCAGCCACCCCGCCT
>JBOHAY010000320.1:0-5321 GCA_050697935.1 Gaiellaceae bacterium | reverse complement strand
TCGCGACGCCCACGAGCACGAGCACGACGAACACGTCGACCATGAACGCATACCAGCCCTGGCCTTCGAGCCAGCCGAGCGGTGACCCGGATGGGAGCGAGGGCTCGCGGTCGACGATGCCCACGATCGCCATGAAGATCGTCGGGAAGAGGACGAGGAAGCCCCAGAAGATGAACGCGTGCATGAGCCCGGGCACGAGCCGCTGGAGCAACTTGCGCTGGCCGAGCACGATCGTCGTCTCGTTGCGGACACGAATAGGAATGTCGGTCGAGCGCGCGGCAGGCTTGCCCAGCCGGACGAGTCGGGTGAGGAAGAGGGCGCGCCGGGCGAAGAGGGCACCCGCGATCGCGACGGCGATCAGCAGCGCGAGCCCGGAGATCACTGTCGAACCGGCCATGGCCGCTCTGGGCCGGGCGAGGCAAGCCTCGCCCCTATTCGCCCCTCGCCTTCCTGATCTCGGCCGAGATCGCCGGGACGACCTCGTGCAGGTCGCCGATCACGGCGTAGTCCGCACTCGCGAGGATCGGTGCCTCGGAATCGGTGTTGACCGCGAGTAATGCCTTCGCTCCCTTGCAGCCCGCCATGTGCTGCGTGGCGCCCGAGATGCCGCACGCGATGTAGATGTCGGGCGCAATCTTCGTCCCGGTCTGCCCGACCTGGTCCGTATGCGGCCGCCAGCCGGCCATCGTCACCGCGCGCGAGCAGCCCACGGCTCCGCCGAGCAGGCCTGCGAGCTCCTCGATGATCTCGAACCCGTCGGGCGATCCGGCTCCGCGGCCACACGAGACGACCACCTTGGCTTCTGCGAGCGAGACGCCACCGGCTGCGGCTGACACACGCTCGCTGACTCGCACTACGAGGTCTGGGTCCGAAAGTGTGGGAGCGAACCGTTCTATCGCGGGGTCTCCACCCGCCCCATCCTCGGCGGCAATCGCGTGCGGCTGCAGCGTGAGCACCTTGACATGCCCATGCAGGCGCGCCTCCTCGAGCAGGCTGCCTCCCCAACGCACGCGCGTCACGAGGAATGCGTCGCCGACCGTCGCCGACGTGCAGTTCGCAGCGAACGGGAGGTCGAGCTTCGCCGCCACGTGTGCGAGAACCTCGTTCCCGCGCGCGGTTCCTGCGGCGACGACAGCCGACGGAGTGAGCCGCTCGATGAGCTCGACGAGCCCCTGCGCGATCGCGGCAGGTGCGTGCGCGGAATACGCGTCTCCTTCCGCGACGTGGAGCACAGCGACGCCGCTGACCGGTAGGGCCTCGCCGGCAACGAAGGCGTGCAGCGGCTCGCCGAGCCCACGCGCGAAGGCGAGCGTCTGCTGCGTCAGCTCACCCGGCTCCTCGACATAGACGATGACCACTATGCGACTCCGATCTGGCGCAGAAGATCGACAACCGCCGGCGCAGCCTCGGGCCCGCGTCCGAGAATCACGGCCTCCTTGCCCTGTCCCTCCGGCACTAGGAGTCCTACCTTCTCGAGTCGCGCGGCGGGTTTGATCGGCGAGCTGGTCTCGACGGGCTTGCGCTGCGCGCGGAGCTTTGCGGGGACGGACGGATAGCGCGGCAGGTTGAGCCCTTCGAGCACTGACACTACGGCAGGCAGCGGGAGCACGTACACGTCGCGACCACCTGACACCTCCTGCTCGCACCGCACGTGGTCGCCCTCGAGCGTGACACCCTTGAGACCGCTCGCGACGGGTCTGCCGAGCGCGTATGCAACCCGAATCCCCACCTGGTAGTTGCCGGTGTCGGCCGACTCGTTCCCGAAGAAGACGAGGTCGAATTGCCCGTTCGTCGTCTCCTCGGCACGGATTGCTTCGGCGATCGCGCTCGAAGTCGCCTGCGGGTCCCATTCCTCGCCGTCGGACACGAGATGGAGTGCGCGGTCGATACCGAGCGCCATCGCGTCGCGAAGCTGCTCTACCGTCTCCGGCGGGCCGATGGTGAGGACCACCGACTCGCCGCCGAGGGCCTCGACGAGCCTTACCGCTTCCTCGACTCCGCACTCCTCGTGCGGACTGATCGTGAACCCGAGATGGCGTGTCTCGATCGCCTGCGCGTCCTCAGTCAGGACGATCGTGCCGCCTGTCATGGGCACTCGCTTCACACATACGAGAACCCTCACGCCCCTGGTCGCCTTTCGCCTGCGGCCGGCGGAGCCGGCCCCCGCCGAAAGGCTGACACGGCTCGCGGCACGATGCCTTCCGGGGCCGTGTTCGACACACTGTCCCCTCCGGCCTCGAGCCGCGAGCGGCGCCCCAGGGACGTGAGCGAGCTCACGAGCGGATCCGCGCGTTCTCGGGGTCGAAGATCGCGGCGGAGCCGGCGACGTCGACGGTGGCCGGGTACTGCTCGCCCATGTACTCGACGGCGAGCTCCGTGCCCGCCTCGGCTTGCTCCGGCGGGAGGTACGCCATGAGCACGTGCTTCCCGACCGACGGCGCGGCGCCGGCGCTCGTCACGTACGACCGGCGCCCCTTGGCGTCGACGAGCGGGTCGCCCGCGCGGGTGAGGATCGGCTCACGGCCCATCGGGAACCGCCGTACGCCCGACGATGACGTGTGATCGTCGACCGTGAGCGTGCACAGCAACGCGACGGGTGCCTCTTCTCGGTGCCGCAGGTGCGCTTCCTTGCCGACGAAGTCCTGCTCTTTCACCTTGCCCCACGCCATGTCCGCCTCGACCACCGTGTACTCGCTCTCGAGCTCCGTTCCGAATGCGCGGTAGCACTTCTCGAGTCGACCGGTGGTCCCGTAGACCCCGATTCCACACGGAACGGCCCCGTGCGCGCGTCCGGCCTCCCAGACGATGTCCCAGAGGCGTGCGCCCTGCTCGATCGGTACGTACAGCTCCCAGCCAAGGTCGCCGACGTATGAGATGCGCGAGGCGAGCACGCGCAGCGGGCCGACCTCGATCACTCGACACGTCGCGAACGGAAAGCCCTCGTGCGACACGTCGTCGCTCGTCACCGAAGCGAGGACGTCGCGCGCGCGCGGCCCCCAGAGACCGAGCGTCGACCAGGCGGAGGTGAGGTCTGCGAGCTGCGCGGAGCCGTTCTCGGGAAGATGGTCCGCGAGCCACTTGTGGTCGGCCATGCCGTGGGCACCGCCTGTCACCACGCGGAAGTGCTCGTCGCCCAGTCGCATGATGGTCAGGTCGGACTTGAAGCCTCCGCTCGGCGAGAGCCAGGGCGTGTAGATGACGCGCCCGACGGCCGCATCGACCTGACGCATCGAGATCTCCTGGAGCGCCTCGAGCGAGCCCGGCCCGACGACGTCGAAGATCGCGAACGCCGACAGATCGAAGATCCCGGCTCGGTCGCGCATGGCGAGGTGCTCGGCGTTGATGATCGGAGACCACCAGCGCGCGTCCCACTCCGCCTCGCGCCGTCCAACGCGGTCACCGTACTCCTCGAGCAGCGGAGCGTTCGACTCGTACCACTGAGGACGCTCCCAGCCGGCCGCCTCGAAGAAGACGGCGCCGAGCTCCTTCTCGCGCTCGTGGTACGGCGACAGCCGCACGTCGCGGTTCGAGGCCCACTGCTCGAGCGGATGGACGATGCCGTAGGTCTTGTTGAAGCCCTCGGCGGCACGCGCCTTCACGTGCGTTGCGGTCTTCTGGTGCTCCCAGAAGCGCGCGGCGTCCGACGAATGGAGGTCGATGTGCGACTCACCGTGCACCATCCATTCGGCGAGCGACTTGCCGACCCCAGGCCCTTCTTTGACCCACACTGCTGCGCACGACCACAGACCTTCGACCTCCGGCAGCTCGCCGAGGATCGGCATGCCGTCGGGGGTGAGGGAGAGGATTCCGTTGACGGCGTACTTGATCCCGACCGTCTCGTCGCCCACGATCGAAGGCATCAACTCGAGCGCCTGCTCCAGCTGGAGCGTGAAGTCCTCCTGCGTGAACGGGAACTCGGTCGGGGTGAGCGCGGCCTCCGCCACGGAAGGGAGGTCCTCGGGGTCGTACAGGATCGGCCGGTGCGCGTACGAGCCGATCTCGAGGCCTGTTCCCTCCTGGCGCTCGTACATGTTCGTGTCCATGTCGCGCACGATGGGGAACTCGATCGCCTCCTTGGTCTCGGCGAACCAGTGCGTCGGCCCCACGTCGATCATCTGGTGCACCGCCGGAGTCAGCGGGATCGACGCACCTGCCATGCGGGCGAGCTTGGGGCTCCAGACGCCGCACGCGATGACGACGACGGCTGTCTCGATGTCGCCGCCGGTCGTGCGTAGCCGTCGCACGCGACCGCCTTCGACCTCGATGCCGAGCACCTCCGTGTTCGCGAGCACCGTGAGCCGACCTGACGACTGGCCGCGCTCGCGCATGATCGTCCCTGCCTGGAGCGAGTCGACGACGCCGACGGACGGCGAGTAGAAGCCGCCGAGGATCACCGTCTCGTCGATGAAAGGCACGAGCTTCTTCACCTCCGCCGGCGTCACAAGCGAGACCGGCTCGATGCCCCAGGATTTCGCGGAGGCGATGCGACGCGTGAGCTCCTGCATCCGCTCCTCCGTCCGGGCGACCTCGATACCTCCCGACTCGGTGAACACGCCCATCTCTTTGTACTGACGCATGCTCTCGAGCGTGAGCTGGGTCATCTCTTTCGAATGGTCGACCGGGTAGATGAAGTTCGAGGCATGCCCGGTCGAGCCGCCTGGGTTTGGGAGTGGGCCTTTGTCGAGCAGGACGACGTCCGACCAGCCCTGGTCGGTGAGGTGGTAGGCGACGCTGTTACCCACGATCCCGCAGCCGATGACGACGGCGCGAGCTTGGCGGGGGAGGGTGCTCATTCGGGACGCTCCTGCTGATATATGAGTTAGAGAGGCAAAGAAATATAAGACTCAGAGCACGCGCCGAATGGCCTGTTCGAAGCCTTTGACGTGACGCCGCATTACGTCCTCCGCGCGCTCGGGGTCTCGATCGCGTATCGCCTCGAGCAGCTCTCTATGCTCCTGGATCGCGTCTCCCAGGCGGACGACACGGTCGAGGACGAGGAACCAGATGCGCAAGGTCAGCATGTAGTACTCGTTGAGCGTCGTCTCGAGGAACGGGTTGTGTGCGCAGCGATACACGTGGCGATGAAGGCGCTGGTCGAGGTCGATCAGGAAGCGCTCGTCGTGCGCTGAGATTCCGTCGAGCTCGGCGAGAAGTGCGTCTGTCTCGGCCATCTCCCCGTCGGTCGCCCGCTCCGCGGCCAGTCGCGCCGCGTGGCCTTCGAGTGTCGCGCGTACTTCCGAGAGGCCTGCAAGATCGCGGACGTCCACGCCGGAAACGAACATCCCGCGCCGGGGGTAGACCTCGACCAGACGCTCGCGCGC
>JBOHAY010000319.1:0-7676 GCA_050697935.1 Gaiellaceae bacterium | reverse complement strand
CCACATCGAGCTCGTGAGCGCGGCGATGCCGAACACGCGGCTCAGCTTCATCACGACGGGCATGCGCTTCATCACGTGGGTGCCATGCGACGAGGACGTGATGCGGCTCGCCTTCCGCTGCGTGGTGCGAAACGGTATCCGCCGCTTCCAGGTCGCCGATCCTTCGAATGACCCCGTCCGGCTGCGGCGCGTCGCTGCGCTGGCGCGCGAGGAGGGGGTCGAGGAGATCGTGGTCGGACTCACGTATTCGGTCAGCGAGGTGCACACGCATGTCTACTACGCGGAGCGCGTGGCGGCGCTCGCCGACTGCGCGGAGATGGACCGGCTCTATCTCAAGGACCCCGGCGGACTCCTGACGCCCCACGCCGTGCGGGAGCTCGCCCCGCACTTCCTCGGCGCGGCGGGAGGCCGCCCGATCGAGCTGCACAGTCACTGCACGATCGGGCTCGCGCCCTTCGTCTACATGGAAGGGCTTCGTGCCGGTTTCCAGGTCCTGCATACGGCCGTCGAACCGCTGGCGCGAGGCACGTCGAATCCCGCGGCCGAGACCACGCTTCGTAACCTGGAAGCCGAGGGCTTCTCGCATCGGCTCGATCTCGACGCCCTCGCGGCGGTGTCGGAGCACTTTCGCGAAGTGGGGCGCGATAGGGGACTTCCGGTCGGCACGCCCCAGGAGTTCGACGCGACGTACTACCACCACCAGCTCGCGGGCGGCATGGTCTCGACGACCCGGAGGATGCTGGAGGAGCTGCGCCGCCCGGAGCTGTTCGACGCCGTCCTCGAGGAGGTAGGCCGTGTACGGGCCGAGATGGGCTACCCGATCATCGTCACGCCTGTCTCGCAGCTCGTGGCGACGCAGGCGGTCAGGAATGTCATCGACGGCGAGCGGTGGTCGAACGTCTCGGACGAGACGGTCCGCTACTTCCTCGGGCACTACGGAGAGCACGCCGCGCCCGTGGCGCCCGACGTCGCCGAGCGCGTGCTCTCGCGCCCACGTGTCGAGGAGCTGCGGGATCTCGAGCCGCTGCACCTCGAGGGCGCGCGCGAGCGCTTCGGACGTCAGATCTCCGACGAGGAGCTGCTCCTGAGGCTGACCATGCCAGCGGAGCAGGTGGATGCGATGCTCGCGTCTCGGCATGCCCCACCGCTCACGCCGCCGGTGGTCTCGCGCACGTCGTCCCATCCCGTGGTGACGCTGCTGCAGGAGGTGGCTCGGCGCAGGTCGATTACGCAGCTACGAGTGCAGAAGGGAGACGATCTCGTCGTGTGGCGCCGTGCGACTTGACGACGTACGAGCCTTCGTGTTCGACGTGGACGGAACGCTCGTGCACCGGGCAGGCGACGATCTGCATGTGCAGCCGGGCGCCCGGGAGGTGCTGGCGAGGATCCGGGCATCGGGCCGGCCGCTCGCCCTCTTCACCAACGGTAGTCACGAGACTCCGGAAGGGTTTGCCGCGGGCCTTCGCGGGGTCGGCTTGGACGTTGCAGACGACGAGTTGCTCACGCCGCTGCGCAGCGTCCTCGTGTACTTGCGTGAGCACGGGTACGAGTCGGTGCTGCTCCTCGGTAGCGACCCCGCCCGTGAGTTCCTCGAGCAGGCCGGCGTGCTGGTCCTCGCCGGTGAGGACGCGACCGATGCGGACGTCGTGTTCGTTGCGACCCCCGCGGCTTTCGACTTCGGCGAGCTCGAGCGGGCCGCTCGCACGGTCCTTGGTGGCGCGCCGCTCCTGACGGGCAGCTACGCGCCGGCGTACGCGGGAGCGAACGGGCCGATCATCAGCCGCGGGGCGATGGTGACCGCAGCGCTTGCGAAGGCCTCGGGCGCTCGACCGGTGATCGTCGGCAAGCCGTCGCGCGCGGCGCTCCGCACGATCAGCGACCAGGTGGGAGCTCGGTCGCGAGAACTGGCGGTGATCGGGGACGACGTCACGATGGACATCGCACTCGGTCGGATGGGCGACTCTCGCACGATCCTCGTCCGCAGCGGGATCAGCGGCCCGGTTGAGCCCGAAGCGCTGCCCAGGCGGCACCGCCCCGACGCCGTCGTGGACGGAATCGCCGAGCTGCTCGACTGGCTGTGAGCTCTCCGGTTGAGCTCGAGCGCTCGCGACGATCAGCTTCCCTGCCGACTAGCTTCACGGCAGACGCCTGTAGCTCAGTGGACAGAGCGACGGACTTCTGCTTCTCGAGCACGAGCTCGCCGATCCGAGTGCATTCCCAGACACTGAGGTGCGGCTCGAAAGCGCATGACGAGGGTCGCCGCTTGCTTGTGCGGCCGGTAGAATCGCCCTGGATTGCGCGCTTCTCGAAAAATTGGGAGAGCGTAGAAGCGCGAGAGCGAAGAAAAGTGCCTGCAAGTCAGCGTAATTGGGGCGGTTAGCTCAGTTGGGAGAGCACCAGCTCGACAAGCTGGGGGTCACTGGTTCGAGCCCAGTACCGCCCATGGCTTAGACAACCCGTTTCAGGCAAGAGAGAGGCCCCGCGAGGGGCCTCATTTTGTGTGTTTGTCAGCGCCTTGTCAGCAGACTTCACCCAGGAGCTGTTTGAGCGCCCAACGTGTGCGTCGTCATGGCGGTGTGGTTGAGTAGAGGCGCTCAGTCGCTCCCGCTCATGGGGCCGGCTGCTACCAGCACGACAGGGATCCCCGGCGGGCCGCCCGACTCGGAATCGGGCGGCTTTGCCATCCGACCCGGCTGAGATCCTTGTGACATTGGTAGCAGCGGGCGAGGCTCTCCGAGGGGCCGGGCCACAACGGATCTGACGAAGGAGCGAAGGCGATGAGTGAGGATGGACGCGTCGGCGAGATCGACGCTTCGATGGATGCGGCAGTCGCGGCGGTGGGGCCGCTCGGCGACCAATCACCTACGAAGGAACGACTCGAAGGGGCGCTCGCGTTCGCGCGAGTGTCGCTCCACGCGACGGATCCCGGGCTGATCACCGACAGCGCGAAGGACGCGCTGATCGCGGCGGCTCAACGAATAGCCGAGCAACCCGAGTTGGCTGTCGATGACAGCCAATACTTCGAGGAGCTCATGGCTGCAGTGCTTGAGCTGCCGGCCGCTCGCGGTCGGGACATCGAACAGGTCGTAAAAGACGCCGCAGCCAACTACCAGCGGTCGATGGCACAACGGATCAAAGGTCTGGAGGAACAGACCACTGCCGCAGAGAGCGCGGTCGCCGAGACCGAGCAGCACATCGCGGCGGCATCCGAGGAGGTCAAGACGGCCATTTCGGATCAGACCGATGCCTTCCAGGTCGAGATCGACGCGCTCACAGCGAAGGTCGAAGGTCAGCAGGCGGCGCTTGACGCGCAGCTGACGCGGCACACCGAGGCATTCAGTGCGTCCTTGGAGGAGAACGCTCGGAAGTTTCAGACGCAAACGACCGAGTTCGCGGAGACGCTGTCGGAGCACCTAACACAGGCCGACACCAGGGTTGCCGAGAAGGTCCGAAACGTCGAGGCGATCGCGGATGACGTCGGCGTCTTGGCTGGGAAGATCACGCTGAAGGAGACCGCTGAGTACTACAAGGACGAGGCCAAGGACCAGAAATCGGCGGCGGATCGGTTTCGCTGGCTGACGGTTGTCGTAGCGCTAGCCGCCGTCGCCATCGGTGTGTGGGCGGTAGTCAGTAATGCGAGCAAGACGAACACCCTGGTCGCAAAGCTTGGTGTCTCGCTGGTTCTAGGTGCGCTTGCGGGGTACACCGCTTCGCAGTCGGGTAAGCACCGACGGCGGGAGGCGCGAGCGAAGGACCTCCAGCTCCAGCTCACGGCGTTTAGTCCGTTCACGGCCCCGTTGAACGACGAACTGCAGCAAGCCGAGCGCATACGCATGACCCGTAAGACCTTCGGGGCGAGGTCCGACGGGGCGGAGGATGACGAGGACGACTTCGGCCCAAACTTCCTGGGCGCCGTACGCCGCGTCATTCGCGGAGAGCCTGAGCCGGATGAGGGCTAGGGCTGAATCGCGGCAGCGCGCAACCGCCGTTAGGCTCGATTGCTGATGGCGAGTGGTGTTGCGACCCGGGAGGGGCGACTGGCCTGGCGTGGCGAGGGGTGCTGCGATGCTTGCTGAGTAACCCTCGGGCGAGACCCTCCCCCTCGAGCTGATTCTTGTGATGGAGCCTGCTTCCCGAGTCGCTCGCCGGACTTTGGCTGTGTGATGATCGACGAGATGCAGCGCGTGGACGTGAGACTCCTCGGTCAGTTCGAGGTTCGCGTCGACGGCGAGCCCGTGTCCGCGGACGCCTGGACGCACGGGCGGGCGAGGGATCTCGTGAAGCTCCTTGCCTTGACCACGAACCATCGCCTGCCTCGTGATCGGGTGCTCGATGCGCTGTGGCCACAACTCGACGCCGACGCTGCGCTTGCGAACCTTCACAAGGCCGCCCATCACGCACGCCGCGCTCTCGGGCAAAGCGAGGGGCTCGTGCTCCGGGAGGGCCTCGTGATGCTGGCGCCCAACGCTCGAGTGGAGACCGACGTCGAGCGATTCGAGGCATCGTCGGACCCTGCCCTCTATACCGGGGACTTGCTCCCCGACGACCCGTACGCCGAGTGGGCGGAACAGCAACGGCAGACACTTCGCGCCCGGTATCTCGATGCGCTTCGTGGGCGGGGCCGGTGGGAAGAGGTCGCGGGCGAGGACCCTGCCGACGAAGCGGCGCAACGCGCGGTAATGCGCGCGCGCTTCGCGGCGGGTGACCGGGGAGCGGCGCTGCGCGCATTCGAGAGGCTCCGTGCTGCACTGGAGGCGCTCGGCCTTCAACCGAGCGTCGAGACGCTCGCCCTCAACGCTCGCATCGCAGGCGGCGCCGCGTTCGACAAGGCCTTGGCAGCCGTCGAGCTCGAACTCGCGGACGCGCCCGTGGCCGAGCGCGCAGATCTGCTCGCGACCAGGGCCGACCTGTTGCTGGCGATGGGAGACCGGAGCGCTCCGGCTGCCTATGCCGACGCCGCGGGGGCGGCAGGTCCCGGTGCCGGAGGAACCGCGCTGCGTATCCGACAGGCGTGGGCGCAGCTCGTCGGTGGAGACGCGAATGCCGCCCAGGCTACTCTCGCCCCGCTCAACCCCACCTCTGACGAACTGCGGGCCGCGAAACTCGTCGCGCAGGCGGCGGCGGCGTGGTACAGCGGAGACCCCGCCGAAGCGGGACGTCGCGCAGCCGAGGCCGAGAAGTTGTCGGTCGCGACCGGTCTTGGGCCTGAGGCGCGAACGGCCGTTCAAATCCAGGTGATGGTCGCCCATAGCACCGGCCAGTGGTCAAGCGCTGTCCGGGGCGGTTTCGACGCATCACTGCTGGCACCGGATCTCGGCGACACGGTCTTCGATGGCCATCTATGCGTCGCGGAGTACGCGCTGACGAGCGGCGACCCGCTCGAGGGCCTCCGGACGGTAGGCGAGGACCTCTACGCGACCGCTGTTCGGTCTGGCGCACGGCGCGCTCAGATCTTCGCGTCGACGTTGCTGGGCGAGATCGCACTGATCACGGGCGTTCTCGACGAAGCTAATACGCGTCTTCGCGAGGCGGTGCGACTGAGCAAGGAGATCGGGGCAATCACGGCCGAGGCTCTCGCCAGCCTCCGGCTCGGAGAAACCGTCCGTGCACGCGGCGAGGCCTCGGAGGGAGACGAGCTGCTGTTGGATGCTCTCGTCATCTCGCGCTGGTCGCCGATGAGCGGACACCTGCTGCCGCTGGGATACGCCGCCCTCCTGCGAGGAAGCGACGATCCGGAGCTCGGTGCACAGCGTCTGGAAGACGCCAAGGCGTATCTCCGTTCCGAGGAGCTCGTTTGCGTCTATTGCGGACTGGCGTTTCGCATCGCCGCCGCCATCGCGTCCGCGCGTGCAGGCGAGCAGGAACAGGCGGCGATGTTCCTCTCCGAGGCCGAGGGAACCGCGCAGTTGTGGCGAGGCGGCCCCTGGCCCGCTGCCCTCGGTGAGGCTCGAGCCGAACTCGCGTTGGCTTCCGGCGAGCACGAACGGGCCAGAACGCTCCTACAGTCGGCCCGAGAAGCGTTCGCCAGCGAAGGTCGAAAGCTTGACGCGCATCGGGTTGACGCTCGTCTGAACGCTCTGGCCTAGAGCACGCGGGAAGGTCTTGGGAAGGTCGCTTGCCTAGCTTGCGCGTGACCTACTACGAGGAGGTATTGCCCGATGACCACGACGAGTGAACCGAGTGCCGCGGGCACCATCAATCCGAACAGGGCACTGTGGGAGAAGGGCGACTTCACCCGCATCGCGGACACGATGCGGGACAGCGGCGAGGCGCTCGTGGCAAGTCTCGGGATCGAAGAAGACCTTCGCATCCTCGACCTCGGATCCGGCGACGGGACCACTGCCGTGCCCGCTGCGCGGCTCGGTGCCCAGGTACTCGGAGTCGACATCGCGGGCAATCTCGTCGCGGCGGGCAACGCGCGAGCGAGAAGCCTCGGTCTCACGAACCTCACGTTTCAGGAAGGCGATGCGTCGGACCTCAACGAGCTCGACGAGAACAGCTTCGACGTGGTGGTCAGCATCTTCGGCGCGATGTTTGCGCCAAAGCCATTCGACGTCGCAAAGGAAATCGTGCGCGTGACCCGTTCCGGCGGCCGGATCGTCATGGGCAACTGGATCCCGGGCGACCCGACCCTCGTTGCTCAGATCCTGAGGATCAGCTCCGCCTACTCCCCTCCGCCGCCGGAAGGGTTCGTGAGTCCGATGACGTGGGGCGTCGAGAACGACGTGACCGAACGATTCGTCGGCGCCGGCGTGCCCAAGGAGAGGATCTCGTACGAGAGGGATACATACACGTTCAACTTCGCGGGCCCGCCGTCAAAGTTCCTCGGCGTGTTCCGCCAGTACTACGGCCCGACCATGAACGCGTACGCAGCAGCGGCGGCCGACGGCCGCGAGGATGAGCTTCACGGCGAGTTGGACGCGCTCTTCAACGAGCAGAACGTCAGCTCAAGCCCGGAGGACACCTCGATCCCCGCCGCCTTCCTCCGCGTGAACGTCGTCGTCTGACAGCGGCACCTATGAGGACCGGCTGAACGAAACTGAAGCCCATCGCCCCGTTCGTCATAATCGGCTCGACCCGCGGTATCGCGAAGGAGGGCACATGTCGACTGCGGTTGAGGGACAGACACAGCCGGTCCTCCTCATGTTTGTCGACATCAGCGGCTACACGCGCTTCATGGTGGAGCACGCGAAGGAGCTCCGGCACAGCGAGACGATCATCCGCGAGCTCATGGAGAGCCTCATCGAGCAGGTCGACGTTCCGTTGAGAGTTGCAGGGATCGAGGGCGATGCCCTGTTCTTGTACGCAGTCAAGAGCGGTGACGATGAAGTGTGGAAGCGGCGCGGTGCCAGCCTCGTCGATCGACTGCAGACGCTGTTCGACACGTTCGCGCAACGGATCGTCGAGATCGGCGCCTACTCGGTGTGCAAGTGCAACGCCTGCCGAACGGTCGGCGACTTGAAGCTCAAGGTCATCGCGCACTCGGGCGAGGCGGTCGTCACCCAGATTGGCGGCCACTCTTCGCTGAGTGGACCCGACGTCATCACGGTTCACCGACTCGCCAAGAACAGCGTTCCCCAGGATCAGTACATGCTGATGACCGAGTCCGCATTTCAAGACCTGGGCACGCCAGAAGGTGTCGACATCACGGAGGGTGTCGAGGAGATCGACACTGG
>JBOHAY010000318.1:0-4820 GCA_050697935.1 Gaiellaceae bacterium | reverse complement strand
GAGCTCACCCGACTCACCGACAACCCCGCCGCCGACACGCGCCCCGACTACTCGCCCGACGGCCGCAAGATCGCGTTCCACAGCAACCGCGACGGCAACGCCGAGATCTACGTCATGAACGCCAACGGGAGCCGGCAGTTGAGGCTCGTGCAAGGCGGCCGGGAGCCGCTCTGGTCGCCGGACGGGCGGAGGCTCGCCTTCACGCGCGGGCAAGGCGGGGGCAGCGTGTACGTCGTGAACGTCGAGGGGAGCGAAGTGCGGAACGTGACGAGCGGCCCGGTGCGCGACTTCGCCTGGTCGCCGGACGGGCGGCGGATCGCCTTCGATAGCGCGCGCGACGGCAACTCCGAGATCTACGTCGTAAACGCTGACGGGGGCGACCTCGAGAGGTTGACGCGCAACGCCGGGCCCGACCTCGCTCCAGCCTGGTCGCCGGACGGGCGGAGGATCGCCTTCGCGGGCTCTCGCGGAATCCATGTCATGAACGCTGACGGGAGCGGGCAGCGGAGCCTGATGCGCAAACCGACGCGCGACTTCGCGCCGACCTGGTCGCCGGACGGCCGGCGGATCGCTTTCGTGAGCCGCCGCGACGGCAACCTCGAGGTCTACGTCATGAACCCCGACGGCAGCGGGCAGCGGAACTTGACGCGCAGCCCGTGGCACGAAGGCTCGTTTGCCTGGTCGCCGCGGTCGAGTCCGGCCAAGTCACAATGATCTGATGATCCGATCGTCTCTGTTGCTGTTCGCGCTTGCGGTGGCCTTCGGCGCGGCTGCGGGGAATACGACCGGGGCACCCGCCACGGCAAGCGCCGCTCCTCGCAACGTCATCGTCGAGACGGACCTGGACGCCTCTGACGCGATGGCGCTCCTGTACCTGCTTCGCCGTGCTGATGTGGAGGTAACCGCGATCGTGGTCGACGGTGACGGGGAGGCCCGCTGTCCCATCGGTGCGACGAACGCGCTCTCGCTCGCCGCGCTGGCCGGCAAGCCGGACATTCCGGTCGGCTGTGGACGGCCGCGGCCGCTAAAGGGGGCCCACGCGTTCCCGAAGGCGTGGCGCGACTTCACCGACAACCTCTATGGGCTCCCGCGGCCGGCGAGGCCGGCGCGCGCGCCGGCAGGGTCCGGGGAGCAAGTGCTCCGAGCGGCACTTCGGTCGGCCCCGGGCCGTGTCGACGTGTTGACGCTCGGGCCGCCGACCGAGCTCGCCGCGGTTCTTCTCCGCGGAGGGACAGCACTCAGGGCCAAGATACGGTCGGTGACGATGATGGGCGGCGCGGTCGGCGTCCCCGGGAACATCACCTGGCCTCCTACGATCGAGAACCCGCATGCCGAATGGAACTTCTACGTCGATCCGAAAGCGGCGAACGTCGTGTTCCGCTCCGGGCTACCAGTCACACTCGTCCCGCTCGACGCGACGAACGACGTGCCCCTGAACGCGGCCGTCGCCGCACGGCTGGGACGATCGCCCAGCGCTGCGTTCGTGCGACGACTGATCAAGGTATACCCGCCGTCGCTCGAGTTCTACTTTTGGGATCAGCTCGCCGCCGCAGTCCTCGTCGAACCGGCTATCGGCAGTTACGCCAACATGCGGCTCGCCGTCATCGAACGCGAGGGCCCGCAGAGCGGCCGCACGGTTCGGGCCGCCGACGGCGCGAGGGTCCGCGTCACCATGTCCGCCGATCGGGCGCGATTCGAGAGCTCATTCGTCTCGACCCTGCGCTGACTGTACTGCTCAGACGCAGGCGACATTCCCGCTGGGGCGTGACCTCCGGCCGCGGTGCTCGGATGAACTGAGCACCGTGTGTCGGCCCCTCTGTCGGCTAGCGTCCACGCGGTTGGTTTCGTAGGGTGGCGCCCATTCGAACCGTGACAAGTCTTTCCGAGGAGGGGCCGCGATGACGACGTTCGTCCTGGTCCACGGTGGGTTCGGCAGCCCCGCCGAGTTGGCACCGGTGATCCCCGAGCTCGAGGCGCTCGGCCACCGCGCGATCGCCGTGGACCTGCCGTGCACGGACCCCACGGCCACGCTCGAGGACTATGCCCGCACGGTGGTCGAGGCGATGGCGGGGATCGAGGGGCAGGTCGTGGTCGCCGGTCACTCGGCGGGTGGCGCGACGATCTCGCTCGTACCCGACCTGACTCGGGTCGACCGCCTGGTCTACGTGACCGCCTTCGTCCCCGAGCCGGGGCGCTCGATCGTGGACATCGCCGGTGCCGACGTCCACGAGATGATCCTTTCGGTCTCGCACGACGATGGCAACGGCTGCCGGTCGTTCGACCTGGAGCTGCTGGCCTCGGTTGTGCCGCCGGAGGAGCGGGAGGCGTACCTCGCCTTCCTCCGAGCCACGCAGCGCTCCCAGGGCTGGGCGGCGATGGAGCAACCTTGGCCCGGCGGGTCGCTTCCCGATGTGCCCTGCACCTACGTCCTCTGCACGGAGGACAACGTCCTGCCGCCCGCAAGACAGCGCGAGATGGCGGCGCGCCTGGGTGTGGAGCCCATCGAGCTCGCCTCCGACCATGCGGTCTTCGCCCTCCGGCCGCGCGAGCTCGCGCCGCTACTGGCGGGGTAGGCCGATCCACGCGTCGGAGCGGGGCGGCAGTGAGCGAGAGACGGGAGCGACGGGACTCGAACCCGCGACCTCCGGCGTGACCTGGTCTTCCCGTAATCGACAAGCTGGGGGTCACTGGTTCGAGCCCAGTACCGCCACTCCCGCAGCCTCCTCTCTGAGCGGTGCGGAGGCGGACGGTACCCGTCCACGTTTCGTCCACGCGGATGGACCACGAGCCTCGGATTGGTCAGCTGGTTGAGACGTGCGAGACCGGCTCGATAGGCTGGGGGAGCCATTTTCGGAGGAGGCGGCGGTCGCGGAAGAGGTCCTCATGCAGCGCGGGACGACGCTCGTGCGGCGGCTGCTCCTCGAGCCCGGCGAGGCCATGCCGTGGCATCGTGACCCGTACAACCGCGTGACGGTGGTGCTGCGCGGCAGCGAACTTGCGATCGAGTACCGCGATGGGGGCGAGCCGCAACGGCTCGAAGTGTCATCCGGCCAGGCAGATTGGGACGAGCCGACCGACCGCGTCCACCGCGGTGTGAACATCGGCCCGGGAACGTATGAGGAGATCGCGGTCTTCTTCCTCGATCGCCCCGACGCGGTCGCCCAGCCCGGCGACGGATAATCGGACGTCGTCGACCGAGGAAAGGAGTCACATGAAGATTCGCGCCGCCGTGCTCGAGGAGTTCGGCCAGCCGCTCGTGGTTCAGGAACTCGACCTGGCCGAGCCCAGGTCGGGTGAGGTGCTCGTTCGGCTCGCTGCGTGCGGCGTCTGCCACACCGATCTCTACACGGCATCCGGTGCGGACCCGAGTGGCTACGCGCCTTGCGTGCTCGGCCACGAGGGCGCCGGTGTCGTCGAGCGGGTGGGCGCGGATGTCGCTTTCCTGCGGTCCGGAGACCATGTCGTGACGCTCTTCGCTCCCGAATGCGGCGATTGTGTCCATTGCCGCAGCGGGCGAACGAATCGGTGCGTGGCCATTCGCGATCAACAAGGGCTCGGCTATCTGCCCGACGGCACAACTCGACTCTCCCGCGGCGGTGAGCAGATGCGCCACTTCATGGGCACGTCGACGTTCGCCGAATACACCGTGATGCCCGAGATCGCGCTCGCGAAGGTTTCGCCCGAAGCGCCACTCGAGGGCTGTGCCCCGTTCGCCTGCGGCCTGTCGACCGGGATCGGCGCGGCACTGTACACGGCAAACGTTCAGCCCGGCTCGACGTGCGCGGTCTTCGGATGCGGTCTCGTCGGCCTCGGAGCCGTGATCGGTTGCAGGCTCGCCGGCGCGGAGCGAATCATCGCGATAGACCTCTCCGACGAGCGTCTCGAAAGCGCCCGCCATCACGGCGCGACCGACACGCGTGTCGCCGGCGGCGACGACGTCGTGGACTGGATCCTCGAGGGGACGGGCGGATTCGGCGCCGACTACACCTTCGAGGCGACGGGGAACGTCCACGTCATGCGCCAGGCGGTCGAGGCGGCGCGCGACGCTTGGGGCCTCGCGACGATGGTCGGCGTCGCCGGCAAGGGGGAGACGCTCGACATCGTCCCTCGGCTCCTGATCACCGGTCGCCGTGTTGCCGGCTCGTCGTTTGGCGGAGTCAGGGGCCGGACACAGGTACCGGAGCTCGTAGACCGCTGGCTCGCGGGGGAAATCGACGTAGATTCGCTCTTGAGCCATCGGCTCGGGCTCGACGAAGTGAACCGCGGGTTCGATCTGATGGAGGCCCAGGACGGCATTCGTAGCGTCATCGTCTTCGAGTAGGAGCCGAGCCCCGAACACAACGCAAACGTGCTCCGCACGCTCTCCGAATACGCGTCGGCGACGCTCGCCGTGCCCGTCTCCAATCCCCGCGCGAAGGACGCCTGAGGCGTCCTTCGCTCCTCAGGACGTCACTCGACGACGGCGTTCACGTACGCGTCGAGGTGGGCCAGAAGAGAAAGCGACCGGGCCAGCTACCCAATCCGCGCCCCAGTCAGGGGAAGAGAACGGGGACGCCAATGCCGACCCGGCCGAATGACGGCTTCGCCGCTCCTCTGCGACTCCCTTCCTAATTTGTAAAGAGAATGTAAGTCCTTGCGCTCGGCGTTCGTCGTCGATCCCCGGCACTCCGGGCCGCTCTAGGGGCGCAGGATCTCGTAGATCCTGCCGTCGTTCTCCCTCGGGTTCGCGTTGTTGTCGACGTGCCGGTCGACGACCCAGTAGCTCATCGCCTGCGGGCTGTCGTTCGGCTTCGACGTGGGCGCGACGGTGACGCCTGCGA
>JBOHAY010000317.1:0-8724 GCA_050697935.1 Gaiellaceae bacterium | reverse complement strand
GCGCAGACAAGCTCCAGGTCTCGACCAAGATCGTGGTGCCTGCGGCCATCTCCGGGATCATCGCCGCCTTCGTGCTCGGCTTCTCGCGTGCGGTCGGCGAGACGATGATCGTCTTGATCGCCGCCGGGCAGCTTGCCCAGATCACCTTCGATCCGCGTCAGACAATCGAGACGATCACAGCCTTCATCGGTGCGACCGGAAACGGCGACGTCCCGACGGGGTCGATCGAATACAAGACGATATTCGCTGTCGGGCTCACGCTGTTCGTGATGACGCTCGTCATGAACCTCATCTCGATCCGGCTCGTTCGCAAGTACCGCGAGGTGTACGAGTGACCACGGTGCCGGCTCCGCTCGAAGGTGGTCCTCAGCGCCGTGTGTGGAGGAACCGCCTCTTCCAGGTCGCGATGCTGTCGTGCATGTTCGTCGCGTTCGGCACGCTCGCCGTGCTGCTCGTCGACACGCTGATCACTGGTTGGCCGGAGCTGAGTAGCCGGCTCTTGACGGGTCTGCCGTCGACGGAGCCCGGCGAGGCGGGGGCGCGCCCGGCCATCCTGGCGACGCTCTACCTCGGGCTGCTCGTACTCCTTTTCTCGGTTCCGATCGGCGTGCTCACTGCGATCTACCTCGAGGAGTACGCCAATCGCGAGCGCTGGTGGACTCGGGCCATCGAGGTCAACATCCAGAACCTCGCGGCAGTTCCGGCGATCGTGTACGGGATCCTCGGCCTGGCGTTCATCGTCCGTGGCATCGGTGTCGGTCGAGTCGTTCTCGCAGGAGGGCTCATCCTGACGCTCGTCGTGCTGCCGACGGTGGTCGTCGCTTCACGTGAGGCGATTCGTGCCGTGCCGGACTCGATTCGACAGGGCGCGTTCGCGCTGGGCGCGACCAAATGGCAGGTGGTGTGGCGGCAGGTTCTCCCTGCGTCGATTCCGGGCATCGCAACCGGCTCGATCCTGGCGCTCTCGCGTGCAGTGGGCGAGACCGCGCCGCTGATCATGGTGGGCGCCATCACCTACGTGGCCTTCAATCCGTCGCTCTTCGGCCCGTACACGGCGCTTCCCGTTCAGATCTACAACTGGACCAAGCAGCCCGACCCGGGCTTCCAGACTCTTGCCGCGGCGGCCGCGATCGTCCTCCTCGTGATCGTGCTGAGCATGAATGCCGTTGCCATCGTTCTCCGCAATCGCTATCGCAAGCAGTGGTGAGAGGAGCTCCCAACGTGATGATGGAAGCTCCGCGCATAGACAGCAGTCGCATCGCCGAGGTCTCTCACGGGCTCGACCGATCCGAGGTCGAGAGTCGCGAGAGGGTGTTCTCCGTACGCGATCTCAGCGTTGCGTATCACGGAAACATCGCCCTCGAAGGCGTCGAGCTCAGCGTGCACCGAAACACGGTGACCGCGTTCATCGGCCCGTCTGGGTGTGGGAAGAGCACATTCATCCGTTGCTTCAACCGGATGAACGATCTCATTCCCGGGGCCAAGGTCTCCGGCACGGTCCTCTACCACGGCGAGGATCTGTACAGCCGCGACGTCGATGCCGTCGAGATCAGGCGGCGGATCGGGATGGTGTTCCAGAAGCCGAATCCGTTTCCGAAGTCGATCTACGACAACATCGCCTTCGGGCCGCGCGTTCTGGGAATGAAGGGCTCGCTGGACGAACGGGTCGAGCAGGCTCTTCACCAGGCAGCACTCTGGGACGAGGTCAAGGATCGGCTCAAGGACGGTGCCCTCGGCCTCTCGGGCGGCCAGCAGCAGCGCCTGTGCATCGCGCGAGCGCTCGCCGTCGAGCCCGACGTCATCCTCATGGACGAGCCGGCTTCGGCGCTCGACCCCATCTCGACCACGCGGATCGAAGACCTCATGCACGAGCTCAAGCGCGAGTACACGATCGTCATCGTCACCCACAACATGCAGCAGGCAGCGCGGGTGGCAGACATGACGGCGTTCTTCAGCGTCAACGTGGAGGAGGACGGAAGCGGCAGACGGGGCATCCTCGTCGAGTACGACGCGACCACGAAGATCTTCACGACACCGTCCGACAAGCGGACGGAGGACTACGTCACGGGGCGATTCGGGTGAGGGTCGAATTCCAGGCCGAGCTGGATGCCCTCGAAGCGGGATTCCAGGAGACCGGCGAGATCGTCGTCCGCTCGATACGCGGCGTCATCGATGCGATGCGCACGCAAGACGTCGAGCTCTGTGACGAGGTCATCGCCTTCGACGACGAGATCGATGATCGGTATCACGGTCTCGAGAAGCAGATAGAGCTCGTGCTCGCCCGCCAGACACCCGTCGCCGGCGACCTTCGTCTCGTTCTCGCTTTACTGCACTGCGGGCTCCACGTCGAACGCATCGGCGACCAGTGTGTGACGATCGCGAAGCTGACGAAGCTGTCGAGCCACCTGGGCACGCGACAGATCGTCATCGAGGGGCTCGTCGACATGGGCGAACGCTGCGCGGAGATGGTCAAGGTTTCGCTGACGGCATTTGCCGATCGCGATCTGGGACGGGCGCGTGGGTTGCACGGCCTCGACGATCTCGTGGATCGCGCGAACCGCCAGGTCTTCCAGGAGGTTCTCGGGTACGTGCACGACGCCGAGGCGCTCGAGTGGGGAATGCGCCAGATAACGGTCGCGCGCTGTTTCGAGCGGATCGGCGACAACGCCGTCGACATCGGCGAGCAGACCGCCTTCGTCGTGACGGGCGAGTTCGCCGAGTTCACGGACGCGTCTCACGACGTGCGCCCGGCCCAGTAAGGGTTCACCACTCCGCAACCACGAGTTCACACCCTCGCACCCCACTCCGCGCCCGGCCGGGGCCACCATCACCTCGAGAGGGCAATTCAGACAGAGGAGAGGGAAAGCATGAAAAACGTACTCGGGCGCCGCGGTATTGCGGTGGTAGTCGGGGCGGTCATCTGCCTGGGAGTCGCGTCGACGGCGATCGCGGGCTTGGCCGCAGGACCGACGTACAACCTGAAGAAGCTCAAGGGCTCGATCACGGCAGACGGCTCGTCGACCGTCGGCCCGTACACAACAGCGGCCGCGGAGCTCTTTCGCCGCGCCGGGGCGACCGGTGTGCAGGTCACGGTCGGTATCTCCGGCACCGGCGGCGGCTTCCAGCGCTTCTGCAAAGGAGAGATCGACCTCTCCGATGCATCGCGGCCGATGCGGAACAGCGAAGCCGCGGCCTGCAAGACGAACAACGTCGGCTCGTGGCGTGCATTCACGGTCGCGAACGACGCCCTCACGGTCGTCGTAAACCAGCAGAACACGTGGGCACGGTGCCTCACGACCGCCGAGCTGAAGAAGATCTGGGAGCCTGGCTCCAAGGTCAACAACTGGAAGGACGTTCGAGCGGGGTTCCCGGACGTGCCGCTCAAGCTCTTCGGCCCGGGGACCGACTCCGGAACGTTCGACTACTTCACCGAGGCGATCAACGGTAGGGCTCGCGCGAGTCGCACGGACTACCAGGCGTCCGAAGACGACAACGTTCTCGTGCAAGGCGTCTCGGGCGAGCGCGGTGGTATGGCGTACTTCGGTTTCTCGTACTTCACGGAGAACCAAAGCCGATTGAACGCCATTCAGGTCTCGAACCCGAAGACGAGCCAGTGCGTCGCGCCGTCGAAGGCGACCGTCTTCAACAACTCGTACCGGCCGCTCGCGAGGCCGCTCTTCGTCTACGCCACGGGCTCGTCGTTCGAGCGCACGGAGGTGCAGGCGTTCCTCGACTACATCTTCGACAACGAGGTCGCAATCGCGAATCGCTCCGACTTCATCTCGCTGACCCCCAAGCAGCTCAAGCGCGCGAGGACGAACTTCGTCCTCGCCGTGAAGGCGGCGAGTCGCAACTAGCTCCTCTACCGCCCGACGCCTGTCACCGAGGGGCGGCCATCTGGCCGTCCCTCGCGTTGGGCTCGAGCGCCGCGCTTGACGGCGGGGAGTTTCGGGCGGACAATCTGCTGGTCGGGGAGCAAAGGAGGGGTGGGGGTGCTGCTGCTCAGACACGCGAGCGCTGGTGAGCGTCTCTCGTCGCCGGCCATTGATCAATTCCGCCAACTCGATCACGAGGGGCGTGCGGATGCGCGACAGCTCATCTGGACGTTGGCGGACCAAGAGATCGAACGAGTCGTGACGAGCCCGCTCGCGCGCTGCGTCGAAACCGTAATCCCCATTGCGGAAAGCCGTCGACTGGTCGTCGAGCGCAGAACGGAGC
This sequence comes from Gaiellaceae bacterium, assembly GCA_050697935.1. Classification (GTDB taxonomy): domain Bacteria; phylum Actinomycetota; class Thermoleophilia; order Gaiellales; family Gaiellaceae; genus GMQP-bins7. Next base: position 4,506 of record JBOHAY010000317.1, on the reverse strand, counting down.
TACTGCCGGAGGCTCTACTCGAGACGACACTGGAGCTGTTCGGTGAGCTTCCGGATGCGACCCTCGTGTGTACACACTGGGAGGTGATCCTCCAGCTGTTCGAGGGCGAAGTGACGTGTGAGAAGGCTGGAACGTGGGTTCTCGAGCGGGTGGGAATCCTCTGGAGCCCAACGGCATATCTCGCCCCGCCGACCGCCGTTCAGGATGCCTTCCCGCGCACAGTCCTCACTCGCTTGTCCTAGCTAACACCCGAGGCTGGCATCAGCTCGGCCAGGAGCACCTGGACGCGACGGTCGATCTCGTCGCGGATCTGTCGAACCGACTCGAGATCCTTGCCGGCCGGATCATCGACGTCCCAATCCTCGTAGCGCTTGCCCGGATAGATCGGGCACGAGTCGCCGCAGCCCATCGTGATCACGACGTCGGCCGCACGCACTGCCTCGTCGTCGAGTCGCTTGGGGAAGGCATCCGCGAGATCGATGCCGAGCTCAGCCATTGCCTCCACGACGACCTGGTTCACGGAGTCGGTCGGCTCCGATCCTGCCGAGCGAACGTCGACTTCTTCGCCCGAGCGGAGCGTCATCAGGCCGGCGGCCATCTGGCTTCGCCCTGCGTTGTGGACACACACGAACAGCACCGCTTTCGGGACCTCGTAGCGGCGAGGCCCGCCACGCCCTTGCTCGTCGACGGCACTTCGTGGGCGAGGCAAGCCTCTCCCCTACACGCCGCGGCGTTCGCGAGCACGACGTCGCGCGCGCGTGATCGCACGCCGCCCCATCGACGAGTGGTGCGAGTGCGGCTTCTCGCCGGCGCTGGCCCGCGACCACTCTCCGTCCGAGCCGAGCCGCCACGCGTTCGTGTCGTCTGCGAGTGCGCTGTCGAGAAGCGCGTGGACGTCCTGTCGGACGCGCCCGTTGTCGACCGGTATGAGCACCTCGATCCTGTGGTCGAGGTTACGCGTCATCAGATCCGGACTCCCGATGTAGGTCGTCGCATGATCTCCAGCCTCGAATGCGTAGATGCGGCTGTGCTCCAGAAAGTGGCCGACGATCGATCGTACGCGGATGTTCTCGGAGAGCCCCTCGACCCCTGGGCGGAGCGAGCATGTCGTTCTGGCAATGACGTCGATGCTCGCGCCGGCCTGCGACGCTGCGTACAGCTCCTCCACGATCCCAGGATCCACGAGGTGGTTCACCTTGAGCCGAATGCGGGCCGGCTTTTTGTCCGCTGCCGCCGCGGCGACCCTGCGGATCTCGTCGACCAGTCCGGTTCGGAGCGTGAACGGTGCGACGAGCAGCTTGCGGAACTGCTGCGGCCGTCCAAAGCCCGTGATGAAGTTGAAGAGGTCGGCAACGTCGGCGGCGATCTCCTCGTCGGCCGTGAAGATGCCGACATCTTCGTAGAGCCGCGCCGTCGCCGCGTGGTAGTTGCCGGTCCCGATGTGCGCGTACCGGCGGAGCTCCTTGCCCTCGCGGCGCACGATCAGGGTCATCTTCGCGTGGATCTTGAGATCGGGGAACCCGTGGACGACATGGACGCCGGCCTGCTCGAGTGCGCGTGACCACTCGATGTTCCTGCGCTCGTCGAACCGTGCCTTCAGCTCCACGAGGCACACGGCCTGCTTACCGTCCTCGGCGCACTGGATGAGGGACCCAACGAGCGCGCTGTCGTCGCTCGTCCGGTAGACCGCTGTCTTCATGGCGATCACGTCCTCGTCCGCGACCGCCGCCTGCGCGAAGACCTCGAAGCTCGCCCGAAACGACTCGTACGGCTGGTTGACCATGATGTCTCCGCGTCGGATCTCGTCGAAGACTCGAGGAAGCTCTCCCTGCGCTTCGACGAAGCGGGGTGGAACGACCGGGACCCATGGGTCGGCCTTCAGATCCGGGCGATCCAACGTTGCGAGCTCGGCGAGCTCCGCGAGATCGAGCGGACTCTCGATCCGGTAAATCTGGGTCTCGTCGGCGCCGAGGCCCTGGGTCAGGCGCTCGACCATCTCGGACGAGGCCGAGGAGCTGACTTCGACGCGAACGACGTCGCCGAACCGGCGCTGCCGAAGTTGGCTCTCGACGGCCTCGAGCAGGTCGGCCGCATCGTCGGAAACCTCGAAGTCCGCGTCCCGCGTTACGCGGAACACCGCGCGCTCCACAATCTGCGCTCCGGGGAAGAGCGCCGGTAGGAAATGGGCGATGACCTGCTCCAGCGGCACGAAGACGCCCCGCTTCCCGATCTCGACGAAGCGGGGGAGACCCTCCGGGATCTTCACGCGGGCGAACCGCTCGTCTCCCGTCTCCGGGTCGGCCGCGAAGACCGCAAGCGAGAGCGAGAGGCCAGAGATGTACGGGAAGGGCTGGCCCGGGCCGACCGCCAGTGGCGTGAGCACGGGGTAGATCTCGCGCTCGAAGTGCTTCTCGAGGCGCTTGAGCTCCTTTTCGTTGCAATCCTCGATGCCTCCGATCACGATTCCCTCGACTGCGAGCGCGGGTCGCAAGTCCTTCTTCCACAGCCGCGATTGCCGGGAGATCAGATCGAGGACGCGCACTCGAATGCGTGCAAGCGCCTGCTGCGGTGTCAGCCCGTCGGGCGAGAGCATCGCCAACCCGGACTCCGCCTGCCCGAGGAGCCCGGCGACCCGTACCTGGAAGAATTCGTCGATGTTGGACGCGAAGATCGCGCAGAACCTGATGCGCTCGAGCAGCGGAAGCGATTCGTCCTCGGCGAGCTCGAGGACACGGGCGTGAAACTCGAGTTGCGAGAGCTCGCGGTTCAGCAGGCGCTCCGCCGGCTCGCTGCGGACGTGAGTTGTCATCACGACATTCTGTATCGGCGAGCGCTCGCTTGCGCGTTACGGTCGGGTGAATGCCCTCCGCTGCGAGCTGCTAGGTCGGTGCAGGTAGGAGGCGTCGCGTCTCGTAACGGCGACCGAGGAACGCCGTTGCTGCGATCGCCCCCGCGAGGAGGAAGACGATCAGGTCTCCTCCGGGCAATCGTGTGACGGCCTCCATCAACGCGCCGACGAGCCCCGCAGCGGGCAGCGTGAGGACCCAGGCGACGACGATGTTTCCTGCGATCCCCCAGCGCACGGCCGAGAACCTCCGGCTCGCACCTGCACCCGTGACACACCCGGAGATGGTCTGTGTCGTCGAGACGGGAAACCCGTAGTGGGCGGTCGTCCACAGGATTCCGGCGCAGGTGGTCTGCGCGGCGAACCCCTGCGGGGGGTCGATCTTTGCGATCCGCGTGCCCATTGTCTTGATGATCCGCCAACCGCCGGCGTACGTGCCGAGTGACATCGCCACGGCCGCCGAGACGATGACCCAGAGCGGTGGTCGGTCGAGATCGGGACTGAGGTTGCCTGAGACGACGAGCGCAAGCCAGATGATCCCCATCGTCTTCTGCGCGTCGTTGGTGCCGTGCGTGAAGGCGACGAAGCTGCCGGAGACGATCTGGCCCCGCCGGAACACGCGGTTCACCTTGCTCGGCGAGCGCCGTCGGATCACCCAGATGATCGCGATCATCATCGCGAACGCGATCGCGAAGCCGAGTGTCGGCGAGAGGATGCCTGGCTTCACGACCTTCTCCCAGATCCCACTCCAGTAGACGACGTCCAGGCCGTCCGCCGCAATCGCGGCACCGCCGACGCCGCCGATCAGGGCATGGCTCGAGCTCGACGGGAGACCGAGGAACCACGTGATGAGGTTCCAGGTGATAGCGCCGACCAGCCCGGCGAGGATGACGTCCAGCGTGACGACCTCCGGGTTCACGATGCCCTTGGCGATCGTCGCCGCGACTGCGAACGAGACGAAGGCACCGAGGAAGTTGAGGATCGCAGCGAGCAGGACCGCAGTGCGCGGAGAGAGCGCTCGAGTCGAGACGCTCGTTGCAATCGCGTTCGCCGTGTCGTGGAAGCCGTTCGTGAAGTCGAAGAAGAGAGCGACGATGACGACCGCAGCGAGCGTGAGGTCTTCCATGGCGCGGTTCGGCTAAGCGTTCTTCACGACGATGTTCGCGATCACGTTGGCGGCTGTCTCGCAGGCGTCGAGAGCGCGCTCGAGCGCCTCGTAGATGTCCTTCCAGCGGATCACGATGAGCGGGTCGATCGCCTCGCCGCGGAAGAGCGCACCTAGGGCGTCTCGGAGGATTCGATCGCCCGCGTCCTCGAGGCTCTTGAGCTCCACCAGTGCCTGCTGCACTCCGTGCATTCCCTTGAGGTTGTCGCACGCGAACGCGAGTTGCTCGCACGCCTGAACGATCACCGCGCATTGTTCGACGGCATGCCGCGTCGGCATCTCGACGCCGTACAGCCCGAGCAGGTCCGACGCTTCCTCCAGGTAGTCGACGACGTCGTCGATCTCGGTCGCGAGCTGGTAGATGTCCTCGCGGCGAACGGGGTGATGTACTGGGTGTTGAGGAGCGTGATGAGCTCGCGCGTGATCTCGTCGCCCTCCGACTCCTCCTTCTTCACCTACTCCTGCGTGATCCCGGAGCTCGGATGCTCGCGAAACC
>JBOHAY010000316.1:0-11444 GCA_050697935.1 Gaiellaceae bacterium | reverse complement strand
TCTTCAACGTCATGAACGGCGACAAGGTCGCGGTCGACCGGATCCTCGAGCACCCGGACATCTCAGCGGTGAGCTTCGTCGGTTCGACCCCGATCGCGCGTTACGTCTACGAGACGGGGACCAAGGCTGGGAAGCGCGTTCAGGCGCTCGGCGGGGCGAAGAACCACATGATCGTCCTGCCGGACGCCGACATCGACATGGCCGCGGACGCGGCCGTGAGCGCGGGCTATGGCTCCGCGGGCGAGCGCTGCATGGCGATCTCGGTCGTGGTCGCGGTCGGTGACGCGGGTGACGAGCTCGTCGGTGCGATCAAGCAGCGGCTGCCGAACGTGAAGGTCGGGGACGGTCTCGATCCCACGTCCGAGATGGGCCCGCTGGTAACCCGCGCGCATCGCGACAAGGTCGCGTCGTATCTCGAGAGCGGCCCCGCACAGGGTGCAACGATCGTCGCCGACGGGCGGGAGACGGCGCCGGAGGGCGACGGCTTCTTCCTCGGCGTGTCCTTGCTGGACAACGTCACGCCCGAGATGGACGCCTACCGCGACGAGATCTTCGGGCCGGTATTGTCGGTGGTCCGCGTGTCGAGCTACGACGAGGCGCTCCGGCTCGTGAACGAGAACCCGTACGGGAACGGCGTCGCGCTGTTCACACGGGACGGAGGTGTCGCCCGCCAGTTCCAGTTCGACGTGAACGTCGGGATGGTCGGGATCAACGTCCCGATCCCCGTGCCTGTCGCGTACTACTCGTTCGGCGGCTGGAAGAGCTCGCTCTTCGGCGATCGACACATCTACGGGCCGGAGGGGATCGACTTCTACACGCGGACGAAGGCGGTCACGAGCCGCTGGCCGGATCCGGCGACGAGCAAGGTCGACCTCGGGTTCCCGCAGACCAGGTAGGCGCATGGCGCACATCAGCTTGATTGACGAGAGCGAGGCCGAGGGCGCGCTCGCCGAGGAGTACGACGCCGCCGTCGAGCGAGCCGGAAAGGTCTTCAACATCCTTAAGGCGATGAGCTTGCGGCCCGGAGTCCTCCGGGCGTCGATGGAGCTCTACCGGGAGATCATGTTCGGCGAGTCGGGGCTCTCACGCCGCGAACGAGAGCTCCTGGCGACGGTCACCTCCGCCGAGCAGAGCTGCCACTACTGAACGCAAGCGCATGCCGACGACCTCCGTGCCGAGGGCGCCGAAGACAAGGTGGCAGACCACGCCATGCACGACTACCGCAAGGCGGATCTCTCACCGCGCGAGCGCGCCCTGTGCGACTTCGCGGTCAAGCTCACGCACCTCGCCGCGGAGGTGGAGCAAGTGGACATCGACACGTTGCGAGTGCAGGGCCTCGACGACGCGACGATCTCGGATGCGATCCAGGTGATCGGCTACTTCAACTACGTCACGCGAGTGGCGGACGGCGTCGGGATCGACGACGAGCCCGAGTGGTGCGCAAGACCGGAACCCGCAAGCGCGGAATTGCGGTCGCGCGAAGATCCCTAAAAAGGGGCCGCGTTGCGGCCGCGGTGCTCGCGACCTCACCAGGCGCGACTGGCGAGTTAACACGGACTGGCATCACTCAAGCGAGTGATAGCCGGTGCCGATAGGCACGGCGTGGCGCGCAACGAGGACGGATTCACGCTTGTCGAGATGCTCGTCGTCGTGGTCGTCATGGCGATCCTCGTCGCAGTCGCCGTCGGCTTCAGCACCAGCGCGCGCGTCCGTGCCGGCGACGTCGCAGCGAAGTCGAACATTGACGTCGCGGTGCCGGCCTTCCAGGCCTACAACCTCGACCACGGCACCTTCACGGGAATGACACTCGCGGGTCTTCAGAGCTCATACAGCAAGGGCGTCCAAGGCATCGAAGTCGTCTCCGCGGGTGCGTCCGGGTACTGCGTGAGGAGCACGGTCGACGGACGATCCTGGTTCAAGAACGGGCCGAGCAGCCCGATCACGACGACGAGCTGCTCGTAGCCACATCCTCCCGGTACAGCTCTACCGCCTCGGTGATCCGCGCTTGCGGGTTCTCCATGATCGTTCCCTGAACACGAGCCCACAGTTCGCGGAGCCTTACGAGAAATACCTCGGCCGCACTCGAGTCGTCGAACTCGAGGTCGATCATCACGTACTTGGAATCGTCGACCGGTCGCAGGATCCGGTAGCCGCGGACGCCGCCCTGCTCCCTTCCGACCGGGTCGTTGTCGAAGGCCGCTTTCCAAGCGGCGAAGTCAGGAACGGCGTGTTCAATTCTCAGCACATGCATCTCTTCTCCCTTCGACTCTCTCGAGCACACGACGGGCCTATTGTGATCGCACAGCGGCACGCCTGAGCACACGACGGTCGCCGACCCGTCGAGTCAACCCGTCCTGATCGAAGCGCTCGAGCAGCAGCTGTGCATCGCGTCGCCCGATGCCTGCAACGTCCCGGAATCGTGCGAGCGTGATCCCGCCTGACGCTCGGCACTCGCCGAGCATGAGGTCCTTCGCTATCTCATACTCTCGGGCGCCGATCGCGTAGCCCTCACCCAGCCGCACGAGCCGGCCACTCGACTCCAGGAAGCGCACGAGCTCGTCGTCCTCGAGCTTCGTCGCGCGAGCACCTGCGGCGGCAAGGGCACGCTCGAGCGCCTCTGCATCCCCGGCGCGTCCCCCGAGGCTCGCCTGGGCGCCCGGGATGTACAGCCTCGCGCCTCGGCGATCGAACGGAAGCAGCGGGACCACGTCCGGAGCCCAGGGCGCGGTCGGGGGCGTCACGCCCGGATCGAGTGGATCCGCGGCTTCCAGCTCGAGACGAAGAGCACCCTCGAGCTCGGCGAGCCATTCCGCCGAGAACGCCCACGGCCCGGCTCGCAACACTCCCTCGGGCTCGCCGTCCAGGACGAAGCGCAGCGACTCGACGCGAACGGGCGCGTGAATCGTCGCCGCGACATCGCCGCGCTCGAGGAGCTCCATGCGAGCCTCGTCCCGGTGTCGCGGTGGTGCAGGATCGAGAACCGTTCCTCCGCCCATGGTGGTCGCCCCCCGAAGGATCACCCGATCTCCACGCGCAGCGACAACCGGGGCAGCAAGGCGGAGCTGCGCGAAGCGATCGCCGATGCGCACGACGCGCCCGGCGGCCTGGCCCGTGCCGAGGTGGATCTGGAGACGAGCATCCGGCGAGATCGGCTCGAGCTCTTCGAGTGTCACGTCGAGCCGGTACGAGGTCGGATATGCGCCCGGCTCGACGAGCGCATCGCCCCGCTTCACCTCCTGGCGCTCGACGCCTGGAAGGCTCACGGCGACACGCTGTCCGGACTCCGCCCGCTCGACGTCTCGATCGTGCACCTGGACGCTCCGGACACGGACCGCTCGACCCGCAGGCTCGACCCGTAGCTCGTCCCCCCCGCCGATCGAGCCCGACCAAAGCGTGCCGGTGACGACGGTGCCGAACCCACGCAGCGAGAACGAGCGATCGACGTACAGGCGCGTCGGCCGGTCCGCGCGCACGCGCTCCACGCGGTCGGCCGCACGTCCGAGAGCGGCTCGAAGCTCGTCGAGCCCCTCCCCCGTCTTGGCGCTCACCGGCACGACCTCGGCTCCCGGGATGAGCTCGCGGCACTCCTCAACGGCCAGCTCGACCGTCTCGGGATCGATCGCGTCGATCTTCGTCACTGCCACGACCCCGTTCTCGACGACCAGCAGCCGGAGGATGGCGAGGTGCTCGTGCGTCTGCGGACGCGCGCCCTCACCGGCATCCACGACGAGCAGGAACAGATCGATCCCGGTCGCCCCGGCGACCATCGTCCGAACGAAGCGCTCGTGCCCGGGAACGTCCACGACCGACAGAGCGCGCCCGTCCTCGAGCAAGAGTGGCGCATACCCGAGATCGATCGAGATGCCGCGGCGCTGCTCCTCGGGGAGGCGATCCGTGTCCTTACCGGTCAGCGCCCGGACGAGCCACGTCTTCCCGTGGTCGATGTGCCCCGCCGTGCCGACCGTCAGCGGCATCAGCGAGTGCCGCCCCCTACTTTGTGGCTCTGAGCCACAAAGTCACCTCGCCCGGGCGGCGGCCACTGCCCGGGCGACGGTGTCGATCTCCGGGTCTGTGAGGGTTCGGCAGTCGAGGAGCGTGCGGCCGTCACGGACGACGGCAATCACAGGAGGTTCGCCATGGCGAAGCGGCTCTGCGAGCTCCTCCTCGACTGCACATGCGGCGCTCGGGAGTTCGGCGAGCGGGAGCGCCCCGCCGCCGACGCGGGCAACGGTTTCCTCCACATCGCCGCCGACGAGAGAGGCCAGGTGCGTCGCGCGAGCGCGCACAGCCTCTATTGGCTCGTGGAGCATCCGCAGCACCGGAACGTCGTCGCGCGTGGTTGGATCGAGCGCGAGCCTAAGTGTTCCCTCGAGCGCGGCGAGCGTGAGCTTGTCGGCGCGGAGAGCGCGCTGGAGCGGGTGTCGCCGAAGCCGCTCGACGAGGTCGGCGCGCCCGACCACGACTCCGGCCTGCGGTCCGCCGAGGAGCTTGTCGCCCGAGAAGCAGACGAGATCGGCACCTGCCCGCAGGGTCTCGGCCGGCGTCGGCTCGTCTCCGACCGCGCTCAGCGCACCGGAGCCGAGGTCGTCGACCAGCGGGAGGCTGAATCGCTGCGCGATTTGGCCCAATTGCTCGAGCTTCGGCCGCTCCGTGAAGCCGACCACTCTGAAGTTCGACTGATGGACGCGGAGCAGAACAGCTGTCTCCGGGCCGATGGCACGCTCGTAGTCGGAGGCGCGAGTGCGATTCGTCGTCCCTACCTCGACGAGACGGGCGCCCGACCGGGCGAGAACGTCGGGGATGCGGAAACCGTCGCCGATCTCGATGAGCTCTCCCCGGGACACGACGACTTCTCGCCCCTCGGCGAGCGCGGCCAGCGCCAGCAGCACCGCGGCAGCATTGTTGTTGACGACGAGAGCGGCCTCGGCCCCGGTCAGCCGCCGGAGAAGCGGCGCGAGATGATCCTGACGCGAGCCGCGCTCGCCGCGTTCGAGGTCGTACTCGAGGTTCGAGTAGCCGCGCCCGACCTCCATCACTCGCTCGAGAGCGGCCCCTGCGAGCGGCGCTCGACCCAGGTTCGTGTGCACGAGAACGCCGGTCGCGTTCAGCACATGGCGCAGGGACGGCTTCCGAGCACCGGCCAGCTCGGCGAGCACGGCATCGACGAGCGGCCCTGGGGTAGCGCCGGCCTGAATCTCGTCGCGAGCGCGATCGAGCACGGTGCGCGCCGCCGCGACCGCAAGCTCATGTGGCTCAGCCACCAACCGCTCGTCGCGCAAGAGCTCGTCGACCGACGGCAGATCGCGGAGTTTCACACCGAGAGTGTAGGAACGAGCTCGCGCAGGAGCGCGGTCAGTGAGCCCGCCGCGCGCGCACCTACCTCGAGCACGGCAGTGTGGTCGATCTTCTCCGGAAGGACCCCGGCAGCCATGTTCGTGACGACGGAGATGCCGAGGCAGTGAACTCCCATGTGCCGCGCTGCGATCACCTCGGGAACGGTCGACATCCCGGCGAGGTCGCCGCCGACGGCGCGCATGAAGCGGATCTCGGCCGGTGTCTCGAACTGGGGGCCGAGCCACGCGGCGTAGACGCCCTCGCGAAGCTCGATGTCCAGCCGACCTGCGGCCTCGCGCGCCAGCCGTCGCAGCTCCGGGTCGTAGGCGTCGCTCATGTCGGGGAAACGCGGCCCGAGCTCCTCGTCGTTCGGCCCGACCAGAGGCGATGTCCCCAGGAGGTTCAGATGATCGGAGATGAGGACGAGCTCGCCCGGCCGATACGCGGTATTGATTCCACCCGCGGCGTTCGTGACGACAAGCGAGCGGATGCCGAGCCTGCCCAGAACGCGGACGCCGAAGACGGCGCGATCGGCGCTCACGCCCTCGTACAAGTGAGCGCGTCCGCGCATGACCGCGATCGGGATGCCGCCGACCTCCCCGAGCACGAGCACGCCGGCATGTCCGACGGCAGTCGAGACGGGCCAGCCGGGGATGTCGCCGTAGGAGATCTCCACCCGGTTCTCGAGTGCATCGGCAAGGCCGCCGAGCCCGCTGCCGAGCACGACGCCTACGCGAGGCTCGAGGTCGGTGGTCTCCCTGATGCGGCGTACGGCCTCGTCGAGCATCAGGCTGAGCCCTCCGCGACCCGCCGGTCGTAGCGGGAGACGACCATCTCGGCGACCTCGTCCGGATCGTCCGTCACGAGGAACATCTCGAAGTCCTCCGCTGAGATCAAACCGTCCGCGAGCATCTCGTCGCGAACCCATTCGAGCAGCTCACCCCAGTAGTCCGAGTCGAAGAGCACGACCGGGAAGTCGCCGATCTTCCTCGTCTGGATGAGCGTCAGCGCCTCCCACAGCTCGTCCTGGGTGCCGAAGCCGCCGGGGAAGATGACGAACCCCTCGGCGGCCTTCACGAACATGACCTTGCGCACGTGGAAGTGGTCAAACGTCAGAGACAGATCGCACCACGGATTCAGTCCCTGCTCGAGCGGCAGGTCGATACTGAAGCCGACGGAGAGTCCGCCTGCTTCCTTGCAGCCTCGGTTCGCCGCGGCCATCACCCCCGGCCCGCCGCCGGTGACGACGGCGAAGTCGGCCTCGGCGAACGCACGTCCCGTGGCTCTCGCGCTCTCGTACGTGGACGACCCCTCGGAGACGCGCGCCGAGCCGAAGACCGAGACGGCGGGTCGATCGATCTTCCGGATGAGCTGGAACCCGGCGAGGAACTCGGCGGCGATCAGCGACACGTCGGCGGCCGGGGTCTCGTGGCTGCGGCGAAAGATCCGGCGAGCGACCTTCCCGTCCTGAGCGGTCACAGGTCGCGTTCGACGTACGTCGCCGACATCGCGAGCGCGAGGACCGCGACGAGCCCGAGGTAGACGACGCCGACCGTCACGCGCTGCCACACGGGAAGGTCGTAGTAGCGCACGTTCTCCCCGCGCTCGCGCCAGCGCCGCCACAGATCAAGCCCGCCGACGACCACGATGAGGATGAGGATCGGGTTTGGCCGCAGGACGAGGAGCGCGACCATCATCAGCAACCCGACGAACCAGAAGACGGGGTGCAGCGCGCCGACAGCGCGGCCGCCGTCGAGCGGGACGATCGGAACGAGGTTGAAGAGGTTCAGGAAGAACCCGACAAAAGCGAGGCCGACGAGAAGCTCGGAGCCGGTCGCCTCACCCGCGATCCAGCACGCGGCGGCCCCCACGGACCCGAGAATCGGCCCGGCCAGCGCGACCTTCGCCTCCTTCCAGGCGTCGTCGGGCAGCTGCTTCATCCCGATCACGGCCCCGAGGAAGGGGATGAACAGCGGCGCGCTCGCCGGGATGCCCTGACGGCGCAGCTCGAGCACGTGCCCGAGCTCGTGAACGAAGATCAAGAGCACGAAGCCGATCGCGAACGGAAGGCCCCAGATCCACGCGTAGGCAGCAACGGACACCAGCATCGATGCCCCGGTCGTGACGACCTTCAGCTTGAGGAGGAGGCCCCCGAACTTCACGAGGAGGAAGCCGAGGCCGATAAGTGGGGCGGCGAGCTTCCGCAAGAGATCCCCAAAGCCCCAGCGCGGCTGCATCGGCTCATAGCCACGCGCATCGTCGGCCGACGTTTCAGGATTCGGGAAGCTCGAAGCCTCCGGCGCCTCGACGGGTTCGAAGCGCGGATCCGGCTCGCGGTCTACGACCCCTGGCCGATCCATTCCTCTCCTCCCACGTACGTCTCTTTCTTCCAAAGTGGTACGGAAACCTTCAGCTCGTCGATCGCTTCCCGGCAGGCAACAAGAGCGGCTGCGCGGTGTGGAGCCGAGACGGCGATCACGACGCTCGTCTGACCGATATCGACCCGCCCGACGCGATGGTGAATCGCCACTTTGCACAGCTCGTGCCTGCGTGTGAGCTCGTCGGCGAGATCCGCCATGACCTGCTCGGCCATGCCCTCGTATGCCTCGTAGTCGAGGTAGAGCACCTCACGCCCGCGCGATCGAGCTCGCGTCGTGCCGATGAATGTCGCGATCCCTCCGGCCTCGGCGCTCCTCACCTGCTCGACCGCAGCCTCGACCGAAAGTCGCTCCTCGGAAAGCCTGAATCGACTTTGTGGCTCAGAGCCACTTGGCAAGTCTTCGCCGCCTGACACCGGTGGGATCACCGCGATCTCGTCGCCGTCCGAAAGCGGCTCGCCTCGTTCCGCAAACGCACGATTGACCGCGTAGAGCAACCCCGGCGGCTCGTCGCCCAGACCGAGCGGAGCCCACACATCCCCGACGGTAGCGCCTTCGGCGACGTCGAGATCGACGCTGCCGGATCCGGCGCGCTCCCGCAGAGCCGCGAACAGCCTGACATTCACCTGCACGCGAGGAGGGTAGCCGCCGGTTGCCTCCAGACCCGGGACATGTTATGTCCCGCACATGGCGACGGCCCTCACCGGGGTGAATCTCAACGAGCAGGTGTACGACGAGCTGCGCGGACGGGTGCTGACCCGCCAGCACCCACCGGGAGAGAAGATCAGCCTGCATGCACTCGCCGACGAGCTCGGTGTCTCGCGCAGCCCCGTTCACCACGCGCTGACCAGGCTGGTCTCCGAAGGCCTGCTCACCGTGCGGCCTCGCCGCGGCTACTACGTGACACCCGTCACGGCGCAGGCCGTGGCCGAGGGCTACGACGTCCGGCTCGCGCTCGAGCTGCACGCGGCCGAGCGGACCGTCGGAGCGCTCGACGAGCCGGCTCTGCACGCGTTCGAGACTCTTCTCCAGGGAACAGCCGCCGCGATCTCGCACGAGCAGTGGGACTCGGCAAACGCCGCCTTCCACGAATTCCAGATCGATGTCGCGGAGAACGCGCTCCTCTCGAGCTTCTACCGCGAGCTCTCAGTGAACTTGATGATGCAGGTGATCCGCGCGGGTCGCGTCGAGGGTCACGCGAACCTGGTCACGGAGCACGGGAGAATCGTGGAGGCGTTCACTGCTGGTGACCACGAAGCCGCCGAGCATGCGATCCGAGCGCACATCGACACCGGCCGTCGCATCGCGCTCGAGGCGATCGAGCGTGCTGGAGGATTTCTCTAGCGCGCAACATCCGAGCTGACCTCAAGCCCTGCGTACGATGCGGTCGTGACAAAGACCGACCGCCGGCTGACCGACTCCGGCATCGAGATCAAGCCCGTCTACACGGCGGCGGACGTGCCGCCCGGTGAGCTCGAGCTCCCCGGTGAGTTCCCATTCACGCGCGGGCCCTACGCGACGATGTACCGCGGGCGCCCGTGGACGATCCGCCAGTACGCGGGCTTCGGCTCGGCAGAGGAGACGAACGCGCGCTTCCGCTACCTCCTCGAGCGCGGGCAGACGGGGCTCTCGGTCGCGTTCGATCTCCCGACCCAGCTCGGATACGACTCCGACGACCCGCTCGCGGAGGGCGAGGTCGGGCGAACCGGGGTCGCCATCGACGCACTCGCCGACATGGAGGTGCTCCTTGAGGGCATCCCGCTCGGCGAGGTCTCGACGTCGATGACGATCAACGCGCCGGCAGCGCTACTGCTCCTTCTCTACGAACTGGTCGCCGAGAAGCAGGGCGTACCCGGCGAGAGGCTGCGCGGCACGGTCCAGAACGACGTCCTCAAGGAATACGTCGCGCGCGGGAACTACATCTTCCCGCCGCGGCCGTCGATGCGGCTCGCGACTGACCTCTTCGCGTACTGCGCCGAGCGGCTCCCCGAGTGGAACACGATCTCGATCTCCGGGTACCACATCCGCGAGGCGGGCGCCAGCGCGGCGCAGGAGCTCGCGTACACGCTGGCGAACGGGATCGCCTACTGCGAGGCGGCCGTCGCGGCAGGGCTCTCACCCGATGACTTTGGCGAACGACTCTCGTTCTTCTTCAACGCGCACAACCACTTCTTCCAGGAGGTAGCGAAGTTCCGCGCAGCCCGGCGTCTGTGGGCGGAGATCATGCGGGACCGATTCGGCGCGACCAACCCACGCGCCATCGCGCTTCGCTTCCACGCGCAGACCGGTGGCTCGACTCTCACGGCGCAACAGCCGGAGAACAACATCGCGCGCGTCGCGATCCAGGCCCTCTCCGCGGCCTGCGGCGGCGCGCAGTCGATCCACACCAACTCGTTCGACGAGGCACTGGCACTCCCGACCGAGCATGCCGCGACGATCGCGCTTCGAACCCAGCAGATCCTCGCGTCCGAAGCCGGAGCGACGGACACCGCCGACCCCCTGGCCGGCTCGTTCTACGTGGAGGCGCTCACCGCGGAGCTCGAAGAGCGAGCACGCGAGCTGATTGCGAGGGTGGATGACCTCGGCGGCGCCGTCGCGGCGATCGAACAGGGCGCGGTGCAGGCGGAAATCGACGCGTCTGCGTTCCGCCACCAGACCGAGGTCGAGTCGGGTGAACGCGTCATTGTCGGAGTGAACAGCTTCACCGAGGCCGAGTCTCCGGGAGTCGACTTGCTCCATGTCGATCCCGAGCTCGAGCGCCGACAGCGCGAGCGCGTCGCGCGTGTCCGCGCAGAACGGGATTCGACCGGCTGCGAGCAGGTTCTTGCGGAGGTGCGGCGGGTCGCGGAAGGCGATGCGAACCTCCTTCCTCCGATCCGCGAGGCGCTCCGAGCACAGTGCACCGTAGGAGAGATATGCGGCGCGGTTCGCGCTATTTGGGGTACATATGACGCCCAGCATGCGTAGCGCCGTCCGGATCGCTATCGCCGCGGCAGCGCTGCTGGTTCTGGCGATCCCGCTGGCAGCACTCGCCGCATCTCGCGGAAGCGGCACGTCCGCAACACCGGCAGCGGCGCCGAGCTTCACGCAAGACGTCGCTCCGATCATCGCCGACAAGTGCGCCGGGTGCCATCAGACCGGCGGAATCGCGCCCTTCCCACTCCAGACAGCACGCCAGATCTCCTCGAACGCGACCCTGATCGCGACTACCGTCAAGGCCGGGGTCATGCCGCCGTGGCCACCGGGACGCCGCTCACCCGCGTACGTCGGGCAGGACGCGCGCACGTTGAGTGCGCAGCAACGCGCGACGATCTTCGCCTGGGCCAAGGCGGGCGGGAAGATCGACGGTCCCGCGCGTCGCGCTCCGGCCGCGAAGCCCCCCGAGGTGCGAAGTGGTGAGACGCTTCTCGACCTCGGAATGCCGGCTGCCTACAAACCGTCTGCGCCGAATGGCGTGACCGACGACTACCGCTGCTTCCTCCTCGACCCGAAGCAATCGGGCGACACGTTCGTGACGTCAGCGCGGATCGACCCTGGCCAGCCGAAGGTCGTACACCACGTGATCCTCTTCCGCGTCGCACCGACCCAGGTGTCGACGGCAAAGAGTCTCGACAGCTCGGAGTCCGGCCCGGGCTGGTCGTGCTTCGGCGGCACTGGGCTCCCAGCGGGCAATAGCGTCGGCTCGTTCGTCGACTCGCTCAACGACGCGAGCTGGGTTTCGGCGTGGGCGCC
>JBOHAY010000315.1:0-5905 GCA_050697935.1 Gaiellaceae bacterium | reverse complement strand
CCACCGACCGACCCCGCGCCGCAAGGCCCACGGCGACTGCGCTGCCCGCGGCAACGAAGATCGAGACAGCGTTCCAGTAGCCGAGAGGCTCGGACAGGCGGTAGCCGACGAAGGAGTCGAAGCTGCCGACCCGATCCGGGAGCAGCCTCGTCGCGAGCCCGTACGCTGCGACGGCGACGATCCCGGCCAGCAACGCGGGAAGCAGGAGTGGGAGGCTGCGCCGTCCGAGGACGGCGAGGGCGAAAGCGAACGAGACGTAGACGACCGTGCGCTCGACCTCGTACATCGTCTGGGTCGCCGTCGGCGACCAGAGAAGCGATGCGGCTGTCCAGCCGAGCAGCACGAGCCACGCGCCGAAATATGCGATCTCCAGCCTCCCGAACGAGACGCGCTGCCCGACGACGAGGCCGACTGCTGCGGCCCAGAGGAACGCCAGTGAGGCCCAGCCCCAGGAGCTGGGGAAGTAACTGCCGTTCGGCGCGGCGACCGCGACGACGGCGACGAACAGGCCGATTGGGACGAGGACAGCGGCCAGCCCGATCGCCAACGCTTGCGGCTTCTCTCTGATCGGAAGCGGCGGTACGACGCTGTTCGACATCGCCGGAACCCAGCGTACTACTGCCTGGAGCGCACGCAGGTGAATCCGACGTCTGACTGCGCGGGCGTGATGTCCGCGGTTAGGCGAGCCCAAGCTCGACGAGTCCGAGGCGTGTCGCCTCGACGAACGTGTCGATCTCCGTACTCGTCATCGGCGTCGAGAGACAACCCATCCCGCGCGGCGTCAGCAGGATCCCGTTACCCAGCAGCGCGAGAAAGAGCTCGCTTGGCGAAGACGCCCCGGGGAGGCTGATCTTGAAGAGCGACCCGATCTGGGTGACGGATACGCTGGTCCTCCTCTCGAGCTCTTCTCTCAGGTCGACCGCGAGCCTCTCGAGGTCGGCGTAGCGTTCGAGTGTGAGCTCGGCGAGCGTGGCCAGCCCTGCCGCCATCGAGATGGGGTTGCCGTTGAAGGTGCCGCCGTGGCCCAGCGCATGTTCTGAGCGAGGGTCGAAGAGGGCCATCACATCGGCTCGGCCGCCAAATGCCCCAATTGGAAGCCCACCGCCGATGATCTTGCCGAGCGTCGTCAGGTCCGGGGTGACGCCGAGGCGCCCCTGGGCGCCGTGGTAGCCGATTCGGAACGAGATCACCTCGTCGAAGATGAGCAACGCACCCGCGTGGCGCGTGAGGTCACGCAGGGAAGCGAGGAATTCGCGCGTCGCGGGAACGACGCCTCCCGCGCCGAGCACGGGCTCGACGATGACCGCCGCAAGCTGATCGAGGTGGGGCTCGAGCACGGCGCGCGTTCCCTCGACGTCGTTGTAGGGCGCGACGACGATCGTCTCGGCGACGGCCGACGGGATGCCTGGGCCGCCGGGCGGGACGTTGGAGGTCGCGGGGATGCTCGCCGCGTAGTCATGCGAGCCGTGGTAGCCGCGGGCGAACGCCCCGATCGTGTTCCGGCCTGTGAATGCGCGGGCGGCCCTGAGGGCGAGCATCGTCGCCTCGGTCCCTGAGTTTGCGAAGCGGACGCGTTCGATGCTCGGCAGGCGCGCCCGAAGCTCCTCCGCGAGCTCGATCTCGAGCTCGCTCGGCGCGGCAGCGCTCATCAGCCGCCCGGCCTGTCTCTGTACGGCCTCCACGACACGCGGATGGCAGTGGCCCAGGATCAGGGATGTGTAGTTGTTGATGAAGTCGATGCGCTCGACGCCATCGACGTCCGTTACGCGGCAGCCCTCTCCGCGGACGAGGTAGACGGGATACGGGTCATGGAAGATCGTCGTTCGCGAGTTGCCTCCTGGGAGCGACCCGAGCGCCCGTTCCCAGAGCTCATGCGACCCGACGGTGAGTTGCTCGATCCTCTCCCGCACGTTCGAAAGCGTCGCGTTGCGTGGCATCCAGGTCATTCTCCCAGACCCATAGGCCGCGGGGAGCGGATCGAGAGCTGCCGTCGGCGTCCTGCGGCGTGGTTTCTGAGCGGCGGGGGTGGGATTCGAACCCACGAGCCCCGTGAAGAGCCAACGGTTTTCAAGACCGCCCCGTTCGACCGCTCCGGCACCCCGCCGGAGCGCATTGTGACCGACGGCTAGGCGCGAACCTCGGCCGGAGCGCCGTAGCGGGCCAGCACCTCGGGCACGGCGCCTTGAAAGTTCTCGAGGATCGCGAGTAGCGCGCGATCGGTCACCATCGTCCCGTTCAGCGTGTGCGGCGTTTCGAGGCCATGCTCGCCCCGGTAGCGGATGCCCAGGCGGCGCGCCTGGTAGTCGGTCGTGTTCGAGCAGGACGTGACCTCGCGGTAGCGCTCCTGGAACGGGAACCACGCCTCAATGTCGTACTTCTTCGCTGCCGAGGCACCGAGGTCGCCCGCGGCCACGTTCATCACGCGATAGGGCAGCCCGAGCGCCTGCAGGAACCGCTCTTCGAGATCGAGCATCCGGTCGTGCTCGTCCCACGACGTCGCCGGCTCGACGAACACGAACATCTCGACTTTGTTGAACTGGTGGACGCGGAACATGCCCCGCGTGTCCTTGCCGGCTGCCCCCGCCTCGCGACGGAAGCAGGTCGAGAAGGCCGTGTAATGGAGAGGCAGGTCCTTGCGCTCGAGGATCTCTCCCATGTGCAGCGACGCCAGCGCGACCTCGGAGGTGCCGGTCAGGTAGAGGGCGTCTGCTTCGAGCGCATAGATGTTCGTACGGTCGGTGGGGAAGAACCCCGTCCCGTACATCGCCTCCTCGCGGACGAGAACAGGCGGGATCACGGGAGTGAAGCCCGCCTCCGCGAGGTGGTCGAGCGCGAACTGGTACAGCGCCATGGCGACACGTGCCGAGTCGCCGATGACGTATCCGAAGCGCGCACCAGAGACTCGCGCAGCGCGCTCCATGTCGAACCGGCCCACCTCCGTGTGCTCTCGCGGGCTTTCGAGCACGGGCGGTTCGCCGAAGCGGCTGAGCTCGGCTGCATCGTCCTCGGTGTCTCCGTCCGGGGATGACTCGTGCGGTGGGTTCGGAACGAGCGCCAGCGCCTCGTCGCGTTCGGCTTCCGCTGCAGCGAGCTCCTCCTCCACCTCTCGCAACTCGGCCTTGACGGGCTTCAGTGCCTCGAGCTCGTCGGGAGTCGGCTTGCCTTTGAGCTTCGTCTTGCCGCGCAACTCGTCGACGCGCGGGATGAGGGAGCGCCAACGCTCGTCGGCCGCGAGCAACGCGTCGAACTCCTCGGCTGCGCCCTTGCGGGCGAGCGCCGCACGCCAGCCGTCGACGTCGCTCCGAGCCGCCTTGAGGTCGATCACGAAGGAGAGTCTAGAAAGCCGGCTTCGATCTCGACGTCTTCACGCTTTGTGGCTCTGAGCCACAAGCTCGAGGCTTTGTGGCTCTGAGCCACTAGGCGTGTGAATGCCGGCTCAGCCGCCCGCGGCGGACGAGACGTAGGCCGCGACGTCGGCGATCTGCTGCTCGCTGAGCGTGCCCGAGAAGGCCGGCATGCCGCCCTGGCCGTTGGTCACGCGGTCGAGGGCGAGCTCGTAGCTCGGCTGCGACTCGTCGAAGTTCGGCCCGACGGCGCCGGTGGTCCCCGCGTCGGCGAGCGTGTGGCACCCACCGCAGGACGAGGCTCCGAGAAAGACCTCCTTGCCCGCAACCGGATCGCCTTCGAGAGCCGGCGTGGTCTCGGTCGTCTCGGTCGCGGTCGTCTCGGTCTCCGTCGTCTCCGTCTCGGTGGTCTCGGTGCCCGTCGTCTCGGTGGTCTCCGTCGTGGTCGTCTCGATCGTGCCCTCGACGGTATCGGGAGTCGCGGTCACGGTCTCCTCGCCGCCGCAGCCGGCTGCTACGAGTCCGAGAGTCGCCACCAGAACGACGAGTACGAGAGCCGCTCGACGCATCGGCGCGATCCTATACAACGCGACGAGGACCGATGCGACGCTCGAAAACGTGAGAGGGCCGCATAGGGCGGCCCTCTCGAAGCTCCTCTTGCGGTCGACCTATGCGGCCGCCAGCCGCCTTCGCAGACCCTTGAGCTTGAAGGCGAGAAAGATCTCGGTGATGCCGCGCGCCAGCGCGATGATCCCGACGTAGACCACGAGCAAGATGGCTTTCTCCTTGTGGTTCCCCGCCACCCAGAACGCGAGCAGGATCTCGATCAGGCCGGTCACGAGCTGCAGCCACCAGAGCTCGAACTGATCCTTCGTGATGAAGGCGACGGTGATGTCGAAAATCCCTTTGACGAGCAGGAACAGGCCGACGAGGCCGGCCAGGGTGGCGAATGTGTCGTACGGGTGCCACAGCGCGTAGATCCCGGCGAGAATGAAGAGCACGCCAAGAAAGCCGTGGATCCACTTCCAGCCGGTCGTCGACACGGCGATCTGGAAGAACTCGTTGACCCCGGCGACGATCGCGATCACGCCGAAGAGGTAGGAGATCGCCGCGACCGTCGTGTAGTCCCACTGGAACACGAGGAGCGCGAAGACCAGCCAAGCGATGCCGGTGAGCAGGAAGAGCCACCACTTGTCGGCTGCCTCCTCGACGACCTCTCGCTCGTCGAACACGTTGTTCATGGTTCCTCCCTTCAGGGTTGTCGCGCAATCGGAATCGCGGGTCAGCGATTCCGATCCTGCGCAATGGCCAGCCGAAAGCCCTTCGCCGCGCGCGGATTCGGCGGGCGGAGCGCGATTCCTCCCGTACGATCTCGGCGAGTTCCGACCAGCGAAAGGACAGGCGATGGCCGACGTGACCGTGAAACACATCGACGAGCTCGAGTCGCACGGGGGGAACGGCCGCTTCCTCTTCGCTCGCAAGGGCCTCGGCGTCACCTCCTTCGGGATGAACGTCGAGCGCTTCCCGCCGGGCTTTGCGGACTATCCCGACCACGACCACGACAAAGACGGCCAGGAGGAGGTCTACTTCGTGTTCGGAGGCTCCGCGACGATGCATGCCGGCGATGAAGCCTTCGAGCTCGCGCCCGGCACGTTTGCCAGGGTTGGCGCAGGCCAGAAGAGGCGGCTCGTTCCGGGCGACGAGGGCGTCGAGATGCTCGTCATCGGCGGTGTTCCGGGCGCGTTCGAGGCGAACGTCTAATGGCGATGATCGTCGAGCGAAGCCTGCATCCCTCCTGGCTCTCGAACGCTTTCGTGCTCGGTGACGAGCCCGGCGGAAAGGCCGTGTTCGTCGACAGCGGTGCGCCTCTCGAGCCCCTGTTGGAGGTCGTCGAGCGCGAGCGCTTGACGCCGACGCACCTGCTGGTGACCCATGGGCACGCGGATCATGTCGCGGGTAACGACGAGCTCGTCGAGCGGTTCGGTCTCGAAGTGACGGCGGCCGCCGTCGAGACCGGCGGGCTGCGCATCGAGCCCTTCGCGACCCCGGGGCACTCGGACGACGGGGTCTCGTTCGTCGTCGGCGACCTCTGCTTCACCGGCGACACGCTGTTCCGCGATGCTGTTGGTGGCGGGCCGGCCGATGAGATGCGCCGCTCCGTGATGGACGTGCTCATGGCTCTTCCTCACCACTTGCGCGTGCTTCCGGGACACACCGACGAGACGACCATCGGCCGGGAGTGGGACGAGAATCCGTTCGTACGCTTCTGGCGGGGGCTCGACGCCGAGGACGGTCGCGCGTGTCTCGTGAACGGCGACGAGGCGACGATCGTCGTCTGGTCGCCCGACTACGACGGAAAGGGCAAGGCGCTCGTCCGCTTCGCGGACGGTGCTGAGGCCATCGTCGGCGCCTCACGGATCGAAGGGCTCTGACAGGGGTCAGACCCCGGGACACGTCCTTCACGGACATGACCACGGTCAGATCTCCCGTGGATACCGGCCTCGAACGCGGCGAGTCGTCCTCCTGAGACACTGCCCGGGGTCTGACTCTCTGAGAGATAC
>JBOHAY010000314.1:0-11009 GCA_050697935.1 Gaiellaceae bacterium | reverse complement strand
GTCGTACTACGAGCGCTGGCTCTTCTCGATGGAGGCGATCCTCACCGAGAATGGCGTGCTCGCGCCCGGGGAACTCGATTCGAGGCTTGCCGAATGACGTATCGGGTCGGACAGCCGGTTCGGATCGCCACGCGCGAGCACGAGGGCCATCACCGCACTCCGGCGTACCTCAAGGGTATGTGTGGTCGCGTCGAGCGCGTCCACACCTCCTTCACGAACCCGGAGACCCGCGCGTACGGCGAAGATGGGCTCCCCGTGCAACCGCTCTACCTCGTCAGCGTCCCGCAACACGAGCTCTGGGCGACGTATAAAGGGCCGGCGGCCGACCGCTTGTACGTCGACGTCTTCGAGCACTGGCTGGAGGAAGCCGAATGATCGACCATGACCACGACGGCCACGATCACGACCACGACGCGATCACGACTAGGAGCGAGCCGCCCATCGCGGCGCGCGTCCGCGCTCTCGAAAGCCTCCTGCTCGAGCGGGGCGTGATCGACCGCGAAGATGTCCGGGCCCGGATCGACTGGCTCGTCTCGCGCTCACCCGGTGACGGTGCCCGGCTCGTGGCACGCGCCTGGGTCGACCCCGAGTTCAAGGGGCGCCTCCTACTGGACGCCCGAGCCGCGGTGCTCGAGCTCGATCTCGACCCAGGGCCCTCACCGATAGTCGTCGCTCTCGAGAACACCGAGACGGTGCACCACATAGTCGTCTGCACGCTCTGTTCGTGTTACCCGAAGGCGCTGCTCGGCCCGCCGCCCGACTGGTACAAGAGCCTGCCCTACCGCTCCCGCGCTGTATCGGATCCCCGTGGGGTCCTCGAGGAGTTCGGCCTCGAGCTCGAAGACGACGTCGAGTTACGCGTCGTCGACTCGACTGCGGATATTCGCTACCTCGTGATCCCGCGGCGCCCGGCGGGCACGGAGAGCATGAGCGAGGACGAGCTGGCGGCACTCGTGTCGCGCGACTCGATGATCGGCGTAGCCCAGCCGATCGCACCGGCGCCACTCGCCGCGTAGGCAGCTCCTCCGGGCCGCTTCGATCAGCCGAGCGGAGGACTACGCCGCCCTGAGGATGACCTCGATCGCCGTGCCGCGCCCCGGCGCCGACTTCAGGCGCAGCTGGCCATCGATCGCCTGGGCTCGAAGCCGCATGTTGGCGACGCCCTGCCCGGACGTGGCGGTCGTGTCGTCGAACCCGATTCCATCGTCCGAGACGGCGACGACTCGTCTGCCGCCCTGGTGTGAGATCGACACCTCGACGTGCCCGGCTCCCGAATGCCGGCGGGCGTTGCCGAGCCCTTCCTGAACGATTCGGAACACTTCGATCTGCTCGTCCGGAGCCAGGCGGACCTGAGGATCCACGTCGAGCTCGACGTCGAGCGCACCATCGGCGGTGAGTACCTCCACATAACGGCGAAGTGCGGAGTCGAATCGCGCCGAGCCTCCCGCGGAAGAGAGCGCGAGAACGGCAAATCGGGCCTCCTGTTGCGCCGAGATCGACGCCTGCTTGAGCCTCGGGAGGACCTGCTCGAGGGGAGCTCCCGATTCGAGCATGCTGACCTGCGTCGAGATCGCGAAGAGATACTGGGCCAGCCCGTCGTGGATCTCCCGCGCCACGCGCGCTCGTTCGTCCGCCACCGCACGACCGAACTCGGCTTCGGAGATCGCCCGCCATACGCCCACGAGCAGAGTCCCGTACGCGATCACGCGGAGGAAGTCGCCCTGAAGGACGTAGTCGCTCGACACAACCGGTGTGAAGACCAGGTTGAGATCGGCGAAAAGCGCAAGCGTTGCCGCAAGACACATCCAGCTGTCGAGATCGCGGCCATGACGGCGATACCGAAGACCGAACCCCACAAGAGCGACGAGCCAGAGGCTCGCGAGCAGGGCCGCGGCCAGCTGGACGTACGAGCCTTCGATCATCTCGACCTCGAGCGGGCTCGCGCTCCAGCCGGAACCGCGCAGGCTGACAGCCGCAGCGCCGAGCACAGTCGCGACGCCAATTCCGACAGCAAGGAGGGACGGACGGCGCGAGGACATGCGGCCGTCGACGTAGGGGGCGATCGCGATGAGCCCTGCGCCGAGTAGGCGTGCGCCGACGAAGGCCCACGCGGACTGTGACGTCAGCGAACCACCGCCGAGCACGGGCACGAGGCTGAACGCGACCGTACCGAGCGCGATGCTCAAGAATCCGGCGGCGAGCAACAGATCGAGCGTGCGTCCATCGACGAGGAAGCGAACGGAGGCGAGGACGCAGACGATCGCAGCGACGACGGCTACAACGGTGTCGAACGCGAGCCGGGCGTCGTGGAGCTCGTAGACCGACTGCAACGACTCGCTCGCAGCGAAAAGCGCCGTCCCGGAGGCGAGGAGACCAACGAGCAGGATCTCCCCGAGGAGCCACGATCGGTAGCTCTGAGCCCGAACGGTGTCCACGCTTCCCTTGTCGGCAGGCGGAGTGATGCCGATAAGGGGGTGGTGACCGAGCGCATCCTGATCGTGGACGACCATCCCCTGACGCGAGACGCGCTCTCGGCGTTGCTCGCACAGCAGGGATTCGACGTCGTCGGCGCAGCAGAAGACGGCGAACGAGCGATCGCGCAAGCCGAGACGCTTCAGCCTGACCTCGTACTTCTCGACCTGACGATGCCCGGAATGGACGGGCTGACGGCGCTCCCGCAGATTCGCGAGCACGCACCGACCTGTGAGGTCGTCGTGCTGACCGCCTCCGATGCGGAGGAAAACCTGCTCGCGGCGATCCGAGCCGGCGCGTCCGGCTACCTGCTCAAGACCGAACCACCCGAGCAGATCGCGACATTCCTGCGCGGAGTCGCGCGAGGCGATGCCGCACTCTCGGGAGGCGTGGCACGACGGCTCCTGGATCGCGTTCGTGAGGGCGGGAGGCTGGACGGGATTCCCGAGGCGATCACTCGAGTGCTCTCCGCGCGTGAGGTCGAGGTGCTCCTCCTCCTCGACGAGCACCTCGGTACCGACGAGATCGCCCAGCGGCTCTTCATCTCGGAGCACACTGTCCGCTCGCACGTCAAGAGCCTCCTGAAGAAGCTCGGCGTGTCGTCGCGCCGCGAGGCCCTCGAACGTCTCGAGACCGCGCGTAGCTAGCTCGACAAGCCCTCGAGCGCCGCCTCGACGAGGTCCGGAAGCGTGTCGAGGTTGTAGCCACCCTCGAGCACCGCAGCGACTCGAGGCGCCAGAGCACTGCAGCGGCGGGCGAGCTCGCGAAACCCGTCCACGCTCATCTCCATCTGCGCCAGCGGATCGTCGCGATGCGCGTCGAAGCCAGCCGAGACGAGCAGCACATCGGGCTCGAACGCACGGACAGCCGGCTGGACGATCTCGTCGAACGCTCGCAGGTACTCGGTGTCGCCGGAGCCCGCGGCGAGTGGGATGTTGAGCGTGTGCTCGTCGCTCGAGCCCGGGCCACCGGTTCCGGGCCAGAACGGCCACTGGTGCATAGAGACCATCAGGACAGAGGGGTCTTCACGGAAGAGCGCCTCGGTGCCGTTCCCGTGATGGACGTCGAAGTCCACGATCGCCACGCGCGCGAGCCCAAGCTCCGCTTGGGCGTGACGTGCGGCGATGGCCACGTTGTTGTAGATGCAGAACCCCATCGCCGACGCGCGCAGAGCGTGGTGGCCCGGGGGGCGCAGGAGCGCGAAGCCGCCGGTCTCGACGGCGCGAATCGCACACCCGGCAGCGAGGCGCGCCGCCTCTGGCGTGGTCGCATCGGCGGCAGTGTCCGCGTCGAGCCACACCTCGTCGAGAATGGCGTCCACAGCGTCGATGTACCGACCGTCGTGAACCCGCTCGATCTGCGCGCGCTCGGCGGGCTCTCCGTCGACGAACGCGGGGAAGCGGTCGAGGAGCCGCTCGAGCCGGTACGGAATCTCCACGTACTCGGGGTCGCTGGGCGAGTGCAGACGAGCAAACGCGGCGTGGCTGATCACATCCACGTTCGGGCCTCCTCGAATCTGCGGGCCACACCCGGCAACCCGAGCTCCCGCGCGTGATCGGCAGCCGACGTCCAGTCAGGTGCGACGTCGGGGAGCGGCGGAAGTGGGGCCTCCCGATCCATCGTCGCAATCTGCCGATAGAGGCGCAGCGCATCGGATTCCGCTGCGAAGCGACCGTCTCCGAGCATCGCCTCCAGCGACCCGAACTGACCGAGCAGGTCCGCGGCTCTCTTCTCCCCGATGCCACGCGCGCCAGGTATCCGATCGGATGGATCGCCACGCAGGGCGATGAAGTCGGGCACCTGCGTGGGATCGACCCCGTAGCGCTCGCGTACCTCGACCGGGCCGATGCGCGCCGGCGCAGCTCCCCGAACCGGCTGCAGGATCGTCGTGTGGAGGCTCGCAAGCTGAAAGGCGTCTCGATCCGAAGTCGCGACGAGAGTCTCGCCGCCGGCCGCTTCTTCGCGACCGACTGCCGCTGCCAGGAAGTCGTCGGCTTCGTAGCCCGCATCCTTCGCGCATGCGAAGCCTGCGGAGGCAACGAGCAACGGGAGGAGATCGAGCTGCTCGAGGAGCTCCGCGTCGAACACGCGGCCGGACTGATAACTCTCGAGTGCGTCGTGCCGGTAGGTCGGGACATCGAGCGTGTCCCAGGCGACGAGGATCGTCCGCGGCCGCTCCTCCTGCCACAGGCGGAGCATCATGTTCGTGAACCCGATGAGGGCGTTCCCCGGGCCTCCGTCGTCTCGGCGCATTGTCTTGGGCAGCGCGTGGTAGGCGCGATGCGCGAACGAGTCGCCGTCCATCACGAGAAGTGGTCTCACGCCAGCGAACGCTCGAGCTCGGTGATTGCCTCTTGCAAGCGATCGGTCGCCACCTGTGCGGCGTCTGCTGGAGGCAAGCCCGCGAGGTCGTCCAGCTCGATCGGGCGCCCGTAGGCCACACGGAGCGGCCCGAGACGGGCGAGACGGTTCGTCCCGGCGATCCCCGCCGGAACGAGCGGGACGCCCGCTTCGAGCGCGATGCGGGCGGCGCCCGTATGCCAGCGCGCCTCGTATCTCTTGCGCATCCCCTTCCGCCGTCTCGTACCTTCCGGGAACATCACGACTACATGCCCGTCGCGCGCGAGCGCAAGTGCGGTGTCCATGGCCTCCTCGTCTCGCTCGCCGCGGCGCACCTTGAAGCCGCCTCCGGCCCTGATCACCGCACTGAGGGGAAACCAGAAGAGCTCAGCCTTTGCCATGAAGCGAAAGAAGCGACGCGGAAAGAACGCGAGGGCGAGCGGCCAGGGGTCGAAGTTCGACCAGTGATTCGCAGCGATGACGTAGCCGCCGTCGCGCGGAACGTTCCCGACGCCGGTCGCCCGGTGGCGAAACACCGTCTTCAACACTGGCCAGCTGAGAGCCGCGACGACGTAGTAGAACCAACTCGGGCGATGCGGTCGTGTCACGCGGGGCAGTATCGCCGGATTGCGGCACCTGATCCCAGCGCGGGCGCTCGGTTCAGGCTGTCGCCCGTCGCGAGGCGGATGATGGGTGTCGCGAGGCAAGGACGCAGGGACCGGCCATATCGAGAATATGGGCGCGACCGAGGACGCGGCGCGGCACCCAGCGCCGCATCGCGACATGGTCGCTCAGCCTGAACCGAGCGCTAAGGTGTTCCGCCAATGCCCAAGCGCCTCGTCATCGTCGAGTCCCCTGCCAAGGCGCGGACCATCGCGGGCTTCCTGGGCGGCGATTACGCCGTCGAGTCCAGTGTGGGCCACATTCGCGACCTACCCGATCGCGCCTCTGACGTTCCCGAGGCGCACCGAAAGCGGTTCGGCGCGCTCGGCGTAGACGTCTCCGAGGGGTTCGAGCCCTACTACGTCGTCGATCCCGGCAAGAAGAAGATCGTCACCGAACTTCGAAAGCTCCTCTCCGCGTCCGACGAGCTCCTCCTTGCAACGGACGAGGATCGAGAAGGCGAAGCGATCGCCTGGCACCTCGTCGAAGTGCTGAAGCCGAAGGTCCCCGTTCGACGCATGGTCTTCCACGAGATCACGAAGGACGCGATCGCGCGAGCGCTCGAGGAGACCAGGAGCATCGACAAGCGCCTCGTCGATGCTCAGGAGACGCGAAGGATCCTCGACCGGCTCTACGGCTACGAGGTGTCACCGGTCCTATGGAAGAAGGTGACGCGCGGCTTGTCCGCCGGACGTGTGCAGTCCGTTGCGACGCGCCTCGTCGTCGAGCGCGAGCGGGAGCGCATGGCGTTCACGTCAGCCGAGTACTGGGACCTCGTGGCGACGTTCGAACCCGGAGCGTTCGAGGCTCGGCTCGTCGCACTCGACGGCGCCCGGGTCGCACAAGGACGTGACTTCGCGCCGTCCGGAGACCTGCGCGACGACGGAGTCACTCGGCTCGACGAGGAAGGCGCGAGATCGCTGGCTGCTCGTCTCGAAGGTGCGACGTTCGTTGTCCGCTCCGTCGAGGAGCGGCCGTATCGTCGCAAGCCGGCCGCGCCGTTCAGGACGGCGACGTTGCAGCAAGAGGCGAGCCGCAAGCTTCGGTTTTCCGCTCAGACGACGATGCGCGTCGCCCAGCGGCTCTACGAGTCCGGCTACATCACGTACATGCGTACGGACTCGACGACACTCTCCGAGTCCGCTCTGGAAGCAGCGCGGACGCAGGTTCGCGAGCTCTTCGGCACCGAGTTCGTGCCCGAGAAGCCACGCCGCTACGGGCGCACGGTCGCGAATGCCCAGGAGGCGCACGAGGCGATCCGGCCGGCCGGCGACGAGTTTCGAACTCCGAAGGAGGTGCAAGGTGAGCTCGGGCGCGACGAGCACGCGCTCTACGACCTCATCTGGAAGCGAACGCTCGCGTCGCAGATGGAGGACGCCCGCGGCCAGACCGTGTCACTGCGAATCGCCGCGAGCAGCTCGACGGGTGAGGACGCGGAGTTCGGCGCGTCCGGAACGGTAATCACCTTCCGCGGCTTTCTCGCAGCGTACGAACCGGGTCGCGACGAGCCCGCGGATGACGACGAGGAGCGCGTCTTGCCGCAGCTGAGCGAAGGACAGGACGTCTCCGTTGTGACGCTCGAGCCGGACGGGCACGCGACCGTTCCTCCTGCGCGTTACACGGAGCCGACGCTCGTCAAGGCCCTCGAGGACCGTGGGATCGGACGACCGTCGACCTATGCTGCGATCCTCTCGACGATCGTCGACCGAGGCTACGTCTTCAAGAAAGGGACGGCGCTCGTTCCGACGTTCGTGGCGTTCGCGGTCGTCAACCTGCTCGAGCGCCACTTCGAGCAACTCGTGGACTTCGACTTTACGGCGCGGATGGAGGATGACCTCGATCGCATCGCCTCAGGTGGCGAAGAGCGAGTCGACTGGCTCACGAAGTTCTATTTCGGCAACGGCGACGATCCCGGTCTTCACCACCTCGTCACCGACCACCTCGACGAGATCGACGCCCGCGCTGTGAACTCCATCGCGATTCCGGGGAGCGAAGCCGTCGTTCGTGTCGGCCGCTATGGGCCGTACCTCGAGCGCGGAGAACAGCGCACAAGCCTGCCGGTGGATGTCGTGCCAGACGAGCTGACGACGTCGAAGGTCGAAGAACTGCTCTCGCAGCCAGACAGCCGCTCGCTCGGCGTCGATCCCGACAGCGGTCACGAGCTGGTCGTCCGGACCGGACGGTACGGCCCCTACGTCACCGAGGCGCTCCCGGAGGACGCGAAGACGAAACCGAGAACCGCCTCGCTCTTCGCGACGATGTCACCCGAGTCGATCTCGCTCGACGACGCGCTCAGGCTCCTCTCACTCCCGCGAGTCGTCGGCGAGGTCGACGGCGAAGAGGTGACGGCTCAGAACGGCCGCTACGGGCCTTACGTGAAGAAGGGCGCCGAGTCGCGCTCGCTCGAAGCGGAGGAGCAGCTCTTCACCGTGACTCTCGAGCAAGCGCTTGCGTTGTTCGCGCAGCCACCGCGGCGACGCGGAGGAAAGGGCGCGGCGCGCGGTCCGCTCAAGGAACTCGGCGTCGATCCGGCCAACGGCCGGTCGATAGTCGTCCGCGACGGCCGATTCGGGCCTTACGTGACGGACGGTGAGACGAACGCGAGTCTTCGCCGCGGCGACACCCCAGAGGGCGTTACCCTCGAACGCGCGAGCGAGCTCCTCGCGGAAAGACGCGCTAAGAGCGCGTAAAGCGTGTGTGAGGGGGGTTTTCGCCGTCCGCTCGAGCGGTCATGATCTAACTTGCCTGGGGCGGAGGACGTCTCAGGTAGGAGTGGGCCTACGGGCTCCGTGCGTTTGCGCCGTGAACCGCTTGAGCTCGAGAGGCGGAATACGAGAGAAGGGTGCGAACGTTACGAGCTTGTGACACACAAGTGCCGATAGATCACGCTGGAACAAGACCGAAAGACGCCGTAGACTCCGTAAGTTTGTCACTCCCCCTGAACGAAGCTCGAAAGGACTGAAACACGAACTTGACGCAGAACCAGCTCATCGAACTGTTCGAGTCGGAGCATGTAAAGGCTCTGATCGAGCGCGCCGAGGAGCACGGGGGCCAGCTCGAGGCGCCCGAGCTCGAGGCGTTCGTGCTCGAGCACGACATCGGCGAGGAAGACGCCGAGCTGCTCCAGCGCGAGCTCGAGGCGCACAACATCGAGATCACCCAGCCGGAGGTCGACGCCGAGAAGGAAGCGGCTGCCGCCAAGCAGTACGAGGCCGGCGCGGTGTCAGGTGCGGCCGACAGCCTCCAGCTCTTTCTGGCCGACGTCGGCCGCCACAAGCTGCTGACCGCCGCCGAGGAGGTCTCGCTGGCCAAGCGGATCGAGCGCGGTGACCCCGTCGCGAAGCGCGTGATGATCGAGTCGAACCTCCGGCTCGTCGTCTCCATCGCGAAGGGCTATCGCGGCCTCGGCGTCCCGTTCCTCGATCTCATCCAGGAGGGGACCCTAGGCCTGAACCGCGCAGTCGAGAAGTTCGACTGGCGGCGCGGCTTCAAGTTCTCGACCTACGCAACGTGGTGGATCCGCCAGTCGGTGCAGCGCGCCGTCGCGAACCACGCGCGGACGATCCGCGTGCCTGTGCACGTGGTCGAGCGCCAGCAGAAGCTCTCCCGGGCCGCCCGACGGCTCGAGGTCGAGCTTGGACGTGAGGCCACGAAGCAGGAGCTCGCCGAGGCCACGGGTCTTCCGCTCCAGCACGTCGACGAGGCGCTCGGTGCCGCCCATGCGTCCGTCTCGCTAAACCAGACGGTCGGCGCAGACGACGAGGGCGAGCTCGGAGACCTCTTCGCCGACCGCGAAGCGGCTGACCCGTTCGACGAGGCCGAGGAGTCACTGCGACGCCAGAGCATCCGGCGCGCGCTCGATGCGCTTCCGGAGCGCGAGCGTCGGATCCTCGAGCTTCGGTTCGGGTTCGAGGGCGAGCCGTGGACGCTCGAGGCGATCGGCCACGAGCTCGACCTCACGCGCGAGCGCGTTCGTCAGCTCGAAGGCCAGGCGCTGAAGCGCCTTGAGGCGCTGCGCGATCTCGCAGGCCTCGCCGCCTAACGCGAGCCCGGCATTGCGTTCACGAATGCGACCCCGGAAGGGGTCGCATTCGTTTGCGGAGCGCTGCTTATACTCGCCCCGTGCAAAACTCGTGCTGTAGGGTGGCTTGAGCACGGCTGACGCCGTAATCGGTGCGCTCGACGTCGCTCCAGCGGCGCGCACTCCCCGGCAGCTGTTCTGGGCTCGGTTCAAGCAGGACAAGGCCGCGCTCATGGGAGGGGTTGTCGTCATTCTGCTCGTTCTCATCGCACTGTTCGGCGGCCCTCTCGCAGAGCGCATTTCGGGACACGCTTCGAACGAGCCCTACAGCGCGATGACGGACGACTTCGGCATTCCGCTCGGGCCCAACTCGGAGTTCTGGTTCGGCGCCGATGCGGCCGGACGCGATCTCTTCGTCCGCACGATGTACGGCGCCAGGACGTCGCTTCTCGTCGGCATCGTCGCGTCCGGTATTGCCGTGCTGATAGGGACGTTGGTCGGCCTGCTCGCGGGCTATTTCGGACGCTGGACGGACACCGCGCTGTCACGCGGCGCCGATGTCATGCTCGCCGTCCCGACGTTTCTCATCGCGATCGGGATCGTCGCATCGTGTAGCACGACAAAGGAGGGATGTCTGGGTGGGCTTGTCCAGCCCGGACTGACGTTGGTCATCCTGGTGATCGCGCTGTTCTCCTGGTCGTACGTCGCGCGAGTGGTCAGAGGGAACACGCTCTCACTGAAGGAGAAGGAGTTCGTCGAAGCGAGCCGTTCGATTGGGGCCGGAAGCGCGCGAATCATCGCGGGCGACGTCCTCCCGAACCTTGCCGCACCGATCATCGTGCTCGCGACGCTGCTCATCCCGCAGAGCATCCTCTTTGAGGCAGCGCTCTCGTATCTCGGCCTCGGGGTCCCGCCCGATCAGGCGTCGTGGGGCCAGATACTCGCCGATGCTTCGGGCCTCTACGACGTAGCATGGTGGCTGATGTTGTTCCCGGGCGCGTTTCTCGTCGTGACGACACTCGCGTTCAACCTTCTCGGAGACGGCCTGCGCGACGCGCTCGACGTCCGCACCGATCGATGATGCAGGCCCGACCGAGCCGCTTTTCAAACGTCTCACTGTATGCAGGCACTCATTGCATGATTCCCGCCTGAGAGCGGGGGAAGGAGGGCAAGTGCGAGTTCAACCAACGAAGCGGAGGGTGGGGATGTCGTTTGCCGCCCTCATCGGAGTCTTGGCGCTGACTGTGGCGCTGGTCTCGGCCGCCTCGGCGGGGCCGAGCAAGAGTGACCAGCGGGGCGGGACATACCGCGTGGGGTGGGAGACCGCGTTCGGCTGGACGAACAGCTTCGACCCGACGGGTGAGTACCTCGCCAACGGGTTCACGATCTACAGCAACCTGATGCTGCGAACGCTCGTGCAGTTCAACCATGTCGTCGGTCCAAAGGGCAATATCGTCGTCCCGGACCTCGCGACGTCCGTTCCGAAGCCGACGAACGGCGGCAAGACCTACAC
>JBOHAY010000313.1:0-3501 GCA_050697935.1 Gaiellaceae bacterium | reverse complement strand
CGCGGTCGCCGCTTCGCTCGGGCTCGGCTGCGTGCTCGTGCAGGAGCACTGGGTGGACTGGACGGACCCCGGCTACGAGACGGTCGGGAACATTCTCCTGTCACGAATCATGGGTGCCGATGTGCGGCTCGATCAGGCGGGGTTCGACATCGGCATTCGTCCGAGCTGGGAGGATGCGCTCGCCTCGGTGGTGGAACGTGACGGCAAGCCCTACGCGATTCCTGCGGGTGCATCGGACCATCCGCTCGGAGGGCTCGGCTTTGCGCGCTGGGCGGACGAGGTAGCGGAGCAGGAGCGCGGCCTCGGGGTCTTCTTCGAGACGATCGTCGTCTGTTCGGTGACCGGCTCGACACAAGCCGGCATGATCGCCGGCTTTGCTGCCCAGAACGTCGCACGGAGCGTGCTCGGGATCGACGGCTCGGCGACGGTGGAGCAGACATGGGAGCAGATCGCGCGGATAGCTCGCAGCACCGCAAATGCGATCGGCCTCGATCGTTCGCTCGGCGACGAAGAGATCGTGCTGCTCGACGAGTGGCATGCCGGTACGTACGGCATCCCCGACGCGAAGACGATCGATGCCATTCGACTGTGTGCTCGCCTCGAAGGCGTTCTGACGGACCCGGTCTACGAGGGCAAGTCGATGGCTGCACTGATCGATCTCGTGCAGTCCGGCAGGATCGAGCCGGGCTCGCGCGTGCTGTACGCCCACCTCGGCGGGCAGCCTGCGTTGAACGCCTACGCCGCGATTTTCTGAGGACATGAGGGGTCAGACCCCGGCGGAAAGTCGTTACGAAGGGGTCAGACCCGGGGTCAGACCCCGTTTACACTCGCGCGCGTGATTGGCAAGGCCACGTTCTGGGGATCGCTCGGAGCTCTCGCCTGGACGCATGCGGGTTACCCGGTAGCCATGGGCGTGCTCGCCCGGCTCCGCCCGAGACCGGTGAGGAAGGCCGAGATCACGCCTTCCGTCGCCCTCGTCGTCTCGGCGCACGACGAGGAGGACGTCATAGGCCGGCGCCTCGAGAACCTGCTCGAGCTCGACTATCCAGCCGATCGGCTGGAGATCGTGGTCGCGTCCGACGGGTCGAACGACGCAACCGACGCGATCGTCGAGGAGATCGCCACCCGTGAGCCGCGCGTACACCTCCTCCGATGTCCGCGCGAGGGCAAGGTGGCTGCACAGCACCGCTCGGTTCGCGAGACCGCGAGTGACGTGCTCGCGTTTACGGATGCAAACACCGAGTGGAAGCCGGACGCCCTCCGCCTGCTCGTGAGCAACCTGGCCGACCCCGAGGTCGGGTACGTGTGTGGGCAGCTTCGACTCGAGAGCGCCGACGGCGCGAACCTCGAGGGCGTCTACTGGCGCTACGAGATGTGGGTGCGCAAGCAGGAATCCGCCTGCAGCTCGATCACGGCAGGCAACGGTGCGATCTATGCGGTGCAACGAGATGCCTACGTCGAGGACGATCCGAAATTCGGACACGATTTCGGCTTTCCCTACTTGATGGAGCAGGCGAAACGCCGGGCTGTCTATGAGCCCGGTGCGATCGCGGTCGAAAAGCCCG
This sequence comes from Gaiellaceae bacterium, assembly GCA_050697935.1. Lineage (GTDB taxonomy): Bacteria > Actinomycetota > Thermoleophilia > Gaiellales > Gaiellaceae > GMQP-bins7. The sequence goes on along the minus strand of JBOHAY010000313.1, from coordinate 1,936 downwards.
CCGCCGAGCCCGAGGACGAGTACGGGCGCAAGGTGCGCACGATCGCTCGCGCTCTCGGGCACATCCTGACCGGAAGGATCTTTCGGCGCACGCGTCCTCTGTACATGGCCGAGCTGATCTCGCATCGCGTGCTCCGCTACTCCACGGGCCTCCTGCACATCGGCTTGCTGGTCTCGAACGTCGCGCTCCTCGGCCGAGCGCCGTTCTACCGCGTCTTCCTCGCCCTTCAGCTCGTTGGCTTCGGCCTGGCGGCAGCGGGGAGAGCGCGGCTCCCGGTTCCTGGCGCCCGGCTCGCCTACTACTACTACGTCGTGACCAAGGCGACCGTCGCTGCGCTCGTCCGGTACCTGCGCTCGGGGACGCCGCAGATGTGGGACAAGGCCTCCGGAACGCGATGAACCGTGTGGCTGACCTGCTCGTCGCCGGTACAGGGCTCGTGCTGGCGAGCCCGTTCCTCGGGCTCGCCGCACTCGCGACCAAGCTCGAGGATCGTGGGCCGATCCTCTATCGGCAGACGCGGGTCGGCAAGAACGGCGAAGACTTCGACGTTCTGAAGCTGCGTTCGATGGTCGTCGACGCAGAGACTCTCGGCGCCGGGTACGCGGTCGACGAAGGTGACCCGCGGATTACGCGCGTCGGCCGGATCCTCCGGAGAACGTCGATCGACGAGCTGCCGCAGCTGTGGAACGTCCTGCGCGGCAACATGAGCGTCATCGGCCCACGGCCGACGCTTCGCTACCAGGTAGAACAGTACGACGACCGCCAACGCCGCCGGTTGGACGTCAGGCCAGGCCTCACGGGGTGGGCGCAGGTTCACGGGCGAGCTTCGCTCCCGTGGGCCGAGCGCATCGAGCTCGACGTCTGGTACGTGGATCACCGCTCGCCGCGGGTCGATCTCGCGATCCTGCTCCGAACGCCGCTTGCGCTCTTCCGCGGGACCTATCGCGGCGCGACCGGCGGCTGGCGATAAGGGTCATTCAAGACCTGACCCTCCTAGGGCGCGCACAAGCCTTTGGCCGCGAGCAGCGAGCGGTAGAGGCGGTCGACGTCGTCCACGAGACGAGAGACCGCGTAGCGCTCGAACACGCTTCGACGCCCCGATTCACCCAGACGAGACCTGAGCCTCGGATCGGCGGCGAGCTGTGCGAGTCGATCCGCGGCGCTATCCGTGTCGCCTGGCTCGACGAGGAAGCCGTCGAGGCCGTCGCGCACGACATCGGGAACACCGCCGACACGGTTCGCAACGACGGGTGTGCCGGACGCGAGCGATTCGATCGCGCTCACGGGAGTGCCCTCGTTCACTGACGGCAGCACGAAAGCGTCGAAGAGCCCGTAGTAGCCGGCGACGTCGGACTGGTAACCGACGAAGTAGGTCGAACGCGCGATGCCCAGATCGTGCGCGAGCTGCTCCAGTCGCTCGCGATCGGGGCCGTCGCCCACCATGCACAAGACGGCGTCGACGCCGCGCTCGCGGGTCGCTCGCACGATCTCGAGGACCGCGCCCGTGTCCTTCACGCCGGTCATGCGCCCGACCCAACCGACCACGAACGCCTCGGGTGGGATCCCGTAGAGCCGGCGGTAGTCGAGGCCCGCTGTCTCGTCGCCGAGCCGGTCCTCGAGGGGGATGCCGAGACGAATCACGGCGAACTTGCTCCGGGGCGCGACGCCTTGCTCGACGAGCTCGTCCCGTACTTCGGGGCTCACGGCGACGAGCACGTCGGAGCTCGAGGCGAGGCTTCGCTCCACCTGGCGAAAGAAGGCGGTCCTGCCGGGACCGAAGTAACCCTTGAGGACGTGGCCGTGGAACGTGTGGACGACGATCGGTGGGCGCGCGTCTCCGGACAGGAGGGCCGCGGCACGCGCGATCGCTCCGGCTTTCGCCGTGTGCGTGTGCAGGATGTGCGGCCGCTCGCGGCGGATGAGCGCCGTCATGTGC